>NZ_JAIUKE010000068.1 GCF_020176795.1 Streptomyces sp. 8L
GGGGAACGGCCGGCGCGGCGCCCCGGCCCCCCCCCCCCCCGCGCCCGCGCGATCACACCGGCTTCAACCGCAGCGCGACGACGGGGTTGGGGACGGGCGAGAAGTACGGGTCCTGCGGGCTGGGGAACCCCGTGACCTTGGCCGTGCTCCAGTTGCCGTAGGTGCCCCAGTAGAACATCGGTATCCACGGCAGGTTGTCGGCGAAGATCGTCTCCAGCTTGTCGAGGATCTGCTGCCGCTGGGCGTCCGTCGTCGCGTTCGGATACTCCTTGAACAGCGACGCGGCCTCGGGGTTCTTGAACCGCTGGATGTTCTGCATCGACGGTGTGGCCTTGCCGATCGGGTAGGCCAGGTTCGGGTTGATCGTGTCGTTGTAGTAGGAGAACGCGCGCGGCGCCGAGTCCACCGGATAGCCCATCGTGGAGTCGAACTTGCCCGTCGCCGTCACGGTGTTGATGTCGGTGACGGTGGTGGTGTCGATGTTGAGCTTGATGCCGATGTCCTTCAGCTGCGAGACGAGGACCTGCACCCGCGCCGCGATGTCCGTGTACGCCGAGGGGAAGCTGATGGAGAACTCCAGCCGCTTGCCGTCCTTGTGGTAGTAGCCGTCACCCGCCTTCTTGTACCCGGCGTCCGTCAGTGTCTTCTCGGCCTTCGCGGTGTCCTGCCGGTAGTTGACGTTCTTGAAGGCGGGCGAGATCTGCGAGGTGTACGCCGGCATCGGCAGGCCGGTGACGCTCGTCGCGGGCGGGGAGCCGGTCGCCGCGCCCACCTGCTTGCGGTTGACGCCGAGGCTGATGGCCCTGCGCACCGCGACGTCGCTGAGCGGCCAGCGCGTGAGGTTGGGGATGAGGCCGTCGGTCCCGGTGATGGGCGCCCAGTAGTGGTTGTGGCTGTCCCTGGCGAGGTACGTCTTCTGCGCGTTGGCGATGTACGTGCCGCCCCAGTCGGCCTGCCCCTGGACGAGCGCGTTGGTCATGGACTCGTTGTCCTTGAACGCGATGAAGCGCAGCCCCTTGATCTTCGCCTTCGGCTGCCAGTAGTCCTCGTTGCGCACGAGCAGGAAGCTCTGCGCGGAGAAGTCGGACAGCTTGAACGGGCCGGTTCCGACCGGGTTCTTGTCGGTGTAGGTCGTCGGGTCTTCGGCCTTCGACCAGATGTGCTTGGAGACGATCGGGACCGACACGATGTTGGTGAAGTCCTGCTGCGACGGCGTCGCGAACTCGAACACGATGTCGGTGGGACTCGGCGCCGTGACCGTGCTGAAGGTGACACCGAGGAGGTTGATCGCCGGGTACTTCTTCAGCATCTCGTAGGTGAACACGACGTCGTCGGCGGAGAACGGCTTCCCGTCCGTCCACTTGACGCCCGACTGGAGCTTGAGGGTGAGCTTCTTGTTGCCGTCCGACCAGGCCCAGGACTTCGCGAGCCAGGGGATGTCCTTCCCGATGGCGACGACGTTGATCTGGACGAGGGGCTCGTAGATGAAGCCGCCCTGGCCCCGGTTGGCGTAGGTCAGGCCCTGCGCCGAGTTCGGTACGAACGGGTTGAAGACCTGGGTCAGGTTGTCGGACTGGCCGGCGACCGTGAGGGTGGAGCGGTCCGAGCCGGCGCCGCCCCCCGGGCCGCACCCGAAGAGTGCGACGCTGCCCGCGCCGGCGAGAGCGCCGGCGAGGAGACCTCGTCTCGTTATGCCTGACCCGGTCAACGACGGTGTGGTGGCCACTGGGCATCTGCTCCTTGGACGGAAGGGACGACAAAAGAGGATCGGGGCCGGCTCACTGGCCGTTCGCCGCCGCGGCGGGCGCCTCGGTGCCCGTGGTGAGGCCGGTGACGGCGCGGGAGTTCTCGGCGCGCCGGGTGCGTGCCTCCTCGTCGTCCGCGTACAGCCAGCACCGGGTGGTGTGCTCGCCGCCGAGGCGGAACGACGGCGGGGCGTCGGTCGTGCACCGCTCCATCGCGAAGGGGCAGCGCGGATGGAAGCGGCATCCCGCGGGCGGGTCGATGAGGCTCGGCGGCTGGCCGATGTCGCGGATGCGGGCGCCGGCCCGCGAGGGGTCGGGCGCGGAGGCGATCAGGAGCTGGGTGTACGGGTGTGCCGCCTCCTGCGTGACCGCTTCCGAGGGCCCGGTCTCCACGACCTCGCCCGCGTACATCACGGCGGTGTCCTCGGCGAAGTAGCGGGCCGAGGCGATGTCGTGGGTGACGTAGAGCATCGCCACACCGCGTGCCTCGGTGAGGTCGCGCAGCAGGTTGAGGATGCCGAGGCGGATGGAGACGTCGAGGCTGGAGACCGGTTCGTCGGCGAGGAACACGTCGGGGCTCGCGGCCAGGGCCCGCGCGATCGACAGGCGCTGGAGCTGGCCGCCGGAGAGTTCGTGCGGGTACTTCTCGGTGAACTGCCGGGGCGGTGTGAGGCTGATCTGCGTCAGCAGGTCGTCGATGACCGCCTCCTGCGCCGCGCCGCGCTTTCCCGGCTGGTGGATGGAGACGGCGCGCTTGAGGGTGCCCGCGATCGTGGAGACCGGGTTGAACGAGGAGAAGGGGTCCTGGAGGATCAGCTGGACCTTGCTGACGTACGCGCGAAACGCCCGGCCCCTGGGGGCCGCCACGGGGGCGCCGTGCAGCCTGATCTCCCCGCTGGTGAGCGGGTGCAGCTGGGCGAGCAGCCGGGCCAGCGTCGACTTGCCCGAGCCGGATTCACCGACGAGGGCGGTGATCCGTCCCGCGTACAGGCGCAGCGACACGTTCTCCACGGCGTGCACCACGCGCCGGCCGCCGCCACCGCGCCTCAGGCCGCCCCTGGCGGGGAAGTGCTTGGTCACACCCACCGCTTCGAGCACCGGCTCGGCGCCGGGCGGCGTCTGACGGTCAGGGGTGCTCGGGCGGTCCTGGCCGCCGCTGGTCTTCTCGTCGCTCACAGCGAATCACCCATCGCGAGTTCGTCCTGTTTCTCCGCCCCGTCCGCGTAGAGCAGACAGGCGGCCTCGGAGGGGCCGGAGCCCGGTTCCGCTATCCGGTAGAGCACCGGCTCGGCCGACGAGCAGGCGCCGAACGCCTTCGGGCAGCGCGGGCTGAAGGCGCAACCGCTCGGCATCCGCAGCAGGTCGGGCGGTGAGCCGACGATCCCGGTGAGTTCCCGCTTCGGGCCGCCGAGCGTGGGGAACGACGAGAGCAGGCCCCGGCTGTAGGGGTGGCGGGGGTGGCGGTAGAAGTCCTCGGCCGCCGCCCTCTCGATGATCTTCCCGCCGTACATCACGGCGATGGTGTCGGAGAGTTCGATCAGCAGCGACAGGTCGTGGGTGATGAAGACGACGGAGAAGCCGAGCTTGTCCTTCAGCTCCATGATCTTCTCGATGATCTGCCGCTGGATGACCACGTCGAGCGCGGTCGTCGGCTCGTCCATGACGATGATCTCGGGGTCGAGCGCGAGGCCCACGGCGATCATGGCGCGCTGGCGCATGCCGCCGGAGAGCTCGTGCGGGTAGGAGCCCGAGCGGTCGGCGGGTATCCCCACGATGCCGAGGAGTTCGACGATCCTCGCGGCGCGCTCCTGCGCCGTCATCTTCGGCCGGTGCGCGACGAGTACGTCCTCGATCTGCGCGCCGACCCGCATGATCGGGTTCAGGGCGTGCATGGCCGACTGGAAGACGATCGACAGCTCCTCCCAGCGGAAGTCCCGCAGTTCGTCCTCGCCCAGGGAGAGCACGTCCGTCGTGGAGCCGTCGGCCCTGGTGTAGAGGACCTCGCCCGCCGAGATCTCGGCCGGCGGCTTGTGCAGCCGCGTGATGGCGTAGGCGAGTGTGGACTTGCCGGAGCCGGACTCGCCGGCGATCCCGAGGACCTCACCGCGCCGCAGGGTGAACGAGACGTCGTTCACGGCGGGGACCCGGCTCTCGCCGTTCACGTACTCCACGTGCAGGTTCCGCACGTCCAGCACCACATCGGTGCTGTCCGGTGTGAAGGGCGCGCCGGCCGGCCGCGGTACGACGGGGCCCTTGCGCTTCTTCACACGGCGCGGGCGCCGCCGCGCCACCTGCGCGCGCTCTGCCTTCTTCGTACCGATTCCGGCCTGGCGCAGCCGGGGGTTGATGAACTCGTCGATGCCGAAGTTCACCAGCGACAGCGCGGTGCCGAGCAGCGCGATCGCCAGTCCGGCCGGTACGAACCACCACCAGGAGCCGGTGAGCAGCGCGCTGTCCACCTGCGCCCAGTAGAGGATCGTGCCCCAGGACCACTGCGTCACGTCGGTGAGCCCGAGGAACGCGAGGCTCGCCTGGGTGAGGATCGCGGCGGCGACGGTCCCGAGGAACGAGGCGGCGATGACGGCGACCTGGTTCGGCAGGATGTCCCGCAGGATGATGCGCGAGGTCCGCTCGCCGGTCGCCCTCGCGGCCTCCACGAAGTCGCGCTTGCGCAGGGACAGCGTCTGGGCGCGCAGCACCCGGGCGCCCCAGGCCCAGCCGGTCACGGAGATGACCAGGATGATCCCGAGCGATCCGCTGTGCGGCAGGTAGGCGGCGAGGATGATCGTCAGCGGCAGGCTGGGCAGGACCAGGAACACGTTCGCGAGCAGCGAGAGGACCTCGTCGCTGACCCCGCCGAGGTAGCCCGCGCTCACACCGACGAGTACGGACAGCAGGGTGGTCAGGATGGCGGAGCCGAAGCCGACCACCACGGAGGCGCGTGCTCCGTAGAGCATCTGGGACAGGACGTCCTGGCCGTTCTGGGTGGTGCCGAGCCAGTGTGCGGCGGACGGGCCCAGGGTGGCGCTGTCGCTGACGGCCGAGGGGTCGTAGGGCGCGATCCAGGGGCCGATCAGCGCCAGGAGCAGGAAGATCAGGGTGATGACCACGCCCGTACAGGTCAGTGGCGAGCGCAGGAGGCGCAGCCAGAGTCTGGCCCGTCCCCCGGAGGAGCCCCCGGGCGTCTCGGCCTCGGCAAGGGCGGCGGATTGCATGGCCATGGTTCAGCTCTCCCTCGTCCTCGGGTCGAGGAACGCGTAGGCGATGTCGGCGAGCAGGTTGGCTACCAGCACCAGGACGGTGATGAGGAGGAAGATGGCCGACATCAGGGGGTAGTCGGCCGCCTGGGCGGCTTTGAAGAGCACGGTGCCGATGCCGGGGTAGTTGAAGACGACCTCGGTCACGATGGAGCCGCCGATGACGAACCCGAGGGACATGGCGAAGCTGGAGAGGGAGGGCAGCATCGCGTTGCGGGCGGCGTAGTGGTACATGACGCGGCGCTTGGAGAGCCCCTTGGCCTCGGCGAGGCGTACGTAGTCCTCGCTGAGGGTCGTGACCATCATGTTGCGCATGCTGATCAGCCATCCGCCGAGGGAGGCGACGACGATGGTCGTGGCGGGCAGGATCGCGTAGTAGATCGCGCTGGAGATGAACCCGCCGTCCAGGCCGATCGACTGCGTGATCGCGTAACCGCCGGACAGGGGGAACCATTTGAGGGTGATCGCGAAGATCAGCACGATGATGATCGCGAACCAGAAGTAGGGGATCGACGACAGGAACGTGGTGACGGGCACGAGCGAGTCGAGCCAGGTCCCGCGCTTCCAGCCGGCGAGGATGCCGAGGCCGGTGCCGATGACGAAGCCGAGGATGGTGCAGGCCGTGATCAGGATGAGCGTCCAGAACATGCTCTGGCCGAGGACGGTGCTCACGTTCGACGGGTAGTAGGCGTACGAGATGCCGAAGTCGCCCGTGAACACGCTGTGCCAGTAACTCATGTACTGGCTCCAGAGGTTGGTGTCCTTCTGGCCGAAGAGCACCCGCAGCGCCTGGACCGCGGAGGGGCTCAGCTTCCCGTGGAACTGGTTGATGAGGTTGTCGGCCGGGTTGCCCGGCATGATGCGCGGGATGACGAAGTTGAGGCTGAGCGCGGCCCAGGCCGTCAGGAGGTAGAGGCCGAGTTTTCTGAGCACGGTACGCATCGGTCAGTTTCCTTCCCCGGCGGACACGGAGGCGCCGCCGCGGGTCACACGGGTGACCGGGGTCATGACGCGACCCCCTGGACGGTGAGTCGGTTCACCCAGCGGGCCGCCCGCCGGATCAGGTCGCGCACGGGGGGCTCGGCCCAGACGCGCATGTCGTGGCCCAACTGGACGTAGCAGACCCGGCCCCGGCCGAACTCGGACACATGAACGAGGGGGACGAGGGGCGGCGGGGCGGAGTGTGTTGTGCCGTGCGTATCGCGCGCGGTGTGTGGGCCGGCAGTGTGGTGCGGACTGTCCGCATCGCGCGCGGTGTGTGCGACGGCGGAGTGGTGCGGGGGGTGTGCGCCTGCCGTGCGGTGCGGGGGGTGTGCGCGGTCCGTGCCGCCCGTCGCGTCCGTCGTGTCCATCGCGTACGTCGTGTCCAGTGGCCCGCGCCAGGCGACGACCTTCGCGTGGTCCTCCACGGCGAGCGCGTAGTGCTCGTGCGTCACCGTGAAGGGGGCCAGTCCGGCGGTCAGTTCGTGAGCCGGGTCGGGGAACACACCGAACCGGCTCTCGTGCGGTCGTGGCCCGTGGGACACGTACCGGCTTCCGATCAGTTCCGTGAGGAGCCGGTCCGCCTCGTCGGGGTCCGCGGACGCGGAGGCCGGTACGTTGGTCGCGTGGAAGGCGAGGAGGCCGGCGCCGGCCCGGACCGCCTCGCGCAGGCCGCGCCGCTGTCCGGTGGTGAACTCCCCGAGTGCGGTGCACAGGACGATCAGGTCGTCACGCACCGCGTGCTCGAACCGGCCCATGCCGGTACCCGTACGGGTCGCGAAGCCCTCGTCCGTCAGCACGGCCTGCAACTCGGCGGCCGCGGTGAACAGGTCCTCGAAGACGTCGTCACCATTGACCACGACAAGAGCGGTCGGACCGTGGTGGCCGGGTGGGGCATGGGTTTCCGGTATGCGCATCGCGGCAGCTCGATTCAGTAGGTGGAGTGCAGTTCGCCGGTCGGGCTCCAGTACCCGGCGTCGCGACCGCTGAGCAGGGCGTTGTCGAAGCGGTCGAGCGGGAGTGTGACGCGCCGCCGCGACCTGCTGCTTTCATAGGTCGCGAAGATCAGTTCCGCGCCGCGCAGCGCGTTCTCGGCGCTCAGGACCGGCGGGGCGCCGGTCTCCAGGCTCGTGACGAGGTCACGGATCGCCTCGCGGGTGCCGCTCACGATCTTGGGGTCGACGCCCCGGTCCCACCGTGCCGGGTCCCTGTCGCCTTCGGACTCCTTGACAAGGCCGGGTGCGCCGAAGCGGTGTACGGCACAGCGCTCGCCGCTGATGTCGACCCGGCCCTCGGTGCCCTGGACGACCAGTCCGAGGTTGTTCTCCAGGTGGAGGACCGGTGTGTGGGGTTCGCGTCCGGTGGAGACGACGGCGGTGACGCCGTCCGGCCAGGCGATCTGGGTCAGCGAGGCCGTCTCGACGAACACACCGTAGACATGGCGGTCGAGGGTCACATCGACCTGGCCGGTCACCCAACTCGGCGCGGCGTCGCCCCGGTGGAAGAGGATGAGGTCGAGGATGTGAGATCCCCAGTCGAAGAGGTTCGGGCAGTACCCCTCGATCGTGACCACGTCACCGATCGCGCCCGCCGCGATCTGCTCGCGCGCGAAGAGCTGGAGCGGGTCGAAGCGGCGCTGGAGGTTGAAGGTGAGCCGGACCCCGGCGCCGGTGGCGGTGGCCGCCATCGCCAGGGCGTCGCCGTACGAGAGCGCCACCGGCTTCTCGCAGTGGATGGCGCGGACCCCCGCGGCCACCGCGGCTTCCACGATCTCCCGGTGTGTCGCGGGCGGTGTGCACACGCTCACCACATCGGGCTTGTTCGCCTCCAACAGCTCGTGGTAGTCCTGGTAGACGCGTGGTATGCCCACTTCTTCAGCGAGCTCCCCGCCCGCCCGCCGGTCCACATCGGCGAGCGCGACCGGTGACACACCGGGCGTGGCGCGGTATCCGTACGCATGCACACGGCCTTGCGAGCCGGCACCGATGACCGCCGCCGCGAGTGACGTCATACCTCTCTCCTCGCCTATGCCAAACCAATACCACTTGCAGCCAGTTTAAGACGAATGGCTTACCCGTCTAGGGGTTGGACGCAACTACTTCAAAAGGAAAACAGGACGTAACAGTCAAGTTTCCTTCTGTGCGCCTCTCGTGGAGCTGTCGAACCCGTTGGTTACGCGGACTGGGCAGCGACGCCACTATGTACCACATAGGACCACTGGGGCTACACTGGCGCCGCCTCCAGGACATCTGGCCTGTGGCTCTCGACCGACGTTCGGACAGGAGATGGGCATGAAGGTCAGCCAACTCGTCGCGCCTCGCACCTTCGAGATCGTCGAGGAGGACGATCCGGTGCCGGGCGACGACCAGGTCCTGGTCGACGTGGTGGTGTGCGGAGTGTGCACCTCGGACATCGGGCCGTGGCTCGGGCACGACCCGGCCCGGGGCCCCCTCAGGCTCGGGCACGAGATGGTCGGCCGGGTGGTCTCCACGGGGCGCGCGGCCGGTCGGTGGGCACCGGGCGATCTGGTGACCGGGCTCGGCGGCGACGGGTTCGCGACGCGCGCGGTGATGGACGCGCACGCCATCCTTCCGGTCCCGGAGGGCGTCGACGCGGCCCACGCGCTCGGCGAGCCGGTCGCGGTCCTTGAGGAGTCCCTGTCCCGTACGGGGATACGCGCCGGCGACCGGGTCGCCGTCGTCGGCCTCGGCTTCATGGGTCTTGGGCTGATCCAGCTCGCACGGCGGCACGCCCCCGGCCTGCTGATCGGCGTCGACCCCGACCCGGCGCGACGGCGACGGGCCCTCGCGCTGGGCGCGGACCTGGTCTTCGCTCCCGACGAACTGCCCGAGGACTACCGGGCGGCGACGAGCCGGGCCGGTGAGGCACGACTCGACCTCGTACTGGAGGCGACGGGGGCGACCGGTGGTCTGAAGACGGCCGGGAGCCTGGTCAGGCCGTTCGGGACGCTGTGCGTGGTCGGTTACCACCACACGGGCGACGCGATGATGGACATGGACCTCTGGTACAAGGGCGTCACCGTCGTCAACGGGTTCTGCCCGGACCGTACGCGTGTGGTGGCGGCCATGTCCGAGGCGCTCGACCTCGTCCAGCGGCGGCGCTTCAGCTACGCGCCGCTGGTCACCCACCGCTTCGGGCTCGACGGGCTCGGCGACGCGTTCCGCGCGATGGAGGAGAGCGGCCCGGACTTCGTCAAGGGCGTGGTCGTGCTCTGATCACGCTGGCGCTGGTGGTCGTGGTGGCGGTCGCGGTGGTTGTGGTGGCGGTCGCGCTCTTGGCCCTGGTCGTGGTGGTGGCTGCGCTCATGCCCTGGTCGTGGTGGCGGTCGCGCTCATGCCCATGCTCGCGCCGGCGCTCGCGCCCCCGCGCCCGTCTGCGCGCCCGGGCGGTGTCAGCCGTGGGCGCGGGCGAACGACGTGCGCAGCCGGTAGCGGTCGCCCGCGTACCTGATGGTCGAGGCGAACAGCGGCTCCTGCTCGGCGTTGAGCGCGATCTGGCGCATGACGAGCAGCGGGTCGCCCGCCGCCACGTCGAGGTGGCCGGCCGCGCGGTCGTCGGCCTTCACCGCTTCGATGGTGCTGTCGGCCCGTACCGGCTCGACCCCGGCGTCGGCGAGCGTGGAGTACAGCGAGCGCGTCTGGAAGTCGATCTTCTCGGCGCCGGGGAGCAGCGCGAGCGGAACGCGGCTCAGATCCAGCGCGATGGGCACACCGTCCAGCAGTCGTACGCGCTCCAGCCGGAACAGCGGGGTCCCGGGGGCGATCCCCAGCGGCTCGGCCTCGTCAATGGTGGCGGGCCCCGCGCTCGCCTCCAGCACGGTGGAGTGCGGCTTCAGGCCCATCCGGGCGGCCGTCTCGCTGAACGATTCGAGGTTGTTCGGCCACTCCTGCGCCGGCACGGGCCGCGTGACGTACCACCCTCTGCCGTGCGAGGCGCTGAGCACGCCCTCGTCCACCAGATGCACGAGCGCTTTGCGGAGGGTGACCCGGCTGATGCCCAGCTGCCCGCACAGCTCACGCTCCGGAGGGAGCCGCATGCCCGGCTGGAGGACGCCCTTCTCGACCCTGTCCCGGATCAGATTGACCGCCTGGACCCAGAGGGGTTCGGGATAGCCGGGCACGATGGCGCCGACGACCTCGCGAGAATCATTCATGCCTGAGAACCCCGTAATGGTCTGCTCGCGCCCTTGAGCACCGTCCGACCGTCCGTCCCTTCGAAGACCCCGCATCACGGCGGGATCGCGGCGTGAACAGCCACACACCTCGCTCGGCCCCGCGACGATCCGAAGTGCTCACCGGCTGTCACGATACGGGCTGTCACGATACGCACGCGGCGGATGAGCGCCGGTCACCAGGATAGCTTTTCGCCCGTGGATCTGGCCAGGAGCCCGGGGCGGCCGGGAGTCCGGAGCGGCCCGGGGTGGGGTGAACCGAACCACGGAGTTCCGTGCTGGCACGATCGAAGGGGAGCCCTCCGGCCGGGAGCCTGGAGGCATGGAGAACACCTCGCGGACCCGGCCCTTCACTCGTACCCCTTCTCCCGACGTTCCCGACGTTCCCGACGCTGTCGGCGTACCCGACGCTCTCGGCGCTCTCGATACGCCCGACGCTGTCGGTGCTGTCGGCGTTCCCGACGACCGCCCCGCTGCCTCGGAGCGTCCCGGGCGGATGCCCGCGAGGGCGTCCGCACGGAGGGCCGCAGAAATGCCCCGGCGATCGCCCGCAGAGAAGCCCCGACGGAGGTCCGTGCGGATACTCGTGCGGGTCCTCAAGGAGCCGTTCCGCGCCGCGACCTGGCGCCGGTCCGCGTATGTCGTCCTCGCCCTGCCGGTGGGCCTGCTGTGCGTGCCCCTCGCGCTGGTCGGGGGCCCGGCCGGGCGCGTGCAGCGCGGGCTGGCGCGCTCCCTGCTCGGGGCCGAGGTGGCGGAGCCGGAGAGGACGGGACCGCTCGCCTTCGTGCACGCGGTGCTGAGCGCCCCGCTGAATCTGGTGGCCCTCGCCGTCACCGGCTATTTCTGGGCGGTCGCCTTCATGAACATCGGGTATCCGCTGCGTCCCGACACCACGGCGGAGAGCCTCACCCACTCCTGGGGCGGGCCGACGCTCGCCGGAGCGTGGGCCGTGCACGGGTTCGGCGGCGGGATACCGTTCCTCTTCCTCACGCCGTGGGTCGTGCGTGGATTCGCCGCGATGCAGACCCGGTTGATACGCGCGCTCCTCGGCGGCTCGGAAGGCGGCCTCCGCCGGGGGAGGGCCGTGGCCATGGCCCTCGGGGTGTCCGCCATCTGCGGGCTGGTGTCCATACCCGTCATTCACCAGCTGTGACCCGGCCGGGCCCGACCTAGGGTGAGCCCCATGCAGCCACTTCGCCGACTGCTCGCGCCCCGGCGTGCCACGCGCCCGGGGACGAGTCGAACAGCGCATCGCGCCGGATTCCGCGCGAGGGCGGCGGCGCTGCTGTACGCGGTCGTGGCCCTGCCCCTGGCCGTCGCGGGAGCGCTGGCCGTCCTGATCGTCCTGCTCGTGGGCGGGGCCCTGTCCTGGACCGCGCTCGGGCCGTGGCTGATCGCGACCGGCGTGCGTACGGCGCTCGCGGTCGGCGATGCCCAACGGACCCTGACGCGGCGGCTGCTGGGGGAGGAGATCGACGCGGCCGACTGGCGGGGGCAGGAGCCCGGTCCCGGGGGCGGGCGCCGGGACCTGATCGGCAGCAGGGCGGGATGGCGCGCGGTGGGGTGTGCGCTGCTCGCCCCGGTGACGGCGCTGCTGCCCCCGGTGGCCGTCGTCATCGGGTACGTGCACGGCGCCCTGCTCCTGCTCATGCCCTTGGTCAAGAGGTGGGACTACTTCACGGTGCGCTCGGGGGACGGCTCGGTGCGCCATGTCGGGCTGATGGTGGGAGGTGTGGTGTTCGACGACTGGCCGCTGGCGCTGGTGCCCGTGGCGGTCGGGGCCCTGCTCCTCTTGGCGGCCCGCTGGCTCGTGGCGAACGCGGTGGTCCCGCACCGGCTGCTGTTCGCGGCGCTGCTCGGCCCGGACCGCGCGGACCTCCGTATCCGCACGCTGGAGGAGACCCGTGCACAGGCTGTGGACGATGCGGCGGCGACGCTCCGCAGGATCGAGCGGGACCTCCATGACGGCACGCAGGCCAGGCTGGTGGGGCTCGGCATGCATCTGACGATGATCGGGGAGCTGGTGACCTCGGGCGCGGACCGGGAGGAGGTGCTGCGGGTGGTGAAGACCGCGCAGGGCAACGCGAAGCAGGCCGTGGCGGACCTGCGGAATCTGGTGAAGGGCATCCACCCGCCGGCGCTTGACCAGGGCCTTGAGACCGCGCTCGCGACGCTCGCGTCGGACTGCGGCCTGCCGGTCACGCTGGACACCGGCCTTGAGGGCAGGCCCACGCCGGCCATCGAGTCCATCGCGTACTTCTGCGCGGCCGAGGTGCTCGCCAACGCCGTCAAGCACAGCGGCGCGTCCGCCGTGCGGATCAAGATGTACGGGGCGGCGGGCGCGCTGCTGCTCACGGTGGAGGACAACGGGCGCGGGGGAGCCGTGGTGGGCGCGGGCAGCGGACTGAGCGGACTGCTGGCCCGGGTGCGGACGGTGGACGGCACTGTGCGGTGCGACAGCCCCGCCGGGGGGCCTACCGTGGTCACCGTCCTGCTTCCGTACCGCTGACGAGGAGGTTCGTGGGATGCGTGTGGTCATCGCCGAGGATTCCGCGATCCTGCGGGACGGGCTCTGCCAACTCCTCGGCATGCGCGGGGTGGAGGTCGCGGCGGCGGTCGGCGACGCGGAGGCGCTGCTCGCGGCGGTCGCCGAACACCGGCCGGACGCCGCGGTGGTGGACATCAGGCTGCCGCCCACCCAGACCGACGAGGGCCTGCGGGCCGCGGTGGAGATCAGGCGGACACTGCCGGGGACGGGCGTGCTGATCTTCTCGCAGTACGTGGAGACGAAGTACGCGGCGCAGCTCATCGGCGACGGTGGCGCGGGGGTCGGCTATCTCCTGAAGGAACGGGTGGTGGACATCGGGGAGTTCGTGGCCGCGCTGGAGCGGGTCGCGGCGGGCGGGACCGCGCTCGACGCCGAAGTCGTGGCACAGCTCTTCGGCGCGAGCAGGCGCGCCTCCGAGCTGGACGCGCTGACCCCGCGCGAGCGTGAGGTGCTCGCGCTGATGGCGGAGGGGCGGTCGAATCACGCCATCGCCGAGGAGTTCACCGTGTCGGAGCGCGCGGTGGAGAAACACATCGCGAACATCTTCACCAAACTGGGCCTGACCCCGTCGGAGCCGGGCCACCGCAGGGTCCTCGCGGTCCTGCGGTATCTGGACCACCGGTAGGCGGCTGGGCGGTACCTGGATCACCGGTGGGAGGCTGGGCGGTATCTGGATCACCGGTGGGCGGCTGGGCGGTATCTGGACCACGGGTGGGCGGCTGGACGGTATCTGGACTACCGGTAGGTGGCGGCCGAGAAGGACCGCTCGGTCGCCGGAACCGGCCCTGGCGCCGCGAGACGCGTGGCGGGCCCGGCGCACGGCCCGGCGCCGGGCCGTCGCGTCCGGCGCCTCCCGGGGCCGTCCTGGTCAGCCGCCCTGGCCGGCGCTTCCGACCGGGCCGACCTCCACGGGCGAGCCGGAGCCGTCCGTGACGGGCAGAGAGGGCTTGCCCGGCCAGTTGAGGGTGACCGGGTGCGTCTCGTCCGGCGGGGTCACCACCAGTCCGGTGATGCGCACGCCGGTGCCGCCCGTCTTGTTGAACGGGTAGGTGATGGGGAAGTACGTCGCCTTCCCGCTCCCCAGGACGGCCGTGACGCTGGACTGCTGACTGACGCGCTCGGCGGACACCGTGCCCGAGTCGGTCTTCAGGTCGACGCCCGCGTAGCCGGAGATCACGCAGTCGTGGCCGCTGCTGTTCTTCAGCGTCACCGTGACGCTGGCCTTGGGGTCGCCGCCGATGGTCGAGTCGCTTGCCGTGATCTGCAAGTCGTCGGTGCGGCACTTGCCGGCCTTGCCGCTCCCGCCGGAGCCCGCACCGCCGGCCGTGTCCGCGCCGCCGGAATTCGTACTACCGGAATCCGTACCGCCGGATTTCGTGCCGCCGCCCTGAGCGGAACCGCCCGAGTTCTGACCGCTGTCCGAGGAGGACCCCGCTGCCCCCGACGAGGCGGAGGCGCCGGACGACGTGAGGGGCACGGAGGAAGGGGCGCTCTGTGCCGCGCCGCCGCTGCCACCGTCGTCGTCGCTCTGGCAGGCGGTGAGCGAGAGACCCGCGGCAACGGCCAGGGCCGCGAGGGTGAGCTTGTGAACGCGCATCGTTTCTTCCTCAGTATCGGTTGGCGGTGCCGGGTGCTCGGTACGGGGCGGTAAGTGTCGGTAAGGGTCGGTACGAACGAGCGTTTCCGATCACCAGGACTCGCCAGGACCGGTGAACCGTTCCGCACAGCCGCCTCCCAAGACATTCCTGTTACACACACAGGCAAGCGCACCATGCGTTGCCACCCGCGCGCCGCGCGCAGCCGAGCGGGTGGCGCGCAGCCACCGCGCACAGTCGCCCGCGCGTCGTGCGCAGGCACCCGCGGGCGGCTTCGGATCGCCGTCGACCCCTCTGTCGGCGCGGTGCCAGGATGGCCGTATGACGACGACGATCGAGGGACAGGTCGCGGCCGGATTCGAGCCCGTACGTGAGGCGTTCGCGGCCAACTTCGCGCAGTACGGGGACATCGGAGCGGCGGTGTGCGTCTACCGGCACGGGCTGCCGGTGGTGGATCTGTGGGGTGGGAGCGCCGATCCCGGGGCCGGGCGGCCGTGGGAGCGGGACACGTTGCAGCTGGTCTACTCGGCGACGAAGGGCGCCACCGCGACGGCGGCGCATCTGCTGGCCCAGCGGGGCGAGTTGGACCTGGACGCCCCCGTCGCGTCCTATTGGCCGGAGTTCGCCGCGAACGGCAAGTCCGAGATTCCCGTGCGCTGGCTGCTCTCGCACCGGGCCGGGCTGGTCGCGCTCGACGAACCGGTGTCCCTGGAGGGGGCGTTGGCGTGGCAGCCGATGGTGGACGCGCTGGCCGCGCAGCGTCCGCAGTGGGTTCCGGGCACCGAGCACGGCTACCACGGCAGGACGTTCGGCTGGCTCGTCGGCGAGGTGATCCGCCGGGTGAGCGGCCGTACACCGGGACGGTTCTTCGCCGAGGAGATCGCCGCCCCGCTGGAGATCGACTTCTTCATCGGCCTCCCGGAGTCCGAGCGCGGCCGGGTCAGCCGCATGGTGTACAAGGAGCCCGAGATCGACCTCGCCACGGTTCCCCTGGAGGCCCTTCCCGAGGAGTTCCGCCCGATGGTCGAGGCCCAGCGCGACCCGGTCTCGCTCGCCAGGCGGGCCTTCGCCGTCACCGACCCGGTCGAGATCGACTTCAACTCCCCGGAGGTGCAGGCCGCCGAGATCCCGGCGTCCAACGGCATCGGTACGGCGCGGGGCCTCGCGCGGCTGTACGCGTCGCTGATCGGCGAGGTGAACGGCGTGCGCCTGCTGACCGCCAAGACCCTGGCGGCGGCGACGGCGGAGCAGGCCTCGGGGCCCGACCGCGTGATCGTGCTGCCGAGCCGGTTCGCCTCCGGGTTCATGCTGCCCACCGACATGGTCCCGCTCACCGGCCCCCGCGCTTTCGGCCACCCCGGCAGGGGCGGCTCGCTCGCCTTCGCCGACCCGGAGAGCGGCCTCGCCTTCGGCTACGTCATGAACCACATAGTGGAGGGCGGCGAGGACCTGCGCGCGGCCTCGCTGGTGGAGGCCGTCCGGAAGTCGGTGGCCTGACCGGCTAGGGCGGGCGGCCCGGTCCGTGGCGGGCACGCGGCGGGTAACGTCGGGTGCCATGCCGCCCCGTGTCCTGACCTCCGCCGTCCTGCCCCGCCAGCGCGGCGGGGCCGTGCTCACGGCCGGGCCTGCCCCCTCCGGCGGGCGCGGGCGCGGCCCCTGGACCACGGCGCTGGCGCCCGCGCTCCTGGCGCTGGGCCTCGGGCTGTGGGGCCTGACGCGCCAGGGGTCGATGTGGCGCGACGAGTCGGTGACGTACCAGGTCGCGCACCGCGGCACCCGGCAGATCGGTGCGCTGCTCGGGCAGGTGGACGCGGTCCACGGCGTCTACTACCTGCTGATGCACGCGCTGTTCCGGGTGTGGGACGGCGGGCTGGTCGCGCTGCGCCTGCCGTCCGTCGTGGCGACGGCAGCGGCGGCGGCGCTGGTGGCGCTCACCGGGCGGCGCCTGGCCGGGCACAGGACCGGGCTGGCGGCCGGAGCGGTGTTCGCGCTGGCGCCGCTGGTGCAGATGTACGCGCAGGAGGGCCGGTCGTACGCGTCGGTGGCGGCGCTGGTCGCGCTGGCGACGTACCTGCTGGTGCGCGGGCTCGACGGTGGCGGCCGGTGGGTCTGGGCCGGGTACGCGGGGGCCGCCGCCGCCGCGGGCTGGCTGCACGAGTTCGCCGTGCCCGCGCTGGTCGCGCACGGGATCACCGTGCTGACCGGGGGCGTGCCGCGTGCGGTCAGGCGGCGGTGGGCGTTCGCGGCCGGGGCGGCGGTCCTGCTGGTCGCGCCGCTCGCCGTGTTCAGCATGGGCCAGTCGGACCAGGTGTCGTGGATCGGCGGCCCGAGCGCGGTGCAGTGGGCCGACATCGTGGCGGTCACCGCGCTCGGGACCGGCTGCGCGTACGCGCTCAGCCGGACGGAAGGGCCGGGCGCGCGGGCCACGGGGCGGCCGGTGTCGCCCGCCCGGCTCGGGCTGCCGCTGCTGATCGCGCCGACCGCGCTGCTGCTGGCCGCCGCCGTGTACCGGCCGATGTACGTGGACCGGTACGTCCTGTACTCGTACGCCGGTCTCGCGCTGCTGCTCGGGCAGGCGCTCGACCGGCTGCTGGCGTACCGTCCCGTGCGCGGCACCGCGCGGTCGCGGCGCTGGAAGCGGTACGGGATACGGGCCGGGGTGGCGCTCGCCGTCCTCTCGCTGCTGCCCGTGTCCCTGGAGATGCGGACCCCGGACAGCCGCAAGGACGATGTGGCGGCCGTCGCGCGCACGGTGCGGAGCCTCGCGGACCAGGACGGCGCGGACAGTGTGCTGTTCATGCCGGCCAGGCGCCGCGAGTGGCGCATGTCGTACCCCGGTGCCTATCGGGGCCTGCGCGACCTGGCGCTGCGGCGCGATCCGGTGCGCTCGCGCACCCTGGAGGGCGTGGAGCTGCCTTCGAAGGCGATCCGCCAACACGTGCTCGGGGCCCGGCGGATCGGGGCCCTCACCGACCCGCCGGACCAGCCGCTGGACGCCGTGCCCCAGGAGGCCGTGAAGCGCGAGGCGTTGCGGCGGTTCTTCGTGGAGTGCGCGCGGGTGCCGGTCAAGGGCGCCCAGGTGGTGCTGTACGCGCACCGGGGCGACTGCCCGTCCGGGCTGCCCCATACCGGCCCCGGCCCACTCTCCGGCCCCGGCCGCGCCGGGCCCGCTCACGGGGGCGTGGGTGAGCCGGGCGGAACGGTCCGGGCCCGGACGGAGCCGTAACCCTCTTCCTGCGATTCCGTGTCCGCTATCGCCTCAAGCAGCCGGCGGCGGCACGATTCCTCGATCGCTTCGAGTAGCAGCTCGGGGTCCGGGCTCGCCGCCACCGTCTCGAACACCAGGTCCGTGAGTGCTGTCAGTTGCCTCAGCGGGTCGCGCCGCAGCTTTCGCAGTCTCGTGGTGATCATTCGATCCTCGACGGACATCTCCTCGACGGACATCTCCTCGACGGACATCTCCTCGACGGACATCTCCTCGACGGACATCTCCTCGTCGGACCTGTCCTCAACAGACCTGTCGTTCATGGCCGTTCCGGCTGTTCGGACGGTGTCGCGCTGTTGGCCAGCCGGACGAGGCGGCTCACGGTCTCCAGGTTCGCGCGTCCCAGGTCGACGAGTGGCTGCCCGTTGATGGCGGGCCAGTCCCCGCCGAGAGAAGGCAGTGTGATGCCGGCCCGGCGCAGGGCCTGGTCCAGCTCGGACGCGGCGCGGGCCGCCTCGCGCAGGGGATCGGTCGGGTCCGGGACCGGAGCGTCGGTCGTGTTCGAAGGTGGCATTGCCAGTGTTTCCTCTCCGTCGGGTTCCGATGGGATACGCGTCGCGACCCTTGCCCCGGATCGGTCGCCATGGGGGTATTACGGTGTGCGCGTGCGCATGTAGGGACGTACGGGGTCGAGGGTCGCCGTGTCATGAAGTGCGAGCAGCCGTTCCGCACACGCGCGGCAGGCGGTCAGCGGGGTGACCGCCCTCGGACTGACGATCTCCCCCACCCGGAAGACCTGGAGGCCCTGGCGTTCGCAGAGGAAACAGCCGCCCAGCGCGGGAGTTTCCGCCCGGAAGACGGCGGTGACCATGTCATTCATCACTGTCGGGTGTCCTCGCTGTGGACGATGAGCCTCGTGCCTGTGGGGCGCCCGCCGGTCCTGGTCGGCGTGTTCCGTGACCGGCTCTCTCGTCCCCCTCACTGCCGCCCCCGCTGCTTCGCGCGCCTGTTGGCCTCTTCGACTTGGGGGCGCAGACGCCGCATCGTGGGGCTGACCGACCGGTCGTCCGTCGACCGGCTGTCCGCCGGTCGGCCGTCCGTCGACCGGCCCTCCGGCGCGGGGCCTTGGGCGACCAGGTCGGGGCAGACCGGCCGCCCGCAGGTGCACGGCGGGAACAGCAGCGCCGACCGGATCGGGGGTTCTCCGTGGTCGGGATAGTCGTCGTCGTTCACCGCTCCGCCCGCCCGCCGCTCACATGCCCCGTGACGGACTCGGCCGGCGCGGTGGGTGGTTGGGGGCCGTCGGCGTGCGTGCGCTTCCGGGGCATGGCCGTTCCTCTCCGTAGCGAAACCACTACCAAGCGGCATCAGGCTGGCGTAGAGTCATGAGACCTGCAACGTTCTGTGCTTGGGGGAAGCGTTGGTAAACCGCAAGGAGTTACGGCCCGAGAGCTCGCCGCAGGCGGCGTTCGGAGCGCGTTTGCGCAAGTCGCGTGAGGCGAGGAACTGGACTCAGGACGAGCTCGCCGAGCGCATGGGGTATACAGGGAGACACGTTTCCGGAGTCGAAACTACTCGTAAACCGCCAACCCACCGCTTCGCGGCGAGCGCTGACGCCGCGTTCGGACTCGAAGGCACGTCCGACACGTTCGAACGCCAGTGGTGGGAAATCCGGAACGGCATTCTGCTGGAGGGCTTTCCGGAGTACGTGGGGCACGAGGGACGGGCCACGGAGATCAGGCTGTTCGAGTCGGGCCTCATTCCTGGCCCACTCCAGACGATGGGATACGCGGCGGCGCTGGCGAACGCCGCTGTGCGGCGAGGTGCCATCACGTCTGAACAGGCCGAAGAACGGGTCACGTTCCTGGCCGAGCGGCAGGCGGCACTGACGCGCCCCTTGGCACCCATGGTGATCGTGGTGCTGGACGAGAGCTGTATCCGTCGGCCGATCGGAAGCCCCGACGTGATGGGCGCCCAGCTGGACCGGCTCGTCCAGTTCGCGGAGCAGCCCAACACCATGCTCCAGATCGCCCCGTACAGCATCCGCGAGGACCGACCGTTCGACCGCCTGGTGAACCTGCTGACGCTCAGCGACAGGTCGGTCGTCTCCTACGTCGAGTCCCAGACACAGGGGCAGCTGGAGCGCGAACCGGCCTCTGTGCTACCGCTGATGAGGGCTTACCATCAACTTCAGGCCGTGGCTCTCTCGCAAGCGGCATCCGTGGCCATGATCAACGAGGTACGAAAGGGCACCCCGTGACGACCGACTCCTCTTCCCTGCTCTGGGTCAAGTCTTCCTACAGCAACAACGGTGGTTCCTGTGTCGAGTGGGCTCCGGCGTACGCCTCGGCGCACGGCGTGGTTCCCGTTCGCGACTCCAAGGACCCGGAGGGTCCGGCGCTGGCGCTGTCTGTTCCGGCGTTCGCCGGTCTTGTGCGGTTCGCCAAGTCGCAGGGCTGATCGGTCGGCTCACGGCTGACCGCTCTGTTCCGACGAAGCAAGAGAAAGGGCAC
>NZ_JAIUKE010000069.1 GCF_020176795.1 Streptomyces sp. 8L
TGATCGGTCGGCTCACGGCTGACCGCTCTGTTCCGACGAAGCAAGAGAAAGGGCACCCCGTGACGACCGACTCCTCTTCCCTGTTCTGGGTCAAGTCTTCGTACAGCAGCAATGGCGGTTCCTGTGTCGAGTGGGCTCCGGCGTACGCCTCGGCGTATGGCGTGGTTCCGGTTCGCGATTCGAAGGACCCGGAGGGTCCGGCGCTGGCGCTCTCCGTTCCGGCGTTCGCCGGTCTTGTGCGGTTCGCCAAGTCGCAGGGCTGACCACGTCCCGGGGCTGACCACCCCGCCTCCATCGCCCGGCCCGAGCCCCGCTTCTCGTCCATCGAGCAGCGGGGCTCCGCGCCGCCCGGCGGAAGAACACGGAAGAGGGCCGGGGCGGCGCCAGAATGGGCCCATGCCCCTCTCCCGTACGACCGCACTGCTCGACGCGCTCGCCGGCTACGGCCCGTTCTTCGGCTGCGAAAGCCACGCGCCGGAGTCCGCTGTCGCGGGCCCGTGGTTCCCGATGCGCGTGCTGGCCGACGATCCCGACGCGCTGTGGCGGAGGGTGCGTGCGGTACGGGAGCGGCTCGCGGCGCGCCGTGGCCTGGCGCCGGACGACTTCGAGCACCGGGTGGCCGTCTCCGTCTGCCATCTGGGCTTCGCCGCCCGCCTCGTGTCACCGGTGCTGGCGCTCGCGGCCCTGCACGACCTGCCCCTCGCACTCGACCTGGACACGCTGCGGATGTGCCCCACGGCGGGCGGCACGTTCCCGCTGTCGCTGCCCCGCGACGCGCTGAACGGGCCCGGAGTCGGGCAGGCCGAGGCCGCTGAGGCCCTCGTGGCGGGGGCGCTCGGCGAACTCGGTGAGGCCTTCGCCGCGCTGTCCGTGTCGCGGCACACGCTGTGGGGCAACGTCGCGTCGGCGGTCGGCGGCGCCGTGACGTCCCTGGTGGCGGCGGAACCGGCGCAGGCCGGGCGTATCCGCGCCGCCGGGGCGGTGCTGCTGGCCCGCCCCGAGCTGGCGGGCACGTTCACGGCCGCCCCCGACGGCGCCTTCCGGCGGCGCAGTTGCTGCCTGTACTACCGGACGGCGCCGCGCGCCGCGCGCGCCTCGGCGGTCTGCGGGGACTGCGTCCTCGCCTGACCACGCCGCGAGCGCGGCACGCGGTGCCAGGCCCGGCCCCCCCGCCCGGCCGGGGGCCGGTCCGGCCCCCGGCCCTGCCTCCGGGTCAGTTCTCCTCGGCCGCGTTCAGCAGCGAGAGCGCCACCTGCTGGCAGTTGTGGCCCGGCGTGGGCAGGGAGAACGGGCCGTTCCAGTGCGGGCCGTACTGGTCGAGCCCGTTGCGGTCGTTGGCGTGCGCCACGTCCGCCTGGTGGTCCAGGTAGGCGCTGTACGGGTGGTCGGACAGCGCGCTGTTGAGCGCCGCGAGCCCGCGCACGTACGGCCCCTTGAAGGCGGAGCCGTCCGAGGAGCAGTCGCTCGCCTCGCCGATGTCGCTGAGGACGCCGGAGGGGTTGAGGGCGCTCGACGTGGTGGACGCGTTCGCCAGCGTCTTCGCCGTGTCCAGCAGGCCGCTGTCGCCGGTCGCCCGGTACAGCTCGCTCAGCCCGCCGAGGATCACGCCCTGGTTGTACGTGTAGGTCTGGCCGGTGGGCGCGCAGGAACCGGAGTCCAGGCCGTCGTGGATCAGGTGGTCGCTGCCGTCGAGCAGGCCGCTGCCCTTGAGCCAGGACCACTCGGCGTTGGCCCGGCCGAGGTACGTCGTGTCGCCGGAGATCCGGTTGTGCAGGGCCGCGTTGAGCTCCAGGTACAGCTCGTTGGTGATCGAGTTCTTGTAGTGCTTGTCGCTGTCCGAGCTCCACCACACGCCGCCGCCGCAGGTGCCGGTCTCCCAGTAGGCGTTCATGTGGTCGGCGTCCGCGCGTGCCGTGTCCAGGTAGCGGCTGTCGCCCGTGGCGTCGTACGCGTCGACCCAGGCCATGCCCCACCAGCCGGTGTCGTCCATGAAGTTGTTGGTGAAGTTGCCGCCCTGGGCGTTCTTGTTGAGGTCGTACGTCGTGGAGATCGCGTACTTGTAGCTGCCCATCCCGGTGATGCGGGCGTTGTCGATGATCGCCGTGAGGGCGTTCGCGCCGGTCCACCAGCCGTTGGACTCGAAGAGTCCGGTCTTGTTGTCGTAGAGCATCATCAGGGCGGTGGCGGCGGCCTTGCTCGGGGTGGACGCGTTGCGGTCCACGCGGGCCCAGCCGGTGCACGCGATCTCCGGCTGGCCGGCCGCTTCGCCGCAGGCGCGCAGCGCGCCGACGCCCGCGTTCACCCAGTCGTCCACGTTGTACATCTGGGTGCGCCAACCCGCCGAGCCCGCCGGGGTCTTCGTGTCGCCGAGCTTGCTGCCGGACCCCCAGGTCCTGCCGCCGTCGAAGGAGCGGTCGAGCCAGACCTCGTCGCCCTGCCCGCCGCCGCCGATGGTCGCGAAGCCCATGACATCGTTGTCCGAGAGGACGAGCGTGATGGTGCGGCCGTGGACCGTGGCGGTGGCCGCATTGCGCTGGCTCGTGGCGTTCGACGGATCGCGGGCGTCGCAGTAGATGTCGCAGATGCTCGCGGCGGCGGGTTTGGCGGACGCGGCTGCCCGGGCGTTGGCCGAGGCCGAGGCCGGGGCCTGCGCGGCGACCGGTGCCGCGTGCGCCCGTTGCGGCGGTGCGGCGAGGGCGGTGAACAGGCACAGGGCCAGGGCGAGGGCCCCGAGGAGGGTCAGATGTCTGCCGCGGGTGATGGCGGCCCGTACGGAGGTGGGGTGCACGGCTGTCCTCTCCGGCCGCGGCGCGCGGCCGTCGGTGAGCGAGGCCGCGCCGGAGTGGGGAGCGCGGCCGTCTCTCAGGGGAGCGCTCTCAACGCGGACACGTCAAGAGGCCCGAGAGCCATCCGTGCCGGATCGCGCGCGGATGTTTCCCGGACGGGCGCGTCACGTCCCACGACCACGCTCCGCCGGCCGAGCCCGCGCCAGCGGGCGTACGTCGCCCAGCCCGCGCCACCCGGCGTACGTCATCCAGCTCACGCCACCGGGCGGCTCGCCCCACCCAGCCCGCGCCACCCGGCGTACGTCACCCGCCTCCCGTCACCCGGCTCCCGTCACTCGCCTCGCGTCTTTCGGAGTGGGCCCTCGGCGGCTGCGGACAGGAGTACGTCCACGAGCCTGTCCGCGGCGTCCGGACGGCCGTGCGCCCGCGCCGCTTTCGCCATCGCCGCCCGGCGCGCCGGGTCTTCGAGGAGGGGGCCGACGGCCTCGCGCAGGCGGTCGCCGGTGACCTCGCCGACGAGCGCGAGCGCCGCGCCGGACTCCTCCAGGTGCCGGGCGTTGTACGCCTGCTCGTCGCCCGCCGCGGAGGCAAGCGGGAGGAACACCGCGGGCTTGCCCAGGGCGGTCAGCTCGGCCAGCGTGCCCGCGCCGCTGCGCGAGATCACCACATCGGCCAGGGCCAGGACGTCCGGCAGCTCCGGCCCGATGAACGGGGCGAGGTGGTACCGGGCGGCGAGGTGGGCCGGAAGTCCCGCCATGCGGGTGGCCAGCGCCTCGTGGTGGGCGGGCCCGCACTGGTGCACCACGTTGGCGCGCTCCAGCAGCCACCCCAGCTCGCCGCCGACCACGTCGTTGATCTGCTGTGAGCCTTGCGCCCCGCCGGTGACGTACACCGTGGGCAGGCGCCGGTCGAAGCGGAGGCCCAGCAGGCTCACGGCCCGGTCCGGCTGTCCGGCCAGAACCTCGGGCCGCACCGGATTGCCGGTGACCACCGCGGCGTGCCGCACGCTCTCCGGGAGGAGCGGCAGGCTCGACTCCGAGGACAGCGCGATCCGTGTGGCGGAACCGGCGAGCTTGCGGTTGGCGAGACCGAGCTTCACGGTCTGCTCGTGCAGGACCAGCGGGACCTTGCACATACGGGCCGCCATCCCGGTCGGCACGGCCACGTAGCCGCCCGTCGCGAGCACGACGTCCGGCCGGAACCCGGCGACCGTCCCGCGCGCCTGGACGACTCCCAGCGGAACGCGCGCCATGTCGCGGACGTTGGCGGGCGAGACCATCCTCACCGGGTTCGAGGACCGCCGGACCTTTCCCGTACGTACCGTCTTGAGCGGAATGCCCTCCGCGTCGGCGACCCTGGCCTCCAGGCCCTCGGCGGTGCCGATCCACAGCACGTCGAGTGCGCGGCCCTCGGCGGCCAGGCGGTCCTGCAACGTGTGGATCGCGGTGAGCGCGGGATAGGTGTGGCCGCCGGTGCCGCCACCCGTGACGATCAGGCGGAAGGCAGCGGGGAGTTGGGAAGCGGTGTTCACTCCGTGCACCCTAGCGGCTACCGTAGCGGCCCCCGTGGGGCTCCCCGCCGCGACCGTCGGTTTCCGGCCGCCGACGGGCACACCGTTCCGGCCGCCGGCCGATGCACGCTTCCGCGTGGCGGCACGCCTTCCCGGGAGCCGACAGGGCGCCCTCTCGCGTAACGGGCACGCCCTTCCGGCCGACGGCAGGGCACGCCCTCTCGCGTAACGGGCGCGTCCTCCGCGTAACGGGCACGTCCTTCGGGCCGACGCCAGGGCGGGCCCGCGGCGAAGCCCACGTTCGCGTGCGCCATCTGTTGTATACGCCAACTTCATCTTGGGAAGGTTGGCTCCGCCGGGGCGCTCCGTCCCCGGAGCGTAGATCCAGAAAGGCAGACAACGTTGTCAACACCAGAGCGGGCCGGCCTCCACGGAAACGGCCGGACATGACGCGTGATCACGCGAGACGGCCCTGGCGCGCCGCCGTGGCCTCTCTCGCCCTCGCCCTCGTCGGCGGCGCCGGCCGCGCGGGGCCCCCCCCCCGGGCCCCGGGGGGGGGCGGGGGCCCCCCCCCCCCCGGCCACCCCGGGCTCCGGTCGGCGCCCCCCCCCCCCGCGGCCCCCCCCCCCCGCGCGGGCCGGCGGGGCCCCGGGGGGGGCCCCCCCCCCCCGCCCCGGGGGGGGGGGCCCGGGCCGGGGCCCCCCCCCCGCCGGCGCCGCGTCGTGGAACGGCGACCCGACCGCCAGCGTCAACGCCTTCATCGGTACGCAGGACAACGCGTCCGCGAACACCACCGAGAGCGCGTACGGCGACACGTCGCCCGGCGCGACCACGCCCTTCGGCATGGTCAACTTCAACCCGAACACGTACAACACCAAGGGCGGCTCCGGGACCAACCAGGGCGGCTACGAGTACGACGCCGACCAGATACGCGGCTTCTCGATGAACCGCGTCTCCGGCACCGGCTGCGCAGGGCACAACGGCGCGGAGGACTTCCCGATCCTCCCGTACGCGGGTGACCTGCCCGGCGGCGTCCTGCCGTCCTCCCCGGCCGCCGACATCAAGCCGTACTACGCGGGCTTCGACCACGCCGACGAGAGCGCCACGCCCGGCGCGTACCGGGTGACCCTGGCCAACGGCGTGAAGAACGAGCTGACCGCGACGGCCCGCACCGCCGACGCCCGCTTCACCTTCCCGAAGGGCGCGGCCTCCGGCACACTGCTCTTCGACGCGGCGGGCTCCCTCAACGGCAGCTCCGACACGAGTGTCAGCGTCGTCGGCGACGACGTGGTGGAGGGCACCACCACCGTCGAGGCGACCTGCAAGCTGGGCGTGACCTACACCGCCCACTTCTACGCGCACTTCAGCGAGCCCTTCGCCACGGCGGGCACCTGGCAGGGCGCCGACATGGCCCCCGTCTCCGGCCTCGGCGCCGGTTCGAGGGCGACCGCCACGTCCACCGCCTCGCACGGCGCGGGCGCCTTCGTGGGCTTCGCGCCCGGCTCGTCGGTCGTCGCCACCATCGGCCTGTCGTACGTGAGCGTCGACAACGCGCGCCAGAACATGACCGCGGAGACCGGCGGCAAGAGCTTCGACGCGCTGCGCTCGGCCGCGCACGACACCTGGCGCGACGCCCTCGACCAGGTGCGGGTGCGCAGCTCGCAGCGGTCGGGCCGGGCGCGGGGCGCGCAGCTGGAGACGTTCTACACGGCGCTCTACCACACCATGCAGGAGCCGAGCGTCTTCGACGACGTCAACGGCCAGTACGAGGGCTACGACAAGAAGACGCACACCGTCCGCAAGGGGCACCACGCCTACGCGACCTACTCCGGCTGGGACGTGTACCGCGACGAGGTGCAGCTGATCGCACTCCTCTTCCCGGACCGCGCCTCCGACATCAACCAGTCGATCACGGACATGGCACAGCAGGTCGGCTGGTACAACTGGCCGATGCTGAACGCCGGCCAGAACAAGATGGACGGCGACTCCCTCGACTCGATCGTCGCGAGCATGGACGCCTTCGGCGCCACCGACTACGACCGCGCGGGCGCACTGGCCAGCATGGAGTCCAGCCAGCGGCTCGTACCGAAGGACGCACCAGGCGCGCCCGCCGGCGGCATCCCGGCCACCAACCACCGGGGCGGCTTCTACCAGTACGCGGGCCTCGGCTTCGTCCCCGAGTCCAACGGCACGCAGTGGCCGACGTCGACCTCGCTGGAGTACGCGGTGGACGACTTCGGCATCGCGCAGCTCGCCGGGCGGCTGAACGACACGTCGGCGTACGGCACGTTCATGCAGCGCGCGCAGAGCTGGCAGGACCTGTTCGACCCGGGCAGCAACGCGCTCACCCCGCGCAGCAAGACCGGCTTCGACCGGGGGCTGGACCTCGACGTGAACACCGGGCAGTTCTCCGAGGCCAGCGGCTCGCAGTACGGCTGGATGGTGCCGCAGAACGTGGCAGGGCTGATCGCGAAGAAGGGCGGCGCGGCCCAGGCGGAGGCGCAGCTCGACCGGTTCTTCAGCAACCTCGCACCGGGCTCCACGACGTTCAACCCCGGCTCCAACAGCCCCTACGCGTACATGTCGAACGAGATCGACTCGCAGGACCCGGAGCTCTACAACTGGCTGGGCCGCCCGGACCGCACGGCGGACGTCAACCAGGAGATCCGCGACGCGCTGTGGACCCGCAACACCCCCGACGGCCTGTACGGCAACGACGACCTGGGGGCGCTGTCCGCCTGGTACGTGTGGTCGTCGGTCGGCCTGTTCCCCGCAGTGTACGGCCGCTCCGAACTGGCCGTGTCAGGGCCCGCGTTCAGCTCGGTGAAGATCACCAGCTCGGGCGCGGGACACCGCTCGTACACGATCGACGCGCCGGGGCAGTCCACGGACGCGAAGTACGTGACGGGGATGCGCGTCAACGGCCGCGGCACATCGGCGAACTGGCTGCCGGAGTCCTTCGCTCGGCACGGCGGCACCCTCTCCTTCTCGATGGGCACGAAGCCGAACGCGTGGGGAACGGGGGCCGGTGACGTACCGCCGTCGTTCTCCGACGGGAGCGACGCGTACAACAACGTCGGCGCCACCCCGGCGGGCGAGGGGAACCTCGGCAGCTTCGACGTCTCCGACAACACCTTCCAGAGCGGCCTGCTCCCGAAGCCGGGGGCGTCCGTCGCGCTGCCGGGCACGGACGTCACCTACACCTGGCCCGACACCCCGGTGGGCGCGCCGGACAACTGGATTCCGCACGGCCAGACTATCGACCTGCACGGTGTCCACGCCGGGCAGATCTCGTTCCTCGGCGCCGCCACCAACGGCCCCGCCACGGGCTTCGCCTCCGTCAACTACACCGACGGCACGCACCAGGTCGTCCCGGTCGGCCTGGACGACTGGACCACGCCCAGGCTGCCGGCGGGCGCGAACATCCCCGTCGTGACGACCGCGCACCGCGACAACGCGAACGGCTCGCAGGACAACACCACCGCGACCCTCTACGGCACGAAGCCCGCGGCCCTCGACGGCTGGAAGGCGGTCGCGAGTGTGACCCTGCCGAAGGTGACCGACACGGGCGTGGAGCACATCTTCGCCGTCGGCACGTCGGCGGCGAAGCCGGCCGGCCTGACGGCGACCGCGACCGTACCGGCCACCAGCGGCCGGGACTTCGCGGCCGACGTCGCGCACCTGTCCGGCGGCACGACGACGGCCCGGGCGGCTTCGGCGGCGCCGGCCGGTGCGGGGGACACCTCCGGCTACCGCGTACGCGTCGACTGGGGCGACCACAGCGGCGCTTCCACCGCGACCGTGCTCTCGCTCGACGGCACCGGCGACTACTCCGCGTTCGGCACACACCACTACGCGCGCGGCGGCCGGTACCGGGTCACGGTGACCGTGACGGCGGGCCACACCACGAAGACGGTGTCCGGCACGGTACGGGTGACCCGATGACGGGCGGCAACAGGGGCCGGGACCAGGCGGCCCCGCACACCGAGGCGCGCGATCACATCGACACGCGGATGCACATCACCACGAGACACCCAGGAGAGAAGGACACCATGCCAAGCGACCGGCGCTCAGGGCCGCGCCGCCCGCGCGGTCACCGCCGACTGGCCGCCGCGCCCGCGGCCACGGCCGCCCTCGCGGCGGCGGTGGGTGCCCCGGCCGGGGCGTCCGCCGCGCCCGCCGCGCTCCCCGCGGCGAAGGCGGCCACGGCGACCCCGATCAAGCACGTGGTGGTGCTGTTCGACGAGAACGTGTCGTTCGACCACTACTTCGGCACGTACCCGAAGGCCGCGAACACGGACGGCACCAAGTTCACAGCTGCCAAGGGCACTTCGGCGCCGCAGAACCTGCTGAGCGACGGCTCGAAGCTGCTGGTCCACAACCCGAACCAGTACCAGCCGCGCCGCCTCGGCGCCGCCGAGGCGCTGACCTGCGACCAGAACCACAGCTACAACCCCGAGCAACAGGCCTTCGACGGCGGCGCGATGGACGCGTTCGCCCAGCACACGAGCAGCGACACGTGCACCGGCCTGTACGGCAGCCCCGGCCTGACCATGGACTACTACGACGGCAACACCGTCACGGGGCTGTGGAACTACGCGCAGAACTACACGCTCGGAGACAACAGTTACGGCAACGTCTTCGGCCCGTCCACGCCCGGCGCGCTCAACCTGGTCTCCGGGCAGACGCACGGCGGCATCACGGTCGACGCGACCACGGGCGAGCAGCTGGCGCCCGGCAAGTCCACCACGGTCGGCAGCCCCGACCCGAAGACGGGCGTCGGCACGGTCTTCGGCGACTCCGACCCCGCCTACGACGACTGCTCCGACAACAACCACACCGCGTCCTCGCCGCTGACGGCCGTGCGCGGCAGGAACGTCGGCGACCTGCTGAACGCGAAGGGCGTCAGCTGGGGCTGGTTCCAGGGCGGCTTCAAACCGACGTCCTCACCGGGCGGCGCGGCGCACTGCGACGCCACGCACAGCAATGTGGGCGGGGCCGCGTCCGTGGACTACTCGCCGCACCACGAGCCGTTCCAGTTCTACAAGTCGACGGCCAACCCGCACCATCTGCCGCCCACTTCGGTGGCGGCGATCGGCCACCAGGACCAGGCCAACCACCAGTACGACCTCACCGACTTCGACAAGGCACTGGCGGCGGGCAACCTGCCGAGCGTGTCGTTCCTGAAGGCCGGCGAGTACCAGGACGCGCACGCGGGCTACTCCGACCCGCTGGACGAGCAGCAGTTCCTCACCAGCAGGATCAACGCGATCGAGAAGTCGCCCGCGTGGTCGAGCACCGCCGTGGTCGTCGCGGACGACGACTCCGACGGCTGGTACGACCAGGCGACGGCCGGTGTGCTCAACGGGTCCACGGACAGCGGCCAGGACACGGCCCTGTGCACCGGCGGCCCCGCGCCGGCCGGGGGCTACCAGGACCGGTGCGGTCCCGGCCCCCGGCTGCCGCTGCTGGTGATCTCCCCGTACAGCAAGCGCAACGCGATCGACCACACACAGACCACCCAGGCGTCCGTGCTGCGGTTCATCGAGGACAACTGGGGCGTGGGGCGGATCGGTGACAGCTCCTTCGACGCCACGGCGGGCTCGCTGGCCGGTGCGTTCGACTTCGCGCACCCGCAGCAGCGCGAGGTGCTGCTGAACGCGGACGGTTCGGTGGCGCTGACGCCGTCGGTGCACGTACCGGCGGGCCGCTCGACGCTGGGGCAGCCGGTGTCCGACCCGTCGCACGGCCACGGCACGGGCGGCCGGGGCGGCCGTCCGGACAACGCCGTCGCAGGCAACGGCGCTACGGGCAACGGCGCTACGGGCAACGGCGGTACGGGCCAGGGCGGTACGGGCCGGGGCGCTGCCGTGGCGGGGGGCCGGGCCCCCCCCCCGGCCCCCGCCCCCCCGGGCCCCCCCCCCGCGGGGGGCCCCCCCCGGCCGGGGGGGGG
>NZ_JAIUKE010000070.1 GCF_020176795.1 Streptomyces sp. 8L
CCTACCCCGGCGGCGCTCGCCGGGGGCCCGGGGCCCCCGGGGGGGCCGGGCCCGGGGGGGGGGGGCGGGGGGGGGGGGGGGGGGGGGGGGGGGGGGGGGGGGGCGGCCCCCGCGACGCGGAACACGGCCGCCGATGTCACCGGCATCGCGGTGGCCGCCGCCGTCCTGGTGGCGGGCGGCGCGGCCTGGATGCTCGGCCGGCACCGGCGGGGCTCCAGGGGCGCGGCGGGCAGCTGACGCGCCGGTTCTCCTGCGCCACGGGGCGCCCGCCCGGCTGTACACGGCCGGACGGGCGCCCGCCGGGCCGGTTTCAGCGCGTCCGGTCCTGCTCCGCGAAGAAGTCGATCACGTCCTGGAACGTCTTGATGTCGGGACCCTCGGCCTCCTCGGCGCCCCGCGCGAACATGGCCTCCTCGTACGCGGCGAGCGCCGACTCGGTGTCGCCGGGATGCGCGGCGAGCGCCGTGCCGAGCTCCGCGCCGTCCTGCATGGCGAGGTTGGCGCCCTCGCCGTTGGGCAGGGACAGATGGGCCGCGTCGCCCACGAGGGTCACCCCCGGCACCCGGTCCCAGCGGTGGCGGGCCGGCAGGGTGTAGTTGGGGCGGTGCACCGGTGCGGTGTCGCTCTCGGTGATCAGCGCGGTGATCTCCGGCGCCCAGCCGTCGAACTCCGCGGCGACGCGCGCGGCGGCCGCGGCCGGGTCGGTGAAGTCGACGGCGTCGAACCACTCCAGCGGCCTGGTGAGGGTCACATAGGTGTGGATGGTCTCGCCGCGCTCCCGGTGGGCGCCGATCCACCTCCCGTTCCCCTCCGGATCGACCGCGCCGAACGTTCCGCCGCCCACCGCCTTCGCGACGGCCGGGTGCCGGGTCTCGGCGTCGTACAGGTAGGTCTCGACGAAGGACATGCCGCCGTACTCCGGCACGGCGTCGGAAAGCAGCGGGCGGACGCGCGACCAGGCGCCGTCCGCGCCGACGAGCAGACCCGCCTCGACGGTCGTGCCGTCGGTGAAGGCCACCTCGTGCCGGCCCCCGCCGAGGACGGTCACCCCGCTGACCTTCCTGCCCCACCGGACGGCGCCGTCCGGGATGGAGTCGAGCAGCATCTGCCGCAGCTCGCCGCGCTGCACCTCGGGGCGCCCGCCCGTGCCGTCGTCGGCCCGGTCGACGAGGACGGCCCCGTCAGGGCCGACGAACCGCATGGCCTGGCGGCCCTCCAGTACGAGGCCCCGGAACTCGTCCATCAGGTCCGCCGCCGCGACGGCGAGCTGTCCGTTGTAGTCGTGGATGTCGAGCATCCCGCCCTGCGCCCGCGAGGCGGGGGAGGGCTCGGCCTCGTAGACCGTGGCGGGTATGCCGTGGATGTGCAGGACGCGGGCCAGGGTGAGGCCGCCGAGTCCGGCGCCGATGATCGTGACGTGCGTGTCGTGCATGGTGGCTCCTCGCCTGTCGCGTGGCAGCCGGCGGGTGCCAGGACTGCTCACCGCAACGGTGCTCGGCGCCGCCGACAGCCCGCCTACAGCGGACCGACACGTGCGGCCGGGCGCCTACAGGCCACCGACACACAGCGGCGGGGGGGGGGGGGGGGGGGGGGGGGGGGGGGGGGGGGGGGGGGGGGGCCGCGCGGGGGGGGGCGGGCCGCGCCCCCCCCCCCGCGGCGCGGGGGGGCGCGGGCGGGGGGCGGG
>NZ_JAIUKE010000071.1 GCF_020176795.1 Streptomyces sp. 8L
CTCCACCTCACTACCGCCCCGCGCCAGCCGCTGATGCCCCACCTCGGCCGGGCCGCCCCCGGGGGGCCCCGGCCCCGCGCCCCCCCCCGCGCCGGGGGGGGGCCCGGCCCCCCCCGCGCGGGGCGGCCGGATGTCAGATGATCGACGTGTAGCTGTTCCAGCCGGCCTTGCCGATCTCGGCCTTCGCCTTGAACGTGGAGGTGCCGGTCTTGCCGGTGGCCGAGTAGCGGTACAGCTGGCCGCCGGACGTGGCGCCCACGATGTCGGCGCGGCCGTCGCCGTCGAGGTCGCCGGGGGCCGCGAGCTTGGTGTACGTGTTCCAGCCCGAACCGATCAGCGACTTGCCCTTGAACGGCGCGCTCGCCGAGCCGGTGCCCGCGTAGAAGTACAGCTGCCCAGCGGAGTTGCGGGCCACGATGTCGGCGTAGCCGTCACCGTTGATGTCGCCGGCGCCGACGATCTGGTTGAACTGGTTCCAGCCGCCGCCGATCTTCGTCTTCGCGTTGAAGCGGCCGTCGCCCTTGCCGGTGTAGAGCCACAGTGTGCCGCCGCTGTCGCGGGCGAGCAGGTCGCTGCGCCCGTCGCCGTTCAGGTCGCCGGGCCCGAGGATCAGGTTGACGCTGCCGAAGCCGGTGGTCTGGATGTCGGTGTAGCCCGGGGTGTCGTTGTAGAGCGTGCCCTGGTAGAGCTCAAGCACCGGCTCCTCGTCCGCGCTCGTCAGCGAGACCGGTGCGTTGAGCTTGGCGCCCTGGAAGCCCGTGCCGGCCTGCTGGCGCGAGTCGAGCCCGCCGGTGTTGAGCCCGGAGTAGTAGTAGAGCGTGCCGGCGGACGTCAGGCCATACAGGTTGTTCTTGCCCCAGAGGGCGTTGTTGCCCTGTCCGACGATGATCGCGCTGTTCCAGTTTCCACCGAGGTACTGCCGGGGAGTCAGTGTGCCGGTACCGCTGCCGTCGGGCACACCCGTGTAGTAGTACAGGTCGCCGCCGACCTGGCGGCCGAGGATGCCGCCCTGCTGCGAGTGGTCGTCGCCGTAGCCGATGAGCTGGTTGTACGTGTTCCAGCCGGTGCCGATCTTGACCTTGGCGGCCAGCGGCGAGGAGGCCGTGCCGTCCAGCCGGTAGTACCAGAGGTCGCCGTTGAGGTCGCGGCCCACCAGGGACTCGTAGCCGGTGCCCGTGATGTCGCCGCCGCCGACCAGCTGGTCGTAGACGCCGAATCCGGTACCGACCTTGACCTTGGCGGCGAACGGGTTGGACGTGTTGCCCGTGCCCGTGTAGAGGTACAGGTCGCCGGTGTGGGTACGGGCCAGCAGGTCGCCCCTGCCGTCACCGTTGATGTCGCCGACCGCGACGACCTTGTTGTACGTGTTCCAGCCGCTCCCGGTCCACAGCGGGCTGCCGCCGGGGAAGGAGTCGTAGTCCCAGAGCGACAGCTGGCCCGTGGTGGTCAGTGTGAGGACCTGGGTGGCCGTGGAGGTCTCCTGGCCGGGTGTGATGATATCCAGGTACTTCTGCTGGGTCGTGCCGTGATCGTTCCAGTCGCCACCGCTTCCGCCCAGCTCCCCGATGGAGCCGTCGCCGCCTTCGACCAGGACGTCGGCGAGTCCGTCGCCGTCCGGGTCGAAGCGCGGTGTGGTCAGCGGCGCGCCGGCCGTGTTCTGTCCCGCGACGAGCGAACGGGAGCGCTTCGAGGGCGCCTTGGCCTTCTTCGGCAGGGTGAACGTCGGCTGCGGCGCGCTCTTGGGTTTGGCCGGCGCGACGGCGTGCGGTGCGGTGCTGCCGGAACCCGTGTCGGCCTGTGCGGCGCCGGCCGGGCCGAGCGCGAAGGCGCCCGCGGCGAGGATTCCGGTGGTGCAGACCGCGATCAGGCGGCCGGAACGGCGCGTACGAGTGCGCGCCGAAGAGGAATGCGACACAACCCCCCCATGGGATGTGAAGAACGCGCTGTGGAATGTCCATGCGCGGAAGTGAATGACCAGGCGAGTCGCCTGTGCGACTGACGTGGACGCCTCACTATATCCCCAGGAACCTCACAGATTCGTTGCTATTTCTTCAAGGAACCGCAGGGCTGCTTCCAGGAACCGCAGGGCTGCTTCCAGGAACCGCAGGGCTGCTTCAAGGAACGGCGGGGCCTCTTCAGGGAACGGCGAAGGGGCGGCGCCCGGTTGGGCCCCGCCCCTTCGCTGTCGCGCGGTCCCGGCCACCACCGGGAGCCGGGTGCTACGAGGTGCGCTGCCTGCGGCGGATCGCCGCGCCTGCGCCGATCGCGACCAGGAGCGCGGCGCCCGCCGTGACCGGGACGGTCAGGGACGTGGAGTCGCCGGCCTCGGAGGCGAGGCCCGAGTCGTCGAGGCCGCCGCCCATGGGGCCGGTGATCTTGACGTCCTTCGCGGGCTTCGGGGCCTTCTTCGGGATCGACCTGATGCTGGAGACACTGCCGTTCTTGCTGAGCAGCACCTCGACGTTGTTGGGCTTCCTGAAGTTGAAGAAGTTGTTCATCGTGCCGGCACGGGAGTCGAAGGACGCGTCACCGACGCTCTTCGTGGACCAGTTCTGCTCGACGAACCGGGTGATCGAGGCCTGCTCGGTCAGCGTGTGGTCGACCGCGTTGGTCTTCGCGTAGGGCGAGATGACCATCATCGGCAGGCGCGGGCCGGGGCCGCAGCGGTCGGCGTAGCCGCCCTTGGCCTTCGGTCCCTGCCGGCAGGCGACGGCGTCGGTGGGCTTCCCGTTGGAGCCGGTGGTGGTGTCCTTGGAGCCGTTGAGCACCGGCGGGGCGACGTGGTCGTACCAGCCGTCCGAGTCGTCGTACGCGAGGACGATGGCCGTGGACTTCCAGTCCGCCGACTTCTGGATCTTGTTGATCTCGCCGGTGAGCCAGTGCTGTTCGTCGATCGGGTCGGAGTTGCCGGGGTGCGCGTCCTGGTACTGCGCGGCCTTGAGGAACGACACGGCGGGGAGCTTCTGCGCGGCGAGGGCGGCGTCGAAGTCCGTCAGGTCGTAGTTGTGGTTCGCGCGGCCGTTGTGACCGATCTCGTTCACACTGGCGGGCGCCAGGTGGTGCGGGTTCGACGTCGACTTGTAGTACTCGAACGGCGAGTGGTGGGGGCTGTAGTCGACGACCGACGTGCCGCCGACGTTCTTGTGGGTCGCCCCGCAGACGGCGTACGTGCCCTTCGTGCCGTCCCACGCGGTGGTCGGCCGGAAGCCGCCCTGGAACCAGCCCCAGGAGACCTTCTTCTGGTTGAGCAGGTCACCGATGTTCTTGCCCCGCATCGCGGCGAGCGGCGTGGTGGCGGTGTGGTTCGTGTCGGCGCAGTCGTCGTACGCCGGGTCGGGGTCGCCGATGACCGTGCCGACGCCCTTCTTGTCCGGCGAGGCCATGACGGCAGAGCTGGGCGTGGCCGTCTGCTTCGGGTTCTCGGTGCCGGTGGCCGGGTCGACCGAGATCACGCCGTGGGTCTGGCCCGAGATGAGGTTCAGCGCGCCGGGCGTCGAGGGGCCGAAGTTGGAGCCGTAGGAGTTGTCGCTCAGCGCGTAGTGCTGGGCGTAGTTCCACAGTGCCGTGGTGGTGTTGCCGTCGTAGTAGTCCATCGAGAGGCCGGGCTCGCCGAACAGGCCGCCTGAGCAGGTGTCCGTCTCGGTGTTCTGGACGAACTTGTCCGACTTGCCGTTGTTGTACGCGAGTTGCTCGGGCCCGTAGTTGTGGTTCTGCGAGCACGTCAGGGCTTGGTCGGGACCGAGCCGCTTCGGGGCGTACTGGTTCGGGTTCTTCTTCAGCAGCTTCGCGTTCGCGAGGTTGTCGACCTTGGGCGTACGGCTCGACGCCACGAAGGGTGTGCCGTCGGTGTTGGCGGCCTTCGGGTACGTCGCGAAGTAGTGGTCGAAGGACTCGTTCTCGTCGAATATGACCACCACGTGCTTGATCGGCGTGGTCGTCCTCGCGCTGTTGTCCTTCGCTTTGGGGGCAGCGGTGGCCGGGGCCACCGAACCGCCGAGCGCGACGAGCGCGGCCGCCGCGACGAGCGCCGCGGCCTTCCCCGCGCTGCGCCGGCCCGGCGCCGCCATGGCTCTTGCACTGAACATCTGTCACCTATCCATGCCTGCGCACCGGCCACCGCCCCCATGGGCGTGTCGTCATGCGCTGTCGGATTTCGGTAAGCATGTTCTGTGAGCCGTACATGCGGGCGCATGGCACGAACATGTCCTGCGGGTGAATGGTTGGCCAGCACCTCCCCATGAATCTCCTGTGAAACGGTAGAGAGTGCTGGTCGCACTCGCAAAGAAGCCCGCGATCCCGCCGGGGCGCCTCCTCGCGGGGCTGTGGCCGAGCCCGTCGCGACAGGTCCTGCGTACGGATGCGCGAGAGTTTTTGAACGAGTTCAAAAATCTGCGCTACCCTGACGGTGTGAAGGTGCTGCTTCCCGGGGGGACCGGGCACGTCGGGCGGGTGCTTCAGCGGGCGTTCCTGCGGGACGGACACGAGGTGGTCGTCCTGACCCGCCGCCCGGGGGCCTCCCGAGCCGTTTCCGGCGGCGCGCGCGAGGTGGCGTGGGACGCGCGGACAGCAGGGCCCTGGACACGTGAGGTCGACGGTTGCGATGTGATCGTCAACCTGGCAGGCCGCAGCGTCAGTTGCCGTTACACACCGGCCAACCTCCGGGAGATGATGAACTCCCGCGTCGACTCCGCCCGGGTGGTGGGCGAGGCCGTGGCCGCCGCCGCGAACCCGCCGCGTCTCTGGCTCCAGATGAGCACGGCCACGATCTACGCACACCGTTACGACGCTCCCCACGACGAGGCGAGCGGAGTCATCGGCGGTACCGAGAGCGGAGTCCCCGGCTACTGGGCGTACAGCGTGGAGATCGCCAAGGCCTGGGAGGCAGCCCAGTCGGAGGCGGACACACCGCGCACCCGCAAGGTCGCCCTGCGGGCGGCGATGGTGATGAGCCCGGAGCGCGGCAGTGTCTTCGACGTCCTGTCGCGGCTCGCGCGACTCGGCCTCGGCGGGCCGGTGGCAGGCGGTCGCCAGTACGTCTCATGGATTCACGAGGACGACTTCGTCCGGGCCCTGCGGTTCCTGATCGACCGCGACGACCTGTCGGGCCCCGTCAACCTCGCGGCCCCGGACCCGCTGCCGCAACGCGCGTTCATGCGCGCGCTGCGCGGCGCCTGGTCCGTGCCGGTCGGGCTGCCCGCCACCCGCTGGATGGCCGCCCTCGGCGCGTACGCCCTGCGCTCCGACACCGAACTCCTCCTCAAGAGCCGCCGCGTGGTCCCGGGCCGGCTGACCGCCGCGGGGTTCGCCTTCGATCACGGCACGTGGCCGCGGGCGGCGGCCGACCTCGTACGCGCCGCGCGTCTGCCACGGGCGGTGGCGGGCACCACCGGATGACGAGGGCGCGGCCCGCAGCCGCTCCGGGCACTCCCTGGGCATCCGCCGGGCATCCGCCGGGCCGCCGATGCGGGGCTGCCGTCGCACTACTGCCGACGCGCGGCTGCTGGCGCCGGGTTCAGCGGTGGTCGCGGAAGAGCGTTCAGCGGTGGTCGCGGAAGAACTCGGTGATGTCGCGGGCCAGCAGGCCGGGTTCCTCGTGGGCCGCGAAGTGCCCGCCGCGGGGCATCCGGGTGTAGCGCGTGAGGCGGTACGTGCGCTCGGCCCAACTCCGCGGCGGCCGGGTCAGATCGGCGGGGAAGACGGCGAGGGCCGTGGGCACCTCCACCCGCTCCACGCGCCGGGTCGGCCCGTGGGCGTACTCGTAGTAGGGGCGGAACGAGGTGGAGATGGTGTTGGTGAACCAGTAGAGCGAGGCCTGTGTGAGCAGGAAGTCGTCGCTGAAGCGCGCGGACAGGTCGCCGCCGCAGTCGCTCCACGCCCGGTACTTCTCGACGATCCACGCGAGCAGGCCTGCGGGCGAGTCGCTCAGCCCGGGAGCGAGCGTGAGCGGGCGGGTGCTCTGCTGGTGCTGGTAGCCGCCCTCCTGCTCCTGCCAGGTCGCCACGGAGGCGAGGTAGGCCCGTTCCTCCGCGGTGAGGCTCTCCGGGTCGTGGCGGGCCGGAGCCGCCGCGGCCAGCAGGTGGATGCCGACGATCGCCTCGGGGTGTGCCTCCGCGAGCCGGGAGGTGATGCCGGCGCCCAGGTCGCCGCCGTGGGCCGCGTAGGCGGCGAAGCCCAGTTCGTCGCGCATCAGCCGGTGCCAGAGGTCGTGGGTTGCCTCCGCGCCGCTGAGCAGGGGCCGCGCGGGCGAGAAGGCGAATCCCGGCAGCGACGGCACGATGACCGTGAAGGCGTCCTCCGGCTCTCCGCCGTGCCGGGAGGGGGCCGCCAGCCGCTCGGCGAGGGGCACGAGTTCCAGGAACGAGCTGGGCCAGCCGTGCGTGAGGACGATCGGCAGCGCGGCGGGGTGCTCACCGTCGAAGCGGAGGTAGTGCACGGGTGTGCCGTCGATGTCGGCGAGGTGCGACGGCAGGGCGTTGATGGCGGCTTCGTGCGCCCGCCAGTCGTAGCCGGAGGCCCAGTGGGCGACGAGGCGGCGCAGCTCCGCCGGATCGGTGCCGGCCTCCCAGCCGCCGCCCGGCCAGGGCGCGGCCCATCGCGTGGCCCGCAACCGGGCACGCAGGTCGTCCAGTTCGGTGTCACCGACCGAGATCATGGGCGTACTGCCGCTGGGCATGGGGACTCTCCTTGCGGTACGGGGCGGGGCGGAGTGGTACGGGGC
>NZ_JAIUKE010000072.1 GCF_020176795.1 Streptomyces sp. 8L
TGGGCGCGGGGGGGTGTTCGGCGCGGGGGGGTGCCGGACCGGCGGTGGGGCGCGCCGCCGGCGCCACGGCAACCTCACCGGAGGCGGCGGCCGCGGCCGCGCCGGGGAGCACCTCGGGGATGGACGGCGACGGCCGACCGGAATCGGAGGGTGAACCGGAATCAGACGGTGAGCCGGAGCCGGGAGCAGACGGCGAGCTGGAACCGGAATCAGAATCGGAGTCGGAGTTGGAAGCCGCGTCCGTGACGTCGGGGGCCTCAGCGGCGTCGGCCTGAGCGCTCGGGGCCGCGGCGTCCGTGTCACCGGTGGAAGCGTCCGCCGCCACGCCCGCATCGTGCGTGCTGTCGCTCGTGGCCGCATCCGCCCCGGGAGCAGTGCCCGCACCCACGCGCGGGTCCGCGTTCGAACCGGCGCCCGCCGGAGGCGTCCCGGGCGCGGCGGCCGGGGGCGTCGCGCCGCCCGCCCGGCCCGGGTCCGACGGGGGCGCGGCAGACCAGTCGGACGGCAGCGGCGCGGCGCCGCCCGGTTCGAAGCCGCTTCCGGCGGGCAGCCCCGGCACGGCCACCGGAGCGCCCGACGGCGGCGGGGGAGTGACACCCCCCGAGGCGGGGGCGCCGGGCCCGGCGGCCGGCCCGGGCACACCGCTGCCCGAGGCGTCCCCCGACGCGTTCTGCGTGTACCAGGCCGGCGGGGTGTAGTCGATGGTGAACTCACCCGTCAGCTCGGGCTCCGCGTCGGACTGATCGTCCGCGGGCGGCACGCTCCAGCCGCCGCGGAACTCGTCCCGATCGCCGTTCACTTTGCCTCCTGGTGTGGTCGAGCACCCTTGTGCCGTCATGGGTGGGGGCGACGGATGTCCTGCCCTGTGTCCGGTTCGCCCGGCTCTCCCCCGGTGGCGCGACCGGCCTGCCCGCAGGTTCGTGCCGCGCCTGAACCCACCCTAATCTTCGTGGGCGTCCCCGCGTCAGGGCAGACCTCCCGCCGAACCCCGACCCGTTACGTCACGATGTGCGCTCAAGTGGGCTCCGGGCGGGGGCGGGTGAACACAAGAGGGGGCCAAATCCGCATATGGGCCGACTCGATCCCCGCCCTCACGGATACGTGAACGGCCGCCGCGGGGCGTCTCGCACGGGACCGTTCCCAGGAAAGGGCGGGACAGCTCCACAGAAAAGGCACAAGGGGCCGATGCGCGGAACACGCACGGGCCGGCTCGCGCTTCGCGTCGCCGTCCACAACGCGAGACCGGCCCGGAACCGCGCCGTCCACAACGCGAGACCCGCCCCGGAACCGCGCCGTCCACAACGCGAGACTCGACCCGGAACCGCGCCGCCCCACGACGCGACCGTAACGCCCGAGCACCGTAACGCCTCAGCACCGCAGGGCCCCAGCACCGCGGCGCCCCACGACGCGGCCGTAACGCCCGAGCACCGTAACGCCTCAGCACCGCAGGGCCGCCAGGGCCCCAGCACCGCGGCGCCCCCGCACCGTAACGCCGCAGCGCCGTCAGTCCATCCGGCGGGCCGAGCCCAGCAGGCCCGTCTCCGCGTCCGTCGCCTGCGTCATCACGAACTGCCGGTCCCGCTCGGTGCACCAGAGGGTGACCCCGTCGGCCAGCGTGCTCAGAGCCGCCGTCTCCGCCTGCGGCAGTGCCATGATCCGGCCGATCTTGCCGCCCTCGTCCGGCGACACCCGCTGCACCCCGACGAGCCCCGACTTCCGCATCAGACGCGGCGCCACCGGACTCAGATACGGCAGCAGCGTGATCACCGACTGCCAGGGCGCGGAGACCACGCGCCCCCGGGGCGGCCTCATCCCGCAGTCGCGCACGACCACGACGGGGCTGCCCGCGGAGGCGCCCTGCGGCGGGACCCGTCCGACGTCGTGCAGGGTGATGCAGGGCTGGCCGCCGCCCGCGGCCTGCGCGAGCGCCGTCCACACCTGGGTGCGGCCGGTCTCCACGGCGACCCGGGCACCGGTGGCGGCCGCGCGCAGGGCCAGCACCTGCGCCGTCCACAGGCCGCCGATGAGCGTCACGTCGTACGGCGTGGCCCGGTTGATGCCGAGGACGGCCGGTTTGCCGTTCGCGTCGATACCGATGACCATGCCGTCGTCGCCGACGGGCAGCGCCAGGGACTCCAGCTGGTCGAGCGAGAACGCGTGGCGCTCCCTGCGCGGCCCGATCAGTCCGAAGCCGGTCCGCGGCCTGCCGCCCGCCGAGGGCCGCGCGGTGCGCCCGCCGCGCGTCCGGCCGGGCGCTGTCCTCGCGGGACCGCTCCGCGCGGGCGGACCGTACGGCCCGGGTGCCCCGCCCTGCGGCACGGGCCCCCCGCCCTGGGCGCCCGGGGTCTGGACCGGCCGGCCCAGCACGTCCGGCTGCTGCGGCACCTGCCCGGCTCCAGGACCCGAACCGGCCAGAGTCTTGGCGGGCTGGACGGGCTGGGCGGGCTGGACGCCCCCCGGGTAGGGGCCCGGCTGCGCCGGCTGCCCGCCGTGCGGAGTGCGCCCGCCCGGCCTGCCCTGCGGAGTGGGAAGGGACATCAGCGCGTACCTCCCAGCGGAAGCGTGGCGAGCATGCCGGGGACCTGTTCCCGGTCGAGCCGTACCAGCGAGGTGCGGACACCCCGGGCCGTCCGCTCAAGTTCGTGGCGCGCGGCGACCAGTTCCTCGTCGCTGCGGCCGGTGATGCGGACATGGCCCGCGACCGTGACGCCCTGGCGCTCGCCGCGGCCCACGCACAGGCTGAACGTCGTCGCCAGCGCGGGCATCGAGGTCAGCAGCGCCACCAGATGCGGCATGGACGCGCCGCCCTCGCCGATCCCGGGCCAGCGGGCCACCCAGTACGTCGTGTGCCTGCGGTCGTCGCAGCGCCAGGTGCGGGACGTCTCCTGGGTGCGCCTGGTCTGCGTACAGGACCTGCCGGCCTGCGCGATGGCCAGCGGACTCGCGCACGTCGAGATCGCGACGGCGCTCGTCAGCTCCTCCTCCGTCAGCACCGTGGCGCGGAAGCCCGCACCCGCCAGCCGGCTCGCCAGCTGGTCCGCCGCGCGTACCACGCACTTCTGCGCGCCCACCAGGCCGCCGCCGCGTGCGGCCACCGCCTCGGGGCACAGCTCCGGGTCGAGCTTCAGCGCGATCCAGGTGATGCGCAGGGCGGGCGAGCCCGTCTGCGCCTGGAGCGGCGCGTAGTTGCGGGCGGCCATCGACTGCTGCGGCAGATGCGGCGCGGGCGCGGGCTGCGTGTGCTGAACGACCTGCGCGGACTCCAGCCGGATGCCGTCGAAGTCCAGTACGTCGCGCAGCAGTGTGATCGGCAGCGGGCGCTCCGCACGGCCCGCGCGCAGCGCCGTACCCGCCGACTCGATCTGCACCACGGCCGTCAGGAACGTGCCGTCGCCGATCATGCCGACGGGCCGCCGGTCCCGGTCGCTGTACGCGTACGTGCGCAGCGCCGGATCGCACTCGACGGCGGGGGCGAGCCCCGGCTCGGTGCCCTCGGGGATCGTGAACGACGCGGCCCTGCGGGTACGGGCGCGCAGCGCCAGGGCCGTGCCCAGCCATTCCGGGAGCGAGCGGCGGTGCCTGCGCACCACGGCGAGCAGCACCAGCAGCGCCGCCACCACCGCGGCGGGCAGCAGCATCAGTGTGTTGATCACCCAGCCCACCAGCAGGGCCGCCGCGGCCAGTTCGAACAGGATGATCTGCCGCATCCGCAGCGGGCCGAAATACCCGGGCCGCGCGGTACGGCGCGTCGCGCCGGGCCCGGGGGAGGGCGGCGCGGGCGGTGCCGCCGTAGCAGGCGGCAACTGCGTTGCGGAAGCCATGATGGTGGAACCCCCCGAATTGTCCCGATCGGCCTGCTGGGCCAGGGCCTTGACGGCCGGATCACCCTACCGGGCATCGCGCCGTCGTGGCCCAGGGGCATCGTAGGGGCCAGGCCGCCCGGGCGTCCCGGCGCGGGAGGCGTCCACGGCGGCGGAACGGACCGTCGGCGGAACGGACCGTCGGCGGAACGGACCGGTGGCGGAACGGACCGGGCGCGGAACGGAAACGGCTGCGGAACGGACCGGGTGCGGGAAGGAAACGGCGGTGGAACGGACCGGCCGCGACGCGGACCGCTCGCGGCGCGGAGCGGCGAGGGACGTGCGGCGAAGCCCGTGCGGCACCTTTCCGACCTGGGCGGTGCGGCAACTGGGTAGTATCGGGGCCCGGTCCGACATCAGGCGGGGCACGGGGACAGGCGCCGGCCGCACCGCCGGGGCTTCACCGTGACTTCTTCGACCGATGGGGACTCATGGCATCACGGCGGGACGAGCTCAACGCGTACACCTTCGCGAAGAAGCGCACAGTGGCGTCATTCCTGCAACCCTCGCCCACCGGGACCGAGGAGGGAGCGCCCCGGCCGATGCGCGCCGTCGTGCCGAGCCTGGTCGTCGGCGCACTCGTCCTCGCCGGGTTCGGCGCGCTCGGCATGTTCAAGCCGAGCGCGCCCAAGGACTGGGACAAGGCGAACGCGAGCGTCATCGTCGGCAAGCAGTCCACGACCCGGTACGTGGTGCTCGCCACCGGCAAGGGCAAGGACAAGCGGACACTGCTGCACCCGGTGCTGAACCTGGCGTCGGCGCGACTGCTGCTCGACCCGGACCAGTTCTCCGTCATCCAGGTCGACGACAAGATCCTGGACGCGGGCAAGCCGCCGCGCGGCGCGATGCTGGGCATCCCCTACGCGCCGGACCGGCTGCCCAGTGCCACCGAGGCGGGCGCCCCGAAGCGGTGGGCCGTGTGCGAGCAGCCGGGCGGCGGCAGCGACAGCGTCCAGAAGGCGGCCTTCGTCTTCGCCCAGCGAGACTTCCACCGCACCGAGGGCGGCAATCGGCTGACCGGCGGGCAGACCCTCTACGTGCGGGGGCAGGACGGCGCCCGCTATCTGGTGAGCGCAGACGGCACGAAATACCTCATGCAGGGCAGGCCGGACGACACGCTCGCCATCGCGCTCATCGGCGCCGGGCGCGATCCGCAGCCCGTCACGGACGACTGGCTCGCCACCCTGCACACCGGGAGCCCCGTCGACTTCCCGCAGATCCCGGGCACGGTCGGCTCCGACGCGCACGCCGGCAGTGGGCTCAGCCCCCGGCAGGACAGGGTCGGCATGGTGCTCAGCGCGCAGACCGGCGCGGGCCCGCAGCAGTACGTCGTCCTGCCGGGCAAGGTGGCGCCCGTCAGCGACTTCACCGCCTGGCTGCTGATCAACTCCCCGCAGACCGACGCCCTCAACATGGGCGGCCGGCCCGCCACCGCCGACGTGCAGTCCTTCACGCCCGCGTCGGCGTTCTTCGGCCAGGACCACGACTGGCCCAAGGAGCGCCCGAGCCAGACCAACGCGGTGCAGGGAGCGGGCGCCCGCGACACCGTGTGCAGCGTCCTGCGGTCGACGGGCAGCGACGGCGGCACCAGCCTCTCGACGTGGGCGGGCACCTCGTACCCCGCGCAGATCACCGACAGCGGCGGCACCAGCACCTATGTCACCCCCGGCAGCGGCCTGCTCTACAACGAGACCACCGGCAACCAGTCGAAGGCGGGCGGTTCGATGTTCCTCGTCACCGACACCGGCCTCAGGTACGCGGTGCAGAGCAACGGCGACAGCGACTCCAAGCGGTCCGACATCGGCGCGGGCGACGACCAGAAGACCGAGGACGGCCGGCCCCAGCCGAGCGACGCGCAGATACGCCTCGGCTACGAGAAGGTGGTCCCCGTTCCCGTGCCGATCGCCTGGTCGAGCTTCCTGTCCAAGGGGCCCCGCCTCGACACCAACAGCGCGCGCCAGCCGCAGGGTTCGTGAGAGGACGGGCGATGAAGCACCGGGGGACGACCGGCCGGGGGACGACAGACTCCCCGGCGAACACCTCGCAGGCGCGAAGCCGGGCGCCGGGCACCGCACAGGACCGCGACCGGCCGGCGCGAAACCGCGCGGCCCGAAGCAGGACCGCGGGCCGGGCGGCGCGGGCGGGCCGCCACCGCCCCGCGCCGTCCACCGGCACGGTCCCGCTCACCAGAGCCGCGCTCCTGGCCTCGGCCGCCGCACTGACCGCGCTCGTCGCGCTGCCGCCCGCAGCCGCGGGGGCGGCGCCGCCCACCGCGCAGGCCGGGTCCACCATCCTGGACGGCAGCGGCGAATGCACCTTCCCGATGAAGAAGCAGACACCGGGCACACCGTGGCCGCTCCAGCGCGTCCTGTTCGACGAACTGTGGAAGGACACGAAGGGCAAAGGGGTCAGGGTCGCCGTCATAGACACCGGCGTCGACATCAAGAATCCGCAGCTCAAGGACGCCGTCGACGCGAAGGCCGGCAAGGACTTCCTCGGCAAGACGCACGGCACCACGGACACGGCGGGACACGGCACGAAGGTCGCGGGCCTCATCGCGGCCCGGCCGCGCGCCGGCACCGGCTTCGTGGGCATCGCACCCGAGTCGACGATCATCCCGATCCGGCAGAACGACGAGAAGGGCAGCGGCGACTCGGACAAGATGGCCCTGGCCATCCGGTACGCCGTCGCCCAGCACGCGGACATCATCAACATCTCCCAGGACACCACCGCGCCCCTCGGCCTCGGCTCGAAACTGGCGGAGGCCGTGCGGTACGCGCTCGACCACAACGTCGTCGTCGTCGCGGCGGCCGGCAACGACGGCACGGACGGGCAGGCCCGCGACACCTACCCCGCCGCGTTCCCGGGCGTCCTGGCCGTCGCCGCGTCCGACCGCGACAACGAACGCGCGGCCTTCTCGCAGCCCGGCTCGTTCGTCGGGGTCGCGGCGCCCGGCGTGGACATCGTCTCCACCGTGCCGGGCAACGGCCAGTGCCTCGACAACGGGACCAGCTTCTCCGCGCCGTACGTCGCAGGCGTCGCGGCGCTGCTGCGCGCCGAGCACCGGAACTGGAGCGTGCGCGAGATCGTCGCGCAGATCGAGCAGACCGCGGAACGCAGCGTCAACGGCCACGACAACTTCGTCGGATGGGGTGTGGTCGACCCGGTCGCCGCGGTCGGCGAAGGGACGGGGCCGATCGAGTCCCCGCGCCCCGACCCCGGGCCGCCCAAGGCACCGGCGCCCCAGGCCGCGCGGCTCACACTCGGCGAGACACCGCAGGACCGCGGCCGCCGGTACGCGACGTACACCCTCGGCATCGCCGTGGTGCTCGTCGCTGTCGTCGGCGGGACCGCCGTCGTCCTGCGCGACAGCCGTGCCAAGGCGCGCGGCCGGGCGGGCGGCGGGCCCGGCGGCGTGTAACGGCCGTGTCAGGCTTGTGTACTTCCCGGTTGGAACGGCAGTACCGAATGACTACAGTTGCCGGGGGGCCACGCGTGCGCGGCTCCGGCGGCAGCCGGGGTCGGGGACAGGGCCCCGGCACGGGGGCCAACGGGGGCGGCATCGAGCACTTTCCCGCCCGTAGAGGCATGGCAGCAGGACCAGGGAGAAGAGGGCAGGATGTCGCAGCAGGACCTGAACGTAACCGCGGACGACCAGACCGATCTGGCGGGCCGCATCCAGAACTTCCACGAGGAACTCCAGCGCCGCATCACGTCGTTGAACGCCGTGGTCGACCGCATCCAGGGTGGCTGGAAGGGCGCGGCGAGCCAGGCGTACGACGGCGCGCAGCGCGACCTCAACACGCGGATGACGAAGATGCGCAGCGACCTCGTCGAGCTTGAGCAGATCATGCGGATGAGCGCCCACGGCTTCACCAACGAGGAGCAGGATCGCATCAAGACGTTCCGGCAGATGGACGACACGACGGCGGGCCAGAGCGCCATCCTCGGGATGGCGTGAGCCCCGGCGGGAGACCGCCAGGGCCCGACGCAGACCCACCGCGCACTCACGGCGCACCGCCTTGACCATCACCTTGCCGCGGCGCACGGCATCGAGGAGCGAGACATGACCACAGCAGTCAACTACGACACCGTCACCACGGCCGCGAGCGACGTCCGCCGCACGGCCAGTGACCTCACCCGTGAACTCACCGACCTCATGGGCCGCGTGAAGGCGGTCGCCGAGAACTGGGACGGCCAGGCGAAGGAGGCCTACCAGGAGCGGCAGGCCGACCTCACCAAGCTGATGGACGGCATGAACCAGGACCTGAGCCGCATCGCCTCCCTGCTCGACCAGGCGGTCGTGGGCTACCAGGACACCGACCGCGGCAACGCGGCCAGGTTCCGCATGTCCATGGGCTGACCGGTCCGCCAGGCCCCGGCCCTCCAGGGCCGGCCCCGGCCGGAAAACCCTGCGGCAGCACGCAGCACGCAGCACGCAGCACGCAGCACGCAGAAGGCGGAACGCCCGGAAGGGGGGGGGCACTCGGTGGGCACCCCCTTCGTGCTGCCTCGCGCGCCCCGGCCGGGCCGGTCGCGCGCCCCGGCCGAGGCGCGAACGTCGCGGATGCTCTCCCTACGGCCGCGCCCCGTCGTCCGCGGCCGGCGGCTGCTGCGCGTCGAGGTCGAACTCCCCGTCCCGCGCGCCGAGTACGAACGCGTCCCACTCCGCTTTGGTGTACCTCAGCACGGTCGCGTGGTCCTTCGAGGACCGCATCGCCACGGCACCCTCCGGCAGATACGCGATCTCGACACGCTCCTCGTCGTTCTCCGTGCCGGGTGCTCCGAGCCACTCCACCCCGGAGATGTCCAGGGCGTAGAGCTCCTCCTTGACGCGTTGCTTGTCCACTGCGTCGGCCATCGGCGTCGTTCCTCCCGGCGGTGTCTTCACTGTTGTGCGTGGCCGAGCCTACCGGCGCGGACGCCACCGGTTCAGGCCGTCGGGAAACCCCGGGGAGAACGGGACGGCCGCCGGGCCGCGTACACCCGGCGGCCCTCGCTCACCGTTCCGGCAGCCAGCCCGTCTGCACCAGCGGGGTGCCGCGCTTGCGGGAGACGAACGTGCCCCGGCCCGGCGGCATCCGGCGCGCCCGCACATGGCCGAGGATGTCGCCCTCGCCCGGATCGCCCGACAACACCACGCCCTGCGCGCCGAGTTCCTTCACACGCTGCATGAACGGCTCGAAGGTGGAGCGGGACGCGCCCGCCGCGCTGCGCGCGACGATGAACCGCACACCGACGTCGCGTGCGAAGGGGAGGTTCTCGACGAGCCGCGACATCGGGTTGCTCGAACCCGCCGCCACCAGCTCGTAGTCGTCGATGATCACGAACAGCTGCGGCCCCGACCACCAGCTGCGGTCGCGGAGCTGCTGCGGCGTGATGTCGGGCTTCGGCGCCCGCTTGCCCATCACCGTGGCGATCGCGTCCATGTGCACGTCCATCGCGGACGCCATCGGCGCGTACTCCAGGAGGTGCGTCTCCGGCACGGCCTCCAGCAGGGAGCGCCGGTAGTCGCCCACCACGATCCTGGCCTGCTCCGGTGTGTACCGCTCGGCGATCTGCTTCGCGATCAGACGCAGCAGCGCCGTCTTGCCCGACTCGCTCTCGCCGAAGACCACGAAGAACGGATCGGTCTCGAAGTCGACGAACACCGGCTCCAGATTGGTCTCGTCGATGCCGATCGCGATGCCCCGCTGCGGGAACTCGAAGCCCTTCGGGAGCTGTTCCGCGGGCAGCTTGCGCGGCAGCAGCCGTACGGGCGGAGCCTTCGGCCCCGTCCAGTGGCTCCGTACGGACGCGACGAACGCCTCCGTGCCCTCGGACAGGTCCGAGGCGCTGCTCACCCCGTCCATCCGCGGCAGGCCGCCCATGAAGTGCAGCTTCCCCGGCACCTGGCCGCGGCCCGGCACGCCCGCCGGCACGTTCGCCGCGACCTTGCGGTCGAACTCGGAGTCCATCACGTCGCCGAGACGCAGTTCCAGACGGCCCAGCATCTGGTCCTTCAGCGCCGAGCGCACCTCCATGTACCGCGCGGCCGTGACCACGATGTGCACGCCGTAGCCGAGGCCGCGCGCCGCGATGTCCGCGATCACCGGCTCCAGCATGTCGTACTCGCTCTTGAAGCCGCCCCACCCGTCGATGACGAGGAAGACATCGCCCCAGCTCTCGTCCTGGAACTCGCCGGCGGCGCGCCTGCGCCGGTACGTGCCGATGGAGTCGATGCCCTGCGAACGGAACATCTCCTCACGCCTGTTGAGCACCCCGAGCACCTCGGCCACGGCCCGGCGCACCCGCTCGGGGTCGAGCCGCGAGGCGACCCCGCCCACATGCGGCAGCTCGGCCAGCGAGGAGAGACCGCCGCCGCCGAAGTCGAGCCCGTAGATCTGCACCTCCGACGGGGTGTGCGTGAGCGCGAACGACGCCACCAGCGTCCGCATCAGCGTGGACTTGCCCGACTGCGGGCCGCCCACCACCAGCATGTGGCCGGCCGCGCCGGAGAAGTCGAGGTACAGCACCTCGCGGCGCTGCTCGAAGGGCTTGTCGATCAGGCCGAGCGGCACCACGAGCCCGCCGGGGCGCGTGTAGTCGACCGACGTCAGGCCGCGGTCCTCGGTGGGCGCGATGCCCGGCAGCAGGTAGTCCAGCGTCGGCGCCCGGTCCAGCGGCGGCAGCCACACCTGGTGCGCGGGCACCCCCTGCCCGTCGAGGCGCCGCACGATCACGTCGAGCACCGTGTCCGCGAGCGCGTCGTCGTCCCGCCCGGAGGGCTCGGGCGCCGCCGCGGGGCCCGCGTACACCACCGGGACCGGGACCGCCGTGAACACCGTCGGCCGCCGGTCCACGGGCAGCTGGCCCGCCGGCACCTCGGGACCCGCCGTGCGGTACGTCCCCGACACGTACGCCGCCTTGAACCGCGTCATCTCGTCCGTGCCGAACTTCAGATAGCCCGAACCGGGCACCGCGGGCAGGTGGTACGCGTCCGGCACGCCGAGCGCCGTACGCGACTCGGAGGCGGAGAACGTCCGCAGGCCGACCCGGTACGAGAGGTACGTGTCGAGCCCGCGCAGCTTGCCCTCCTCCAGGCGCTGCGAAGCGAGCAGCAGATGCACACCGAGGGAGCGGCCGATCCGGCCGATCTGGATGAACATGTCGATGAAGTCGGGCTTCGCGGTGAGGAGTTCGGAGAACTCGTCGATCACGAGGACCAGCGAGGCCAGCGGTTCGAGCGGGGCGCCCGCCGCGCGCGCCTTCTCGTAGTCGTGCATGTTGGCGTAGTTGCCCGCCGACCGCAGCAGCTCCTGCCGCCGCTGGAGCTCGCCGCGGATCGCGTCGCCCATGCGGTCCACCAGCGTGAGGTCGTCCGCGAGGTTGGTGATGACCGCCGCCACGTGCGGCATCTGCGACATCCCCGCGAACGTCGCACCGCCCTTGAAGTCCGCGAGGACGAAGTTCAGCGTCTCCGACGAGTGCGTCACCGCGAGCCCGAGCACCAGGGTGCGCAGCAGCTCCGACTTGCCGGAACCCGTCGCGCCCACACACAGCCCGTGCGGGCCCATGCCCTCCTGCGCGGCCTCCTTGAGATCCAGCATCACCGGCTGGCCGTCCTCGCCCACACCGATCGGCACCCGCAGCCGCTCCGCGGTCGACCGGGGCCGCCAGGTGCGCGCCACGTCGACCGTGCCCGCGTCGCCCAGATTCAGCAGGTCCGTGAAGTCGAGGTTCGCCAGCAGCGGTTCGTCCTCGTCGCCGCCGCCGGTGCGCAGCGGCGCGAGCTGCCGGGCCAGCGCCTCCGCCGCCGGCAGCGAGATACCGTCGGGCACCCCCTCGTACGCCACGCCGCCGCCGGACTCCAGGCGCAGCCACCCGGGACGCGCGACCACCGAGAGACCGCCGCGCATCTCGTCCAGCTCGCCGTTGACCACCTCGACGATCGTCACGCCCTGCACGCCCTCGGCGGCGGCGAACAGCGAGTCGGGCGGCACCATCCCGCCGTCCAGCACGACCACCACATGCGGCTGGTCGAGCACCGGCTGGGTGTCCCTGCCGAACCGGGGCCGCCCGTCGAGCCGCGCCCGCAGGAGGCGCTCGATCTCGCCGAGGTCGTCGCCGAACAGCCGCTTCGTGCCCGCCCCGTCGAGCTGCCCCACCACCTGCGTGTGCGGCAGCCACTTCGTCCAGTCCCACCGCGGCACCGCGCCAGGTGCCGCCACCACCGCGACCACCAGGTCCTCCGGCGAGTGCAGTGTCACCAGCTGCGCCACCAGCGCGCGCGCCGCCGACTGGGCCGTCTGGGGCTCACCCGACACCGTCACGTGGTAGAAGGCCCGCATCGACACCGCCATCGGCAGCGCGTCCAACGCGCCGTGCACCGCGAGGAAGCGCTGCATCGCGCCCGCCGTCAGCGGCTCCAGCTCGTCCACCGGCGCCGTGTCCGGCGCGACCAGCGGCGTCGCCAGCTGCTGTGCGCCGAGACCGATCCTGGCCTGCCCGAAGTCGGCGTCGCCCACGCGCCGTTCCCACAGCCGGGAGCCCTCCGCGACCACCGTCCACAACTGCTCGGGAGCCGGGTGCAGATACAGCTGCGCGTCGCGTTGCGCGCGCGCCGTCCTGCGGACCGTACGCCGCGACTGCGCCAGGTACTTGAGGTAGTCGCGCCGCACGTCGGCCATCTGCCCCTGCGTGCCGCGCCGGAAGCGGAAGACCTGCGCGATCACCATGCCGACCGTCGACACCAGCATCAGCACACCCATGATGCGCATGAAGGGGGCGGCCTGCGGAGAGAAGAAGAACACCACGGAAGAGCCCATGCCGAGTACCGGCAGGAGCTGCATCAGCATGCCCTCCTGCTGGCCCCGCGGAAGCTCCGGCGGCGCCTCAAGGGTCAGTGGTTCTGCGGGCACTTCGGGTGGAAGCGACCGCGGCGGTCGTTTGACGACGATCTGGCTCACCGGCGCATCAATTCCTCAATACGGGCGGAAGGTTCCGTACCGGCGCCCCCGTGGCGGCGGCTCACATGCAGCAGCGCGATCCTACTGGCAGCCAGTGACAACGGAGCCCGGTAGGGTGGCGCGCGCACTGTGCGCGACCACCGGCCGGCGCGTGTTCCCGCCCACGGCGGACACCCGCGGGGCCGACGCGGCGAGCGGCACGGAAACGGGCGGATTCAGGGGGTCGGAACACGTGAGTACGAGCGCGGCGACGGGGTTCTGTCGCGTGACGGTGGTGGCACCGGACAGCCGGATCGACGTGGCCCTCCCCGAGGACATCGCCGTCGCCGACATCTATCCCGAGATCCTCCGGCTCACGGGCCAGACCCAGCCCGTGGGCGCCCCGACCGGCTACCACCTCGTGCGGCGCGACGGCACCGTGCTCGACGGCGCGCGCACCCTCGCCGCGCAGCAGGTGCTCGACGGCGAGGTGCTCGCCCTGCGGCCGTTCGCCGAGTCGCTGCCGCCCGCCGTCTTCGACGACGTGTCCGACGCCGTCGCCTCGGCGGTGCGCCGCGACCGGCACCTGTGGAGCGACGACCTGATGCGCGGCGCCGGACTCGTCGGCGGCGGTGTGCTGCTGGTGCTCCTCGGCTTCGTCCTCTGGTTCGCCGACCCCGTGCGCCACGACATGCACAGCCTCCCCGGCGTCATCGCCGGCGGCGCCGGCGTCCTGCTGACCGCGCTGTCCGGTGTACGCGCCCGGGTCTACGCCGACCGCGCCGCGGCCGTCGCCCTCGGCCTCGGCGCCCTTCCGCTCCTGCTCATCGGCGGCTCCGGCATCATCGGGCCCGACGCGGGCCAAGGGCCGGGGCGCCTCCAGTTTCTGCTGGGCTGCGTCACCGTACTCGTCGCGTCCGTCGCACTCGTCGCGCTCACCCCGAGCGGCGACGCGCCCTTCGTCGCCGCCACCTTCCTCGCCGCCGTCGGCACCCTCGCCACGTTCGGCGAGATCCTCACCGGCGCGTCGGCACGGGAGACCGCCGCGGTGTGCGCGCCCGTCGCCGTCGGCCTCGTCGCCTTCCTGCCCGGCCTCTCGGCCCGCTTCGCCCGCCTGCCCATCGGCTACGCGGCCCCGCGCGGCGCCACGGGCGGCTTCGAGGCCGAGGAACCCGACCCGGCCGCCGGCGCCGAGCCCGTCGACACCGAACGCATCGCGGCCCAGGCCCGCAGGGGCCACGAGATGCTGCTCGGACTCGTCGGCGGCTGCTCCGCCGTCGTGGTCGGCGCCGCCGCCGTCCTCGGCTTCTCCGACAACCTGTACGGCCAGCTCCTCGCCCTGACCTCCGGCCTCTCGATGCTGCTGCGCGCCCGCCTCTTCCGCTACACCTCGCAGGTCGGCTGCGCCCTCGTCGCGGGCCTCGCGGCGGTCGCCCTGCTGGTGCTCGGCCTCTGCCTGAACCCGCCGGCCGGCCCGCTCGGCGAACTCCTGCGCCACGGCGACCACGGCCCGCTCGACCTGCGTACCGTCTGGCTGGCCGCGAGCGTCGCCGTGGGCGCCGCCCTGCTCACCGCGATCGGACTGATCATCCCGCGCAAGGGGCTCTCCCCGTTCTGGGGCCGCCTGCTCGACCTCGCGGAAGGCGCCGTCCTGCTGTCGCTCGTACCGCTGTGCCTGGCCGGCCTCGACGTCTTCGCCAAGGCCCGCGCCCTGACCAGCTGAGCGCCGGGCCCGGCCGCGGGGACCGGAGGGGGCTGGTCGGGAGGGTCCGAACCGGCTGGTAGGCTGGTTCGGACCCGTCCGTCCACCCACCGTTACGGTGCGGTACGGCCGCAGACCCCGATGGAGCCCTTTCCGGCGCCTCCCAGGGCCTGCCGATCCGTACCGCGGTCCTTCACCAGGGACATCCGTACCAGGGACGAAGGACGAGCGGGACGGCCGCCCGAGTCACAGAAGACCTCCGGAGAATACGACCCGGGGCGCTCGGCGGCCCACGACCACGAGGAGTACGAGTGTCGCTCGACACCGCCACCAAGAAGCAGATCATGGACGAGTTCGGCACCAAGGAAGGTGACACCGGCTCCCCCGAGGTGCAGGTCGCGCTCCTTTCGCGCCGGATCTCGGACCTGACCGAGCACCTCAAGACCCACAAGCACGACCACCACTCCCGGCGTGGTCTGCTGATCCTGGTCGGCCAGCGCCGCCGCCTGCTGCAGTACCTCGCCAAGAAGGACATCCAGCGCTTCCGTGCGCTGGTCGACCGTCTCGGCATCCGCCGCGGCGCCGCGGGCGCCAAGTAGCACCGTGCGAAGGGAGCGGTTCCCACCCCGGGAACCGCTCCCTTCGCCGTATGCACGGCCGGGCCGGAATGCCATGACGGGCCTCGGCTCAGTACCCTGGCTGACGAGCACGACCGAAAAACAGCACAGAAGAGCACAGAAGAAGCAGAAGTAAGCGAGGAGGAGCGCCCTCCGCCGCCGCCGGTCCTCGGTAGTGGCATCCGGAAGACGCACCGCGCCACGGCGGACGCCCCACGGGCGCCACCCGGCGGCGCGTGCGCACCGGATGCTTCGATCGAAGACCGGCAAGCACCAAAGGGCGCACCTCCCCAGCGTCCACCGCCACACGGGCGGCGGACGAAGACGAGGAGAAAACGCTGGTGGAGAACGAGACCCACTACGCCGAGGCCGTCATCGACAACGGCACCTTCGGCACCCGCACCATCCGCTTCGAGACGGGCCGCCTGGCCAAGCAGGCCGCCGGCTCCGCCGTCGCGTACCTGGACGACGACACCATGGTGCTGTCGGCCACCACCGCTTCGAAGAACCCCAAGGACCAGCTCGACTTCTTCCCCCTCACGGTGGACGTCGAGGAGCGCATGTACGCGGCCGGCAAGATCCCCGGCTCCTTCTTCCGCAGGGAGGGCCGCCCCTCCGAGGACGCGATCCTCACCTGCCGCCTGATCGACCGGCCGCTGCGCCCGTCCTTCAAGAAGGGCCTGCGCAACGAGATCCAGGTCGTCGAGACGATCATGGCGCTCAACCCCGACCACCTCTACGACGTGGTCGCGATCAACGCCGCCTCCTGCTCCACGCAGCTCGCGGGCCTGCCCTTCTCCGGCCCGATCGGCGGCACCCGCGTCGCCCTGATCAAGGGCCAGTGGGTCGCCTTCCCGACGCACACCGAGCTGGAGGACGCCGTCTTCGACATGGTCGTCGCCGGCCGCGTCCTGGAGGACGGCGACGTCGCGATCATGATGGTCGAGGCCGAGGCCACCGACAAGACCATCCAGCTGGTGAAGGACGGAGCCGAGGCCCCCACCGAGGAGGTCGTCGCCGCCGGCCTTGAGGCCGCGAAGCCCTTCATCAAGGTTCTCTGCCGCGCCCAGGCCGACCTGGCGGCCAAGGCCGCCAAGCCGACCGGCGAGTTCCCGATCTTCCTCGACTACCAGGACGACGTCCTGGAGGCGCTCACCGCCGCCGTCAAGGACGAGCTCTCGCAGGCGCTCACCATCGCCGGCAAGCAGGACCGCGAGGCCGAGCTCGACCGCGTCAAGGGCCTCGCCGCCGAGAAGCTGCTCCCGCAGTTCGAGGGCCGCGAGAAGGAGATCTCCGCCGCGTACCGGTCCCTGACGAAGTCGCTGGTCCGCCAGCGCGTCATCAAGGACAAGGTCCGCATCGACGGCCGCGGTGTCACCGACATCCGCACCCTGGCCGCCGAGGTCGAGGCCATCCCGCGCGTGCACGGCTCCGCCCTGTTCGAGCGCGGCGAGACCCAGATCCTGGGCGTCACCACGCTGAACATGCTGCGCATGGAGCAGCAGCTCGACACCCTCTCCCCGGTGACGCGCAGGCGCTACATGCACAACTACAACTTCCCGCCGTACTCCACCGGCGAGACCGGCCGCGTCGGCTCCCCGAAGCGCCGCGAGATCGGCCACGGCGCCCTCGCCGAGCGCGCCCTCCTGCCGGTCCTGCCGACGCGCGAGGAGTTCCCCTACGCGATCCGCCAGGTCTCCGAGGCCCTCGGCTCCAACGGCTCCACGTCGATGGGCTCCGTCTGCGCCTCCACCATGTCGCTGCTGAACGCCGGCGTGCCGCTCAAGGCCCCCGTCGCCGGCATCGCCATGGGCCTGATCTCGCAGGAGATCGAGGGCGAGACCCACTACGTCACCCTCACCGACATCCTCGGTGCGGAGGACGCCTTCGGCGACATGGACTTCAAGGTCGCCGGCACCAAGACGTTCGTCACCGCGCTCCAGCTCGACACCAAGCTCGACGGCATCCCCGCCTCGGTGCTCGGCGCCGCGCTGAAGCAGGCCCGTGACGCGCGCCTGCACATCCTCGACGTGATGAACGAGGCCATCGACGTTCCGGACGAGATGTCCCCGAACGCGCCGCGCATCATCACCGTCAAGATCCCGGTGGACAAGATCGGTGAGGTCATCGGCCCCAAGGGCAAGATGATCAACCAGATCCAGGAGGACACCGGCGCCGACATCACGATCGAGGACGACGGCACCATCTACATCGGTGCCGCCGACGGGCCCTCCGCCGAGGCCGCCCGCACCACGATCAACGGCATCGCCAACCCGACCATGCCGGAGGTCGGCGAGCGCTACCTGGGCACCGTCGTCAAGACGACCACCTTCGGCGCGTTCGTGTCCCTGCTCCCCGGCAAGGACGGCCTGCTGCACATCTCGCAGATCCGCAAGCTCGCCGGCGGCAAGCGCGTGGAGAACGTCGAGGACGTCCTCGGCGTCGGCCAGAAGGTCCAGGTCGAGATCGCCGAGATCGACCAGCGCGGCAAGCTGTCCCTCATCCCCGTCATCGAGGGCGAGGACGGCGACGGCAAGCCCGCCGAGCAGAGCGAGCCGAAGGACGCAGACGCCAAGTGACGTCCCCCGGCTTCCAGGCGCGGGGGCCCCCCCCCCCCCCCGCCCCGGGGGGGCCGGGGGGGGTCTTCGTCCCGTCTTTCCCCCACCCCCCCCCCGCCCCCCCGGGCCCCGCCCCCCCCCCCCCCCGCCGCCCGCGCCCGCCCGGCCGCCGCGACCTCCCCGGCCGCCGCGCCGGCACCGGAGCGCGCGAGCGCCTGAAAGCGCGCGCCGCGCGCTCCGGTGCCGGCGCGGCGGCGGGGGGGGGGGCGGCGGCCGGCCGTCCGCGTACGGCGTGCGCGGCGCGGGCCGCTCCGAGGCCGCGTTCGGGCTCGCTGATCTCGGCCCACACCGCGTCGAGGGACAGTCCGAGGACATCGGCGATCGCCGCGATGGTCGAGAACGCGGGGGTGGCCACGCGGCCCGATTCGATCTTCCTCAGGGTTTCCGGTGAGACACCGGCGTCGAGCGCGACGCTGAGCATCGAGCGCTCTGCCCTGGCCCGGCGCAGGAGAGCGCCGAGGCGCTGTCCGCGTTCGACCTCTTCGGGAGTGAGCGGCAACCTGACCATGACCCCGATTCTAGTACCGGTATAGTAAGGCCGGTATAGTTATTGGTCCCCGTTGCTGGCCGCACCCGTTGTCGGCCGCGTGAGAAGGACACCGCATGATCGAGATCCTGAACCCCACCCGCCTGGCTCAGGCGAAGGACACGGGCGCCCTGGTCGCCGACATCCTGTGGACGCTGAGGAGCCGCAGTGTGATCGGCACGAATCTGCTGGACATCGACCGGTGGACCAAGGACATGATCGCCGAGGCGGGCGCGCTCTCCTGCTACGTCGACTACGCGCCCTCCTTCGGACGCGGCCCGTTCGGCCACTACATCTGCACGGCCGTCAACGACGCCGTGCTGCACGGGCTGCCCCACGACTACGCGCTTGCCGACGGCGACCTGCTGACACTCGACCTCGCCGTCTCCAAGGGCGGCGTCGCCGCGGACGCCGCCATCAGCTTCATCGTGGGCGACGCGAGGCCCGAGGAGAGCGTGGCGCTGATCGGCGCGACGGAGCGCGCGCTGGCCGCGGGGATCGCCGCCGCCGGGCCCGGGGCCCGCATCGGCGACCTCTCCCACGCCATCAGCACGGTCCTCGGCGAGGCGGGATACGCGATCAACACCGAGTTCGGCGGCCATGGCATCGGATCGACGATGCACCAGGACCCGCACGTTCCGAACACCGGACGGCCGGGCCGCGGATACCAGCTGCGCCCCGGGCTGCTGCTCGCGCTGGAGCCGTGGGTCATGGCGGACACCGCCCAACTCGTCTTCGACGCCGACGGGTGGACGCTCCGCAGCGCGACGGGCTGCCGCACGGCGCACAGCGAGCACACGATCGCGATCACCGACGACGGAGCCGAAATCCTCACCCTGCCGAGCCGGCCGCGGTCCTGAGGCCGCCGGGCCGAGCGCCCGTCGCGTCAGGCCCGTCGGGTAACGCCTGTCGCGTCACGCCCGTCGGGTCACGCCTGTCGCGTCAGGCCACCCGCAGGTCCGCTATCGCGTCCTCGTCCCAGGCGATGCCGAGGCCGGGCGCCTCGGGCGGAACCACCGCGCCGTCCTCGATCACCAGCTCGCTCGTGGTGATCGCGCCGAGCTGCGGGATGTACTCCACATACATCCCGGCCGGCACGGCGCAGGCGAGGCTCGCGTGCAGCTCCATCAGGAAGTGCGGCGCGACCCGCACGTTGAACGCCTCCGCCGCGTGCGCCACCTTCAGCCAGGGCGTGATGCCGCCGACGCGGGCCACGTCGACCTGGACGATGCCCGCGGCACCGGCGCGCAGGAACTCCGCGAAGTGCCCGACGCTGTAGATGGATTCGCCGACCGCGACCGGTACCGACGTGGAGCGGGCGAGGCGTTCGTGCCCCGCCACGTCCTCCGCGGGCATCGGCTCCTCGAACCAGGCGATGTCGCACGGCTCGTACGCACGGGCCCGGCGGATCGCCTCCGCGCCGGTCAGGGACTGGTTGGCGTCGACCATCAGCTCGAACGAGGGCCCGACCGCGGCGCGCACCGCGGCGAGGCGCTCCGCGTCCTCGACGGCCGTGGGCCTGCCGACCTTCAGCTTCGCGCCGCGCAGCCCCCGGTCCCTCGCCGCGCGGACGTTCTCCACCAGCGCGTCGACCGGCAGGTGCAGCCAGCCGCCCTCGGTGTCGTACACCGGCAGCCGCTCGTGTGCGCCGCCCGCGAGCCGCCACAGCGGCTCGCCCGCCCGTAGGCACCGCAGGTCCCACAGCGCGGTGTCGACGGCGGCGAGAGCCAGCGACGTCAGCGGGCCGAAGGCGGTGGCACGGGTGGCGGCGAGCATCCGCGCCCAGAGACCCTCGATGTCGCGGGCGTCCCGGCCGACGAGACCGGCCGCCACGTGGTCGCGCAGCAGGGCGAATACGGACGAACCGCCGGTGCCGATCGTGTACGAGTAACCGGTGCCGCGCAGTCCGTCCGCCGTCTCGACCGTGACGAGGATCGTCTCCTGGCGTACGAACGTCTGCGTCGCGTCCGTGCGCAGCGTCTCCGGTTCGATGTTGACGAGCCTGGTCTCGATCCTCTTGATCGTCGTACTCGGCATGGCCTGCCTTCTCGCTCTCGGTGTCGCGTTCGCGTTCTGCCGTGTGCCTCTGGGGGTTACCGCGTCATGCGCGGGGTGTGCGTTCCGCGTGCTTCCGCCCCATGCGCGGGGTGCGCGGGGTGCACGGGGTGTTGTGCGTCGGCCGTCTAGGCCGCCGTCGTCGCGGCCGTCGGCCGGTTGTCACCGCGCCGCCAGTCCTCCTCGATGTCCTCCAGCGAGCGGCCCGCGGTCTCCGGCACCCACCGAAGGACGAAGACCAGCCCCGCCGCCGACAGGACCCCGTAGATCCCGAAGATCCAGAAGTGGATCGCGCCGAGGATGTCAGGGAAGGTCAGCGAGAAGAGGAAGTTGAAGAGGTACTGCGTGAACGTCACCACGCCCATGCCGAGTGCGCGGGCCCGCAGCGGCAGGATCTCCGGTATGTACAGCCAGAACACCGGGCCGAGTCCGAAGCCGAACGCGAAGGTGAAGACGAAGACGCAGACGATGTCGAGCACCGTCGTGTGCGGGAACAGCGCCAGCAGGATCAGTGGCACGACCTGGCCGCCGAGGCTCAGGGACAGCAGCTTCCGCCGGCCCATGCGGTCGATCAGCGGCAGCGACAGCGCCGTGGAGACGACGAGCGCGCCGCCCACGCTGTAGTTGGCGATGATGCCGGTGTCGGTGGCACCGCCGGTCGCGGAGGCGAACACCGTCGGCGCGTAGTAGACGACACCGTTGATACCGGTGAAGACCTGGAAGAACGTCAGGATCAGCCCGATGCTGAGCGCGGGCCGGTAGCGGTGGAACAACTCCCGCATTCCGGCGCCCTGCCGGCCGAGGCTGCCGCGGATCTCGCGGGACTCGTCGTCCGCCTCGGCCCCGGTGGGCCGCAGTCGTACGAGGACGTCGTGGGCCTCCCGGTCCCGGCCGCGCAGGATGAGCCAGCGCGGGCTGTTCGGGCTGAAGCACATGCCGGTGAAGAACAGCAGCGCGGGGATCGCGCCCAGGCCGAGCATCCACTGCCAGGCGCCGGAGCCGCGCAGGGCGTCGCCGACGCCGTACGCGACGAGGATGCCGACGTTCACGCTGAGCTGGTACAGCGCGCTGATCAGGCCGCGGGTCCGCTTGGGCGCCAGTTCGGTCAGGTAGATCAGGCCGAACATGTTGGCCAGGCCGACCCCGAGGCCGAGGACGAAGCGGAAGGTCAGCAGGACGGCCACGCTGCCCGACACGGCGCAGCCGATCGAGCCGACGACGAAGATGACGCCGGCCACCAGCAGCAGGTGGCGCCGGTCGAAGCGCTTCGCGGCGAGGGAGCCGGCCACGATCGCGGGCAGGGCGCCCAGCAGGATCAGGCTGGTGACAAGCCCCTGTTCCGTGGACGACAGGCCGAAGGCCTTCGTCGCGAAGGGGAGCGCCGTGGCGATCGCGCCGGAGTCGTACCCGTACAGCAGGCCCGCCATGCCGCCGAGCACGGCGACCGCCTTGACGAACAGCGGGAGCGGGGGTGCCGGCGAGGTGGGGTCTGCCATGACGCCTCCAAGGACAGTCTGAAATTTCCTATAGGAAATCTGGGGACGCCTGGAGGTTACGCAGGAGTGCGAGCCGCGCGTCAAGGGGTTCGCCGGCACTTTCCGGCGCCCGGCCACGGAAGCGGCGCCGGTTCCGTGGCAGGGTGCGAGCGGTGCTGGGGGAGGGAGTGAGGGAGGCCGGGGGAGAGGGTTGCCCGGTGAACGCGGTGAACCCGATGAAGGGGGAAGCGACGAAGGGTTCACCTCCGGGCGTTGTTCCTATAGGTTCTGTACGGAATACATCGGACAGCTGAGCCATCCGTCAGCTGGACCCGGAGCAGAGCGGAGCGAGTCGTGCAGCGCATCGCCCAGGTGATCAAGGTGAGGCCGGAGCGGCGGGACGAGTACCGCGAGCTCCACCGCGCCGTTCCCGAACCGGTCCTGGCCAGGCTGCGCGCCAGCCACATCGCCAACTACTCGATCCATCTCCTCGGCGACCGGCTCTTCGGCTACTTCGAGTACCACGGCGACGACCTGGACGCCGACCTCGCGGCGGTGGCCGCCGACGAGGCGACCCGGGAGTGGTGGAAGCTCACGGACCCCTGCCAGGAGGCGGTGCCGGAGGCCGCGCCGGGCGAGTGGTGGGCCGCGACCGAGCAGGTCTTCCTCATGGAGTGAGCCACACCGCGGGCACGGGGCACGCCGTACGTACGGCATGCGGGCGGGCGGGTTGTGCACGTACGGGAACCGCACCGCACTTGCATCGCACCCGCACCGCACCACACCGCACCGACAGCACACCGGCACACGGGCACACCGGGACACCGGCACACCGGGACACCGCGCCGAGCGCGACACCGAGAAGGACGGCGAACAGCAGCATGACTCAGACTTCCGACCTCCCCCGCGGCGGCGAGTTCAACGGCCTCGTGGCCGCCGTCACCGGCGGGGCCTCCGGCATCGGCCTCGCCACGGCGCTCGAACTCGCGGCGCGCGGCGCGGAGGTGTGCGTCCTGGACCTGAACGCCGGGGCGGTTCCGGCCGGGTTGCGCGGGTTCACCTGTGATGTCTCCGACCGGGCCTCGGTGGGCGCCGCCCTCACGGCCGTCGGTGAACTCTTCGGCCGCCTCGACGTCCTGGTCAACAACGCGGGCATCGGCGCCCAGGGCACTGTCGAGGACAACGACGACGAGGAGTGGACGCGCGTCCTCGACGTGAACGTCGTCGGCATGGCCCGGGTCGCCGCCGCGGCGCTGCCCCTGCTGCGCGAGGGTGTCGCGGCCAGGACCGCCGGCCTGCCGGCGACCAGCGCGATCGTCAACACCTGCTCCATCGCCGCCACCGCGGGCCTCCCGCAGCGTGCGCTGTACTCCGCGAGCAAGGGCGCCGTGCTCGCCCTGACCAGGGCCATGGCCGCCGACCACATCCGTGAGGGCGTACGGGTCAACTGCGTGACACCCGGCACCGTCGACACCCCCTGGGTCGGCCGGCTCCTCGGCTCCGCGCCCGACCCCGCGGCCGAGCGCGCCGCGCTGAGCGCGCGCCAGCCCACCGGGCGCCTGGTCTCCGCCGAGGAGGTCGCCGCGGCGGTCTGCTACCTGGCCGGGCCCTACGCGGGTGCCACCACCGGCACCGACCTGGCGGTCGACGGGGGCATGCAGGGCCTCAGGCTGCGGCCCGCCGAGCCGGCCGAGCCGTCGCAGCCATCGGAGCCGTTGGCGTCGTCGAAGCCCGCCGAGCCCGCCGGGCCGGCCGGGGCGTCGGATGCCGCCGGGCCCCGGGACGGCGCGGAGTGACGCCCGTACCGCAGGACGCCGGTGCGGCGCTGCCCGCCGAGCCCTTCGGCCGCTCCCGGCTGCCCGTCACCGCGCTCGGCTTCGGCGCGGCGACCCTCGGCGGCCTGTTCGCGCCGATGTCCGACGAGGAGGCGCACGCCGCGCTCCAGGCCGCCTGGGACGCGGGCGTCCGCTACTTCGACACCGCGCCGCACTACGGCGTCGGCCTGTCGGAGGAGCGGGTCGGCCGCTTCCTCGCGGACAAGCCGCGCGACGCGTACGTCCTGTCGACGAAGGTCGGCAGACTGCTGGTGCCCGGCACGGGAGCGCCCGAGGACGTGCAGGGCGTGGACGGGTTCCACGGCACGCCGAACCGGGTACGCCTGCGCGACTACAGCGCGGACGGCGTCCGCCGCTCCCTCGACGAGAGCCTCGCGCGGCTCGGCCTCGACCGGATCGACATCGCGTTCATCCACGACCCCGACGAACATGCGGACCAGGCGGTCGCCGAGGCCTGCCCGGCGCTCGTGGCCCTGCGCGACGAGGGCGTCCTCGGGTCCGTGGGCGTGGGCATGAACCAGGTCGCGGTGCCCACCCGGTTCGTCCGCGAGACCGACATCGACTGCCTGATCGTGGCCGGGCGCTACACCCTGCTCGACGGGTCGGCGGCCACGGCTCTGCTGCCGCTGTGCGCCGAGCGCGGGGTGGACGTCGTGGGCGCGGGGGTGTTCAACAGCGGGCTGCTCGCCACGCCGGACGAGAACCCGACCTTCGACTACGCCGCAGCGCCCGCGCCGCTCGTCGCGCGTGCCCGCGCCATCGCCGCCGTCTGCGCCCGGCACGGTGTGCCGCTACCGGTGGCCGCGCTGGCGTTCGTGCGGGCCCATCCCGCGGTGCGTACGGTGCTGGCGGGGATGCGGAACGCCGAGGAGGTACGGCAGAACGTCACCTCCGTCACCACCGAGGTGCCCGGGGAGCTCTGGGACGACCTGCACGCGGAGGGCCTGCTGCCGGAGGGCGCCGTCCTGCCCCGCCCCTGACGGGTCACGGTCCTGACGGGTCACGGTCCCCGGCGCGGCTCCAAGGCGGGCCACGGCCCCGAGAGGCCCTACCCGGATCGGCAGATCCTATAGAATCTGTCGATCCGGGTGCCGGAGTGTGGCTGTCCGCCACGGTGGGACCAGGCAGTGGCAGGGCGGTACGAGTGGCGGAGGAGGCCGGGCCGATGGGCGACGACGAGGGCCCCGCCCGCGCGCGGGGACACGGCGCGAACCAGACGCACGGCGCGAACCGGACGCACGGCACCGGCCCGGCCGGCGACGCGGCCCAGGCGCACGACGCCGGCCGGGGGCAGCGCCGGCAGGTGCTGGCCGACAGTGTGTACGAGGCCGTGAAGGCCAAGGTCATGGACCACGAGATCGAGCCCGGCGCCCGCGTCGGCATCGAGGCGCTGGCCCGCGCCCTCGACGTGTCCCCGACGCCGGTCCGCGAGGCCCTCGCGCGACTGGAGTCGGACGGCCTCGTCACCAAGCGGTCGCTGGCCGGCTACCGGGCCACCGAGCTCCTCACCCGCCAGGGCCTGGACGAACTCTTCGAGATGCGGCTCCTGTTGGAGCCCCGCGCCGCGGCGCTCGCCGCCGAGAACGCGGACGACCCGGAACTCGACGCGATCGAGGACCTCGTCGAGGAGATGCGCGAACACCCGGGCACCGGTGACCGGTACGCCGTCTACCGCGACTTCGCCGCGCTCGACCAGCGCTTCCACGACACCATCGCGCGGGCGACGGGACGCTCGCTGCTCGCGGACGCCGTCGGCCGGCTCCACTCCCACCTGCACATCTTCCGTCTTGGCAGCATCGCGGGCGCGGGCCCCCTGACACTCGCGGAACACGACCGCGTCCTGCGGGCGATCCTGCGCCGCAACCCCGAGCGTGCGGCGGAGGCCATGCGCGACCACCTGACCGCGAGCCTGGAGCGCCAGCACCGCAGGGAGGCGCCGGGCCCGGAGTGAACCGGGTTCCGGACACCGCGGGTTCGGCCGGCGCCCCAGTGATACGGCGCTCCGGCGCCCGTACCTCCCGTGTCCCGGCCCGTCCCCGGCACGTACCGGTCCTGTCCCGTCCCCGGCACGTACCAGTCCCGTCCCTGGCATGTACCGGTCCTGCACCAGTGTCCCGTGCCTGCGCAAAGAAGCATGTACGAACGGCACTTCCGGTGTGTACACACGGGCACACCTGTACCGCGTGTACGACACGCAAGCCACTCCGGCGCCAGTGGCATGCACGTGGCTTGATACGTTCCTCATGTTGTCGCAATCGGTGGGACCGCCCCATACGGCCACCGCCTGACAGAGCTCCAAAAAGCGCTTTATCGAGGGAAATTCCTTGCGAAAGTCCGCACACAAGAAGAAGTCCCGCAAAATGCTCGCCGGGATAGTGGCAGGAGGCGCGGTGGTCGCGGGCGGCCTCGTCGCCCTGCCCTCCGCACAGGCCGCCCTGACGAGCAACCCCACGACGCAGGACAGACAGGCCGACTTCGCCGCCGCGGCGAAGGAGTTCCACGTTCCGCTGGACGTCCTTCTCGGTGTCTCCTACCAGGAGTCGCTCTGGGACGCGCACGGCGGGCAGTACAACACGTCGGGCGGCTACGGCCCGATGAACCTCACGGACGTCACCAGCAAGATGGTGTCCTCCGGCGCGGCCGGTGCGGCGGGACGCGGTGACATCAAGTCGCTGACGTCGAGCCCCTCGCTGCACACCCTGGCCGCCGCCGCCAAGCTCACGGGCGCGTCCGAGAACGCCCTGCGCACCGACGACCACGACAACATCCGTGGCGGTGCGGCGCTCCTCGCCTCGTACGAGAAGAAGCTGACCGGCGGCACCACTCCCACCGACCCGTCGGCCTGGTACGGCGCGGTGGCCCGCTACAGCCAGTCGCCCGACCAGAAGTCCGCGGGCCTGTTCGCCGACCGTGTCTACAAGTCCGTGAAGTCGGGCGTCAGCCGTAAGACGCAGGACGGGCAGAGCCTGAAGCTCGCGGCCACACCGTCGGTGAGTCCGTCGACGAGCCAGCTGTCCAAGCTGGACCTCAAGTCCGCCCCGGCCACGACGGCGACCGAGTGCCCCACCACGGTCGACTGCACGTTCCTGCCCGCCGCCGCGACCAACGGCCAGGTGGCCAACCGGCCCACCGACGGTGTCGACATCAAGTACATCGTCATCCACGACACGGAGTCGTCGTACGACGCCGCGATCGACACGTTCCAGAAGAGCGGCAGCGCCGACTCGGCGCACTACGTGATGCGCGCCTCGGACGGCGCCGTGACGCAGATGACCTCCGACAAGGACATCGCGTACCACGCGGGCAACTACTGGTTCAACATGCACTCGATCGGCATCGAGCACGAGGGCTTCGCCGCCCAGGGCGCCAGCTGGTACCCGCAGACGCAGTACCAGGCGACCGCGGAACTGGTGAAGTACCTGGCCGCCAAGTACGACATCCCGCTGGACCGCCAGCACATCATCGGCCACGACAACGTGCCGGGCCCGCAGGACAGTTACGTCGCCGGCATGCACTGGGACCCGGGCCCGTACTGGGACTGGTCGAGCTTCATGAACATGGTCGGCGAGCACGTCGGCACGCGGACGGGACGCAACCCCGAGGTGGGTTCCGCGGTGACGATCACACCGCCGTTCGCGGACAACAAGCAGACCGTGCGCGTCTGCCCGGCCGACGACCCCAGCGGCAAGACCACCGCCTGCACCGACCGCAGCGAGCCGGCCAACTTCCTGCCGGTGCGCACCGCTCCGGACGCCGACGCGCCCCTCTTCACCGACCCGGCCGTGCACCCCGGTGCCGACGGCAAGGGCACGGACGAGATCAACGACTGGGGAAGCACCGTCCAGGACGGGCAGCAGTTCGTGGTGGCCGGCCAGAGCGGCGACTGGACCGCGATCTGGTTCAGCGGCGCGAAGGTCTGGTTCTACAACCCGGGCGGCCGCAACACCATGCCGGCGCAGGGCGTGACGATCGTCAAGCCCACCGGCGACAAGGCCACGCTCTTCGGCTCCGGATACCCGCAGGCGTCCGAGTACCCCTCGGGCCTCTCGCCGTCGGCCCAGGAGCCGCTGACCGTCTACTCGTTCCCCGCGGGCCAGGCGTACGTGGCGACGCAGCCGCCGGTGAGCGCGGACGACTTCTTCGCGACCGGCGACAAGCACGTCACCGGTGCGGCCAAGTACTACACGATCCAGTACAACCACCGCGTGGTCCTGGTCGACGGCGCGGGCGTCGCCCCGAGCCCGGCGCTGTAGCCCGCGCTCCACGCGACACGGCAGAACCCCCGCGCAGGCCCGAGCCGGCCGGGGAACGGACGCGGGCCCCCCCCGTCCCGGTGCACGACGACCGAGGCCGGCGGTGGCCGTTCGCCGTCCCGGGAGCCGTCGTGGCGCGAGGCGTCATCGGCGGAGGCGCTGACGCGCGAACGCGCTGACGCGCTGACGGGCGGATACGCGAACACGCTGACGGGCGGACGCGCGAATGCCCGGGGCGTCACCAGTCGACGTCGGCCGTGCCCGGCTCGTCGGCGGGCGGTTCCTCCCCGGCTTCGTTGAACGCGTGCAACGCCTGCACCAGGGCGGCGCGCTGGGGGCGCGGCATGGCGCCGACGATCCGGGCGATCTCGGACCGCCGCCGCTCCGTGGCCTCCTGGACGACCTGGCGCCCGTCGGCCGTCAGGCTGATCCTGATCTCCCGGCGGCTCAGGGCGTTCGGTTCCTTGGTGAGCATGCCGGCCGACGCCAGGCGCTCCACCATGCGCAGTGCCGTGGACGGGATGACGTCCAGGTGGGCGCCGAGCCTGGAGATGTTCATCGGGCCCCTGGTCGAGAGCACCACCAACATTCTGAACTGGGGCAGTGTCAGGGTTTCCTCGACCGAGGCCAGGGACCGCGCCGAGACGGCCACCAGCAGCCGGGACGCCGTGAGCACCGCGGTGACCACTTCCTCCGCCGCCTCGTCCTCGGGATCGAGGGGCTTCGCGTACGGCGCTCGCTCAGGCATGTCCCCCTTTCTACCCGGTCCCAGAGGGGAGGGGGAAAGCGTCCTGCTCCGCCGGTCCCGGTCTCAGGGACCGAGAACATTGCACAAGGCAATGGTTAATATTGCATACTGCAAAGATGATGCCCGGAGCCCGTACGACCTCGTCCCCCTCAGCCGCCGCCGCTCGCCGCACTCCTCGCATGCCGGAGGGCCTGCCACGCCTTCTGGCGTCCCTCCGGGAAGCCAAGGGCGGGCTCCTCGTGCTCGCCCTGCTCGTCGGGGCCGGTGCCGGACTCGGCGCCGTCGCCTTCCGGTGGCTGATCAAGACCTTCACACTGCTGCTGTCCGGGCATGCCGACTACGCGGCGGCCGGGCACGCCGCGAACCCGCATGTGCCCTGGCTCGGCCGGTGGTTCGTCCTGCTGGCACCCGTGGCCGCGGGCCTGCTCTACGGTCCGCTCGTCCAGCGCTTCGCCAAGGAGGCGCGCGGCCACGGTGTGCCGGAGGTGATGCTCGCCGTGGCCCGGCGCGGCGGGAAGATCGCGCCGCAGGTGGCGCTGGTGAAGTCCCTGGCGTCCGCGCTGTGCATCGGGGGAGGCGGCTCCGTCGGCCGCGAGGGGCCGATCGTCCAGATCGGGTCCGCCCTGGGCTCCGGCCTCGGCCGCCTCGTGAGCGTGGCCGAGGACCGGATGCGCGTCCTGGTCGCCTGCGGCGCCGCCGGAGGGATCGCCGCGACGTTCAACGCGCCGCTCGCCGGGGTGTTCTTCGCGATGGAACTCATCCTGCGCGACTTCACCGCGGAGTCCTTCGGCATGGTCGTCCTCGCCTCGGTCACGGCCTCCGTCATCGGCCGGGCGGCTCTGGGCAACACCCCGTTCCTGCACCTGCCGGCCTTCACGGTCCACCACCTCTCGGAGTACCCGCTCTTCCTGCTCCTCGGGGTGCTCGCGGGCGCCGTGGGCGTCGGCTTCACCCGGGTCCTGTACTGGGTCGAGGACGCGTGCGACTGGGCCTGGCGCGGCCCCGAGTGGGCCCGTCCCGCCGTCGGCGGCCTGCTGCTGGGGCTGCTCCTGCTCGTGCTGCCGCAGATGTACGGGGTCGGCTACCCGGTCCTGGAGAGCGCCGTCGCCGGCAAGTACGCCATCGGTTTCCTGCTGCTCCTGCTCGTCGGCAAGGTCGCGGCCACCAGCCTGACCATCGGCATCGGCGGCTCCGGCGGCGTCTTCGCCCCCTCGCTGTTCATGGGGGCCGTCCTCGGCGCCGGATACGGCGCCCTCGCGCAGCAGATCTTCCCGGCGAGCGCGGGTCCGGTCGGCGCGTACGGCCTGATCGGCATGGGCGCGGTCTTCGCCGGGGCGGCGCGCGCCCCGATCACCGCCGTCATCATCATGTTCGAGCTGACCGGCGAGTACACCATCATCCTGCCGCTGATGGCCGCCATCGTGGTGGCGACGGGGGTCAGCCGGGCCCTGTCCACCGACACCGTCTATACCCTCAAGCTGCGGCGGCGGGGCATCGACATCGGCGAGGCGGCGCCCGGTGCCCCGCTCGCCGGGGTCACCGTCGGAGCCGTCATGGAGCCGCTCCCCGAGCCGCTCGACGCCGCGATGCCGCTGGCCGAGGCCGCCCCGGCGCTGGCCCGTTCCCCGCACGGCGTCCTGCCCGTACTCGCCGGGGACGACACCTACCTCGGTACGGCCACGGCGCGGTCCGCCGCCGAGACCCTGGCGACGCCCTCCGACGCGTCCCTCAGCGTGGGCGCGATCACCCACCTGCCCGGACCGCTCACCGCGAACACCGGCCTCACGGACGCCCTGCACGCGCTGGTCGCGTCCGAGGGGGCGGGCCTGCCCGTCCTCGACGCCACCCGCACCAGGCTCACCGGCTGGATCACGCACCAGTCGGTGCTGGACGCCCTGCGCGGCGAACTCGCGACGCCCGGCCCCGGCCCCGCTGCCGGTCCGGGTCCCGGCCCCGATCCTGCTGCCGATCCGGGTCCCGCTCCCGCCCGCGGCTGAGGCGCCATTTTCGGCCCCGCCCGCGGCTGAGGCATCCTGCGCGGGGCCGGGGACGTCACCCCGAGGTCCCCATCGCCACCGTCACCGCCGCGAGCAGCCCGATGTAGGCCCAGGCGTAGGCGCGGTCGGGGATGCGGGGCGGGCGCCTGCGCAGCACCGCGATCACCGGCAGCGCGCCGAGGAGCAGCGCAGCGGCGGCGGGGAGGTCGACGAGGCCCACCAGGTGGACGTGCGCGTCCGCGGCCCGGGCAACCGCGCCGCCGCCCAGGGACACCGCGGCCGCGGGCACCGCGATGGCGAGGGTGAGCGGGTTGGCCAGGGTGGTCGCCGTACGCATCGGGTGCCCGGCCCGCCGCATCGCCGGGACCGTCATGACGCTGCCTCCCACGCCGAGGAACGCGGCGACCGCGCCGACCGGTGCGCCGAGGGCAGGCGGCAGCGGGCGCGGCGCGCCGGTGGCCCCCGCGGTCCCGACGTCGCCCGCAGGTCCGCGCCGGGCCCCGGGGCGCAGGAAGCCCGGGCGCAGGAGCAGGTCGGCGATCGTGAGGTCGACGTACCCGACGAACAGCCAGCGGGCCAGTCCGGGCGGGGCGAGGCGGGCGGCGAACGCCCCCGCCGCCGCCCCGGCCGCCATCAGCAGCGACAGGGGGCCGCTGCCGCGCAGTCCGAGCAGTACCCGGCGCGGTGTGACAGCCGTCGCGAACCCCGCGTTCACCACCATCACCACGGCCGAGGTGGCGGTCGCCACCCGCATCGCGTCCCCGCCGAGTGCCGCGTCCGCCCACACCACGACGGGCACCGCGACGAAGCCGCCCCCGAACCCGAAAAGCACCGTCGTCACACCGGTGACCAGCCCGATCCCGATCAGCATCACCACGTCCATGGACCCCACTCCACCAACTCGGGGGGCCTTCCCACATGCGATGGTCGGCACAGTTCCTTCGCGTTCCGGCCCGGAGAGTGGCAGGCTGGCGCCGTGAAGAACGTGCCGCTCGCCGATGTCGACCACATCGACCGGGCCGTCCTGCCGATCGGCACCGACTACCCGCCGGGACACGTACTGGACTGGCACGAGCACCGGCGCGCGCAGTTCCTCCACGGCGCCACCGGCGTGATGGTCGTCGACACCGCCGAGGGCACCTGGACCGTGCCGCCCGAGCGGGCTGTCCTGATCCCCGCCGCCACCCGGCACCGGGTCCGCATGCTGGAGGTCACCACCCGCAGCCTGTACATCGAGCCGGCCGCCGTCCCCTGGTGGCCCGCCACCTGCACGGTCGTGGACGTTCCACCGCTGTTGCGCGAACTGCTGCTGGCGGCAGGCGAGTTCGAGGCCGACTACAGCTCGTCGGGGCGCGAGGGGACCATCGCCGAGCTCCTCCTCTACGAGATCGCCGAGCGCGCCCCGCTCCCCTTCCACGTCGCGATTCCCGCCTCCGCCGGCCTCGCGGAGCTCTGCCGCTCGTACCTGGCCGCCCCCGACGCCGGTGTCTCCAACGCCGCCTGGGCCGCGCGGGTGTCCATGAGCGAGCGGGCCTTCACCCGCCGCTTCCGCGCCGAGACCGGCGAGAGCCCCGCCGTCTGGCGCACCCGCGCCCGCCTGCTCGCGGCCGTACCGCTGCTGCGCGACGCGTCGGTCACCGAGGTCGGCGGCCGTCTCGGCTATGCCTCTCCCGCCGCGTTCACCGCGGCCTTCACGCGCGCCTTCGGTACGCCCCCTTCGCACTTCGCCGGCGCCCGCCGAGGCCGCGGCCCCCGGCACGGCCGGGCACCCGGGCACGGGCCCCGGGGCTACTTCGCGTCGGAGTAGCGCTCCACGACCGCCGTCGTGAACGGGAAGCGCACCGGAGTCGGGCCGAAGGCCGTCGTGCCCGCCGTGTCGGCCGCCGCCTGTATCGCCTCCGCGACCTCCTCGGCCTCCTCGGCCGGGCAGTGCACGATCACCTCGTCGTGCTGGAAGAACACCAGCTCCGCCCGCATCCCCGCCGTCGCGCCGCGCAGCGCCGCCAGCATCACCAGCGCCCACTCGGCGGCGCTGCCCTGCACGACGAAGTTCCGGGTGAAGCGGCCCCGCGCCCGCGCCGTGGACGGCGAACCGGCCGCCGTGGGCGTGTCCTCCTGCGGGATGCCCGCCTCGTCGTCCTCGGGGGCGTCGGCCGCGCGCGGGCTCGTACGGCCGAGCCAGGTGCGCACCAGGCGCCCCTCCTCGCCCGCGCGCGCCGCGTCGTCCACATACGCCACGGCGAGCGGGAAGCGGCGGCGCAGCGCCGCGAGGTTCTTCAGGCCGTCGCCCGACGTCTGCCCGTAGACCGCGCCGAGCAGCGCGAGCTTCGCCTGGGCGCGGTCGCCGGAGAACCCGCGGTCCGACAGCGCCGTGTACAGGTCGCCCTGGTGCGCCGCCACCTCCATCAGCCCGGGGTCGCGGGAGATCGCGGCGAGCACCCGCGGCTCCATCTGCGCCGCGTCCGCGACGACCAGCCGCCAGCCGTCGTCCGCGACGACGGCGCCGCGCAGCACGCGCGGGATCTGGAGCGCGCCGCCGCCGTTGGTCGTCCAGCGCCCGGTGACCGTACCGCCCGGCTGGTACTCGGGGCGGAACCGGCCGTCGCGCACCCAGTCCTGGAGCCAGGACCAGCCGTTGGCCGTCCAGATCCGGTACAGCTTCTTGTACGCGAGGAGCGGCTCCACCGCCGGGTGCTCGACCCGCTCCAGCTCCCACCGCCGGGTGGAGCGGACCCGCACGCCCGCCGCCGCGAACGCCTTCACCACCTCGGCCGGCAGGTCGGGCCGCACCCGGTGGCCGAACGCCGCCGACACCTCGTCCGCGAGCTCGGCGAGCCGGCGCGGCTCCCCGCCGCCCGCATACCGCTCGCCGAGCAGCTCGCCCAGCACCTCGCGGTGGATGTCGGCCCGCCACGGCAGCCCCGCCGCGTGCATCTCCGCGGCGACGAGCATGCCCGCGGATTCGGCTGCCGTCAGCAGCCGCATCCGGCCCGGGTGTTCCGCGCGGCCGTGCCTGCGCTGCTGCTCCTCGTAGACCGCGAGAAGGCCCTCGAACGACACCTCGGAGCCCGCCCTCGGCTCGAACAGCGACGACTGCGAGCCGGGCTCCGCCGAGCGCGCGGGCGGGTCCCGCGGCACCGGCGAGCGCCGCAGCCGCGCCCAGGCCGCCGCCGCGGACCTGGGCTCGCCGAGCCGCCCCTCGTGGCCGAGGAGCAACTGCTCGGCCGCCTCGATGTCGTAGGCCCGCTCCACCCGTACGCCCGCGGCGTGCAGCCGGGGGTAGACCTCGGGCGTCGACCGCCACACCCACCGCGCGACGCCGGGCCGCGCCCGCACCGCCGCGACGAGGTCCGGCTCCCGCACGGCGGGCCCGGCCGGCGAGCCGTCGCCCGCGAGCGGCGCGAGCAGCGCGCCGCCGTCGTCCAGCGGCGCCAGCGCCCAGCGCGTGGAGGGTTCGGTCATGGGGTCGAGTGTCGCAGGGGGGTCTGACAGTGCCCGGGAACAAGGCCGAGGCAAGGACGCTTGACAGTTCAAGTGAGGGCCGCGCCCCGAGGGGCCGACCGCTCGCGATGGCGGCAAGGTAGTGACGGCAACCCTTATGGAACGACGCGATACGCGGAGGTCACGATGAAGGCGACTGTGTACGAAGAGTTCGGCGGTCCCGAGGTGCTGCACGTGGGCGAGGTCGAGGAGCCCCGTCCGGGCCCGGGCGAGATCCGGATCGCGGTCAAGGCCGCCGGCGTCAATCCGATGGACTGGAAGATCCGCCACGGATGGATGGAGCAGATGATGCACACCGCGTTGCCCGCCGTCCCCGGTCTCGAGGTCGCGGGCGTGGTGGACGAGGTCGGCGAGGGCGTCGGTGACTTCGCGGTGGGCGACGAGGTCGTCGGCTGGGGCCGCGGCGCGTACGCGGAGCACGCCGTGATGACCACCGCGGCCAAGAAGCCTGCGGGCGTGCCGTGGAGCGAGGCCGTCGCGGTCCCGGTCGCGGGCGAGACCGCGCGCCGCGTCCTGCGGCTGCTCGACGTCAAGAGCGGCGAGACGCTGCTGGTCAACGGCGCGGCCGGCGCGGTCGGCTCCATCGCGGTGCAGCTCGCGGTGGCGCTCGGCGCGACGGTCGTCGGCACCGCCTCGCCCGCGAACCACGACTACGTGCGCGAACTCGGCGCCACCCCCGTGGCCTACGGGGACGGCCAGGTCGAGCGCGTCCGCGCGGCGGCGCCCCAGGGCGTGGACGCGGTGTTCGACACGGCGGGCAAGGGCGATCTGCCCGACGCGATCGAGCTGCGCGGCGGCACCACGGACCGGATCGTCACCATCGCCGACATGGACGCGCAGAAGCTGGGCGTCATCTTCTCCTCGGGCGGCACCCCGCCGGAGCAGCAGCGGGCCGACCTCACGGAGAACCTCGCCCTCGCGGCGGACGGCAAGCTGCGCCTGAGGGTGGCCCGCACGTTCTCGCTGGACGAGGGCACCGAGGCGCAGCGGGAGAGCGAGGACGGCCACGCGCACGGAAAGCTGGTGATCGTCCCGTAGCAGCGGCGTTCCGTCGCGACGGCGCTCCGTGGCGGCGGCGTTCCGCAGCGGCGGCGCCGGGGGGACGCCGGGGTTTCGCGGTCCTCGCGTCGTCCCTCGCGGTCCTCCCGTCCCCCGTCCCCGCGCTCCCGGGGTCCCCGCGCGCTCCGGACCCCGTAAGGGCGCCTTGAAGAAGACGTCGCAAGAGGACTCGTACGGCGGTGGCATGCGGGCGTCGCTCTCGGCACCATAGGTTGCTTTAAGTGACCTATCGATGTCCGAGAGTGACGATGCTCACCGACAGTGGACTTGTGCACGACGTGTTCCATTCGGAGCGGCCCTGGCTGCCGTTGACCCGGCTTCCCCTGCCGCACAAGCCGGAAGCGGTCTTCCGGGCGCGAAGACACGCGCGCGAGACCCTGGCCGAGAGGGGCGTGGACGGCGACCTCGCAGCGACGGTCGAACTCGCGGTCAGCGAGCTGGTCACCAACGCGGTACGCCACGGGGTCTGCCCGTGCGGCTGCACCCGCGGCTCCGTCTGCCTCGCCCTGCTGGAGGCGGCGGGCCGGCTGCGCGTCGAGGTCGGCGACCCCTCCCGTACGCCTCCGCGCTGGCCGACGGGGATCGAGTCGGTGGACGCGGAGGCGGTCGAGGGACGCGGGCTGCTGCTCGTCACCGGGCTCGCCGCCGACTGGGGCGACCACGGGCGGGGACGCCGCGGCAAGATCGTCTGGTGCGAGTTCGGGCCTCAGCCCCCGGCCCCGGCACCGCGCCCGGTTCCCGCGGCCCGGGACGGCGCCCTCACAGCTCCCGTACGACCCGCGCCGGACTCCCCAGCGCAAGCACCCCCGCCGGGAGATCCCTGGTGACCACGGAACCCGCGCCGACCACCGTGTTCTCGCCGATGGTGACGCCCGGGCAGACGATCACACCGCCGCCGAGCCAGACGTTGTCGCCGATCGTGATCGGGGCCGCGTTCTCCCAGCCGGCCCGGCGGCGCTCGGTGTCCAGTTCGTGGTTCGGCGTCAGGAGCTGGATGTTCGGGCCGAACTGGCAGTCGGCTCCGACGGTGATCGGCGCGGCGTCCAGGAAGACGGCGTTGAAGTTGATGAACGTCCGAGCGCCGATGGAGATGTACGAGCCGTAGTCGCAGTGGAACGGCGGCCGGATTCCCACGTCCTCGCCCACTGATCCGAGCAACTCCTCCAGCACCTTCCGCCGTTCGGGGCCGCTCGCCGTCTCGTCGTTGAACGCGGCGCAGAGCGCGATGCGCCGCCGGGTGTCCTCGGCCAGCTCGTCGTCGTCCGCGATGTACCAGTCGCCGGCCAGCATGCGCCGCTTGTTCTCGCCCATGGTCCTCCCGTCACCTTTTCCACAGCCTGTGGACAACGGTGCGCGCCCGCCCCGGTCCCTGCCTCGGCCCGCGCCGCCCCCGGTCTCCGTATCGGGCGTACCCCTAAGGCGCCGACGACGCGTTCGGCGGGGGCGATGTGCGGGCGGAGGGCGAGGGCGTCCCGGAGGGCGCCCCCGGGGAAGCCGGCGCCGTCGTCCTCTTCAGCGTGTCCCGCTTGGTGTCGCCCCACGCGATCACCGCCGTCTTGCGGTCGTTGGACTGCACGATGCCCATCACGCGGTTCTTGTCCCCGTCCGTGCACGTCATGGCGAGCATGGGCACGCCCATGTCCCGGATCGTGCCCTGGCAGACGTGGCCGTCGGCGATCACCACCGCCTGAACGCCCTTGACCGCGAGCGTCACCACGCTGCCGTCCGTCTGGCCCTGCCAGGTGCCGGCGAGCGCGGCCGACACCTGGGCCACGGTCGCGGAGCCGGGGCCCGACCCTGTCGCGGGCGACGGCGGGCGGACGCTCGGCGACCCGGTGGACCCGGGTGCGCCTGTGCCTGAGCCGGGACCTGCGCCGGAGCCCGTACTCGTACCCGTGCCCGTGCTCGTGCCGCCGCCCGCGATCGGGGGCGCGCTCGTACCGTTCGCGCCCCTTGCGTCCGCCTTGGCGCCCCCGGCCCCGCTGTCACTGCTGCCGCCGCCACCGCAGCCCGCGAGCAGCAGCAGTGCGACGGCTGCCCCGGCCGCACCGGCGGCCGAGGTGCCCCTGAACCTGAACCCGCGCACGCGCATGCCCCCTGAGAGTCGCCGAGAGTCGACCGCGGGCCACCGGAACGCCGAAGAGCGACCGGATCGCCGGATCATCGGATCGCCGAACGCCCGTCAAGCTACCAGGGCGCTCCTCTGCCGCCAGGGAGGAAACCGGCAGGGTCCGCCGGCCGCCGCCCGCGAGGTACCGCCGCCTGTCTCCGGCGGGCGTCCGTCCGTACCACCCCGAACGTCTTTACGGGGCGGCGGAGGCTTCGTCACCGTGCGGACTCCCGCACAGATCCGGCGGGCGGTATCGCCCGCGTCGAATCCGTACGGGGGAACGGCTTCCGTACCGCCTCGTATCCCTCTTTCCGGTGCCTTTCCCGCGGCCGTTCCCGCCCCTCTTCCCGCGCTCCTTTTTCCGCGGCGGGATTCCGCTCCGATCGCGGCGGCAACTCCCGTACGGCAAGGGGCGGGCCAGGGGCCTGGCGGGTCAATCCAATGGATTACACGGGGATTATGCATATCGACTGCAAAGATACTGTTCTCCTGCGGAAGTTGGTTCTCGACGAGAGAAGCAGTCACCGCGGCGGGGCGCCGCAAAAGCCGCCCGCCGGCGGGTATGGGCTGGTCAGAGCCGCCAGAATGATCGGGAACGCGCTGTGCGCTGCTTTGCTCACGCACTGCTCCGTACCGCTCCGTACCGCTCCGCGCCGCGTTGGAGGTGTCACCGTCCGTGCCGTCACCAGCGTCCCGACAATCGAACATTCTGTTCACTCAGCGCTTCAGAGGGGTTCCTTAGCGTTTGTAATCACGGGAATACAGCCCGTGCACGTGCATTCGCACGTGCGGAGGCACGTGAACACCGCTATGCTCCAGCTCAGTTGACAGCCGTAGTTTGTAACTCCGGGGAGATTTCTGTGCATCAGGCGTACAACGGCATCGCGGCGGCGGAACTCACTGACGCTGCCTGGCAGAAGAGCGGTTTCAGCAACTCCCAGGGCACCTGCGTGGAGTTCGCGAAGCTGCCCGGCGGCCAGGTGGCCGTGCGTAATTCCCGCTTCCCCGAGGGGCCGGCCCTCGTCTACACGCCGGCCGAGATCGAGGCGATGCTGCTGGGCATCAAGGCGGGCGAGTTCGACCACCTGTCGGCGTGAGCTGACGGAGCGGTCCCGCGCGCACGGCGCACGGCCGGCGCGGCGCGCGCACCCCTCATGAAGACGACTGCGGACCGGCCCCGGGGC
>NZ_JAIUKE010000073.1 GCF_020176795.1 Streptomyces sp. 8L
GGGCTCGCGCCGGCGGCCCCGCCCCGGGGGGGCGCGCCCCCCCCCCCCCCCCCCGTTCCGGCGGGGCCCCCTGGGCCTGGGGGCCCCCCGGCCCGCGGCCGCGGCCCCCGACCAGCGGCCGGGGCCCGTACCGGAATCACCGGATTCAGCCGAGCGCCCGGCCCAGCAGGTAGACCACGGGGGCCGCCGCGGTCAGCGGCAGGGCCACGCCCGCCGTCATGTGGACGAAGCGGGACGGGTAGTCGTAACTGGCCGCCCGGAGCCCGACGAGCGCGCACACCCCTGCGCCGATGCCGATCAGCGCGCCCCGCGCGCCGAAGTCGGTGACGGCGCCCATGGCGAGGCCGGCGCCCGCGGCGACGATCAGGGCTGCGGCGACCGAGACGGGCCCCGGCAGCGGCAGCGCCCGCACGAGCGCGGCGACGGCGACGGCCACCGCGCCGACGACCACCGCGTCGGACGACGAGGCGAGGTACCCGGTGGCGATGATCGCGAGGGCCGCCGAGACCACCGTGGCGAGCAGGCCGGTCAGCCGGGTGTCCGGGTCGGCGTGGCTGCGCAGTTGCAGGACGACGGTCAGCAGCACCCAGACGCCGAGCGTGCCCATGATCGCGGCGGGTCCGTTGTCCCTGCCCGCGACGAGCAGCGCGACATCGGCGACGAGGCCGCCGAGGAACGCGAGCGCGATGCCCTGCCGGGCGGGCCACATGCCGTTCAGCCGGAACCAGCCGGTCGCCGTGACCGCCTGGAGCACCACGACCGGCACCAGCAGCGCGTACGAGCCGACGGCGGCGCCGCCCGCGAGCAGCAGGCCGAGCAGGGCGGTCAGCGCGGCGGGCTGGATGCCGGGCGGGATGATCGGCGAACGGCCCTCGGCACGGGCGCGCTGGGCGTCGGTGACGCGGGCGTTGCCGAGGGTGCTGGGGGCGTTGTACCCGGCCTGGTCGGGGCCGGGGCCCGGCACGGGGGCCGCCGCCGGAGCCGGCGCGGGAGACGTCGGCTCGGCGGGCGCGGGGTACGGGGGCGCCCCCGCGCCCTGCCGGCCCGCCCCGTGCTGAGCACCGGAGCCGTGCTCCGGCGGCGGCACCTCGGGCGGCAGCGGGTACGCGCCGGAAGGCTGCGCGGCTGCCGGGGCGGGCGCGGGCGCGGCACCCGGTCCTGAGGCCGCCGTGATCGGGGCGCCCAGGAAGGCGGTCTCCTCCGACGAGGAGGCAGGCGGTGCGGGTGTCGCGGCGGGCCCGGATGCCCGCACCGGCGCCAGGAAGGCCGTCTCCTCCATCGAAGAGGCCGGCGGACCAGGCGTCGCAGCGGGCCCAGAAGCCGGCACCGGCGCCAAGAAGGCCGTCTCCTCCATCGAAGAGGCCGGCGGACCAGGCGTCGCAGCGGGCCCGGAGCCCGGCACCGGCGCCAAGAAGGCCGTCTCCTCCATTGAGGAAGGAGGCGGGGTCGCCTGCGAGGGCGTCTGCGGCCGGCCGGGCTCGTAGGAGCCGTAGGGCGCCGGGGCAGGGCCGCCCCGCGACGGCTGCTGGTGCTCCGGGTACTGCTGGTGCCCCTGGTACGGCGACTGCCGCTGGTGCTGCTCTTCGTACGGGTGGTACGAGGGCTGGTGCGACGGCGGCGCGGCCGGTGCGTTGCCGACGGTCGGCTGGGAGCCGGTGTCCCAGGTCTGGCCCTGCCAGGTCTGGGTGGCCTCCATGTCGGGCGCCGCGTCGGGGGCGCCGCCGTGCGGCTCGTGCGGCTCGTACGCGCCCTGCGGCCCGTATGCCGGGTCCTGCCGGTGCGTGCCGTACCGCGGCTGCTGCGGCGGCGGGGTGCCGTACCCGCGCTCCGGGTCGTACGGGTACTGCTGATCGCTGCTCATGCTGTGCGCTTCACCCTCCTGCGAACGGCGGGAGCACCTCGACCGTGCCGCCCTCGGCAAGCCGTACGGTCTCATGCCCGCGGGTGCCCACGGCGAGGCCGTCGACGAGGAACGAACACCGTTCGAGGACGCGCACCAGCTCACCGGGGTGGTGAGCCCGGGCGCCCGCCAGCGCGTCGGCCAGGGTGTCCGCCGCGTACGGCTCCTCGGCCACGCCCGCGGCCGCCTTCGCCGCGGCCCAGTAGCGGATCGTGCCCGCCGCCATCGCCGCACCTCCTCGTTCGGCTCGTCCGCCGGCCCGCGTGACCAGGCCTTCGTCCCGGCCTTCCGCACGCGGGCCCCGTCACTCGGCCTGTGTCGCCCGGCCCTCTTCCGGGCCTCTTACGGGCCCGACCACTCGGCCCCCGGGGGGCCCCCGGGGGGGGGGGGGCGCGCCCCCGGGGGGCGCCCCCCCCCGCCGCGGGGGGGGGCCGGGGGGGCCCCCCCCCGCGCGCCGGGGGGCCAGGGCCTGGCGAAAGTCTTCTGGTCGGTGCGCTGCCCGATCCAGGTGGCTCCCGGATTCGAGGGCGGCGCTGCGACGACTGCCCTATGCGGGGACCGGGCCCGCTCCCGCCGTCGCGGCGGCGGTTCCGGGGGCCGTGGTGCGGCCCGCCGGCTCCGCCTCGCGGTCGGCCGCGAGCGGGTCGGTCACCGTGCCGGACTCCTCGTCGAGGGGCCCCTGCGCCAGCCTGGTCACCGCTGCGGGGACCGGCGGCGCCAGGTCGGCCACAGCTCGGAGACCGGACAGGACGTCGTCGGGTCGTACGGCGGGTGTCGCATGCCGAACAACCAGGCGCAGTATCGCACAGGGGCCCGTACCCGCGGAGCCGGAGTCCCCGCCGGCCGCCGGTGCGGCCTGCTCGGACACGACCCTCAGGTCCGCGACGGCCGCCCGCGCGTCGAACGTCCGCACGCCGTTCTTGGTACGGCGCTCCACCTCGACGGTGTCCGCCGCGAGGAACGCGCCCACCGCGCGCTCCGCCTCACCCTGGGCCACCCCGTCCAGCCGCAGCTCCCAGACGGAGGCCGTCAGCCGGTCGGCGAGGCCCGGCACCCGCGCCTCCACCGCGTCGACGATGTCGAGGCCCGCGGGCAGCGACGCGTCGAGCAGTTCCCGCAGGGCCCCCGGGTCGCGCGGTCGCGCCAGCGCGATCTCGAGGAACTCGGCCTCGCTGCCCGTGCCGGTGGGGGCGGCATTGGCGTACGACACCTTCGGGTGCGGCGTGAACCCCGCCGAGTACGCCATGGGCACCTCGGCGCGGCGCAGCGCCCGCTCGAAGGCGCGCTGGAAGTCGCGGTGGCTGGTGAACCGGAGGCGACCGCGCTTGGTGTAACGCAGTCGGATGCGCTGCACTGTGGGTGCGGGCGGCGGGCCTTCGGGCTGTCGCTTGCCCAGTGGTTCTCTCCTCGGTGCGGGGCCGTGCGGTCCGGCGCGGCCCTTGAGGTCGTGTCTTCACAATCGCGTCTGGCCGGCGACCCCGGCTCCGCCCCTGCGGGCGGGCGACGCCCCTGTGAAGGCACTCCCCAGGTGTGCGGTTGGCTCCGTCTCCCGGCATCGGCCCTGATCGCTCAAGGTCTCTTCGGATGCGGGCGCCGCGCCGGGGACAGTCGTCGTACTACCCAGAGTACGCGCAAGGGCCCCGTTCGGTTCCCGAGGCTCCGGCGGCCGGGTGGAGGGGGCACGCGCGCGGGGCGCCGTGTGCGGGAGCGGCTTTACGAGACTCCGGCGCCCACTCGGACGGCACGCGTGCACGCGCCGTACGGGCGCGCGTACCTCCACGCTCCCGCACCCCGCGAGGTCCCCACCGCCAGGCGCCACGACGGACACACGGCTCCCACCACCCGCAACACTCACACCGCCCCCGACGCCCTCAACACTCACACCACCTTTAACACTCGTGCCGCCCCTACCGCACCCGCCACTCACACCGCTCCCGACGCGGAAGCACCTCGCCACGCGGAAGCACCCCGCCACACATCAACACCCCTGTACACCAGTGGATTTCATGCGTCCGACGCGGTGGAGCCGTACGACCGGAGCGGCCTCCGGACAGGCGCGCTCCCACCCGTCACACCGACGCCGGGGCGCCCGGCGGCGGCGCGAACACACCGGCACGCGGGGCCGTGTGCGCGGGGCCCGCGTCGTCAGGTTCCGGTACCGACCCAGTAGCGCAGCTTCTCGCCCCGCTGGTCCTCGAACCGGCCGCCCGCCGCCTCGATCACCTTCCTCGACGCGACGTTGGTGGCGTCGCACGTCACGAGCACCGGGTCGAGGCCGAGTCCACGCGCGACCGGCAGCGACTCACGCAGCATCGCCGTCGCATGGCCGCGCCGTCGCGCGGACGGGCGCACGGAGTACCCGATGTGGCCGCCGAATTCGAGCAGGAAGGGGGTGAACCGGTGGCGGATCGACAGCCGGCCGAGGAACCGGTCCCCGTCCACGAACCACAGGTGCGTGCAGGGGACCCACCCCTCGACGCGCGGAGTCTCCTCGAAACGCTCGGCGTTGAGCCCGTCCACGTACCCCGCGAAGACCGAGGGCCGTCCCCAGCGGGCCCCGTAGCGCTCCAGCTCCTGCCCGGCGACGACCTGTCCGCTGTCGCCTCCCGGGTCCGCGACGAACTCCTGCATGGCGGCGAGGAAGGAGACCCTGAACCGGGCGTCGGGGGCGACGAGACGAGGCGGCATCGCCCCATTCTGCCGTGCCGGAAACGGCCTCACCGGCCATTTTCCCCCGCACGGACGCACGCCCTGTCGTGCTGCCGCCGAACAGGACCGGCCCCGGCCGCCCGGGGGGGGGGGGGGCGGCCGGGGCC
>NZ_JAIUKE010000074.1 GCF_020176795.1 Streptomyces sp. 8L
CATCCCCCCCCCCCCGCCCCCCGGCCCCCCCCCCCGCCCCCCCCCCCGCCCGGGCCCGGGCGGCGGGGGGGGGGGGGGGGGGGCCGGGCCCCGGAGCCGTGGGGCGTGTTCGCCATGACCGTGCATACCGAAAGTAGTCGCTCCGCCACACCGTGCGCACGGGCGGGCCGTCCCCTTCACGCGAGACGGTGGCCCGGCGTGACGCGTGAGCGGCGTGTTTCGACCACGCGTCCGCCTGTCACGCACCTGTCGGGCCCGCGGCCCCCGCGTGGCGGCCCACAGGCCCGAAAGCCCGAAGCCCGCGCCCCGCCCTCAGCCGTCCCGCTGGCTGGCGTCCAGGTCCGCCAGATGGGCCGTCACGTCGTCGGCGAGGCGCGTCAGCAGGCGGCCGAGATCCCTGCGGTCCTGGTCGGACCAGTGGGCGACGGCTCCGGCGAACCAGCCGATAAGCGTGCGCGCGTAGCGGTCGGCGGCACCGGCCCCCTCGTCCGTCGGCTCGATCAGGCTGACGCGCCGGTCGTCCGGGTCGCCGATGCGGCGCACCAGGCCGCGCCGCTCCAGCTGCTGGACCTGACGCGTGACATGGGGCTGGACGACCTGCACCTTGTCCGCGATCTCCTTGATCCGCAGCGGCTCCCCCGCGAAGTGCAGGGAGAGCAGGACGGTGAAGGCCGGCCGCTCGACCGTGACACCCGCGGCCTCCATGGCGTGCTGGACCAGGCGGCCCCGGCTGATGGCGTTGCCCAGCTGCGAGAGGCGGGGCATCACGGCCAGCACTTCGTCCTGGTCGCCGGCGGCCCCGGGTCCGTCCAGCCCATCTCGTGACGACGCGTCCATCGCAGCTCCATTTGCATACTTAACTGAAGTATCTATACCGTGGTGGCCGACGGCGCGCCCACCGGGCACACCGTATCCGCAATAAGGATACCTAAAGTAGGCATCTACTGCCCCGAGCGTGGGCCCGGGCAGGAAGGACCGACGATGAACCGCACAGGGACCTCCGAAACGAACCGCGGGGCGAACCGTGGGACGAACCGCACCGTCCTCATCTCCGGCGCCAGCATCGCGGGCCCGTCCCTCGCGTACTGGCTGGACCGCTACGGCTTCGAGGTCACCGTGGTGGAGAAGGCCCCACGGCTGCGCGGCGGCGGATACGCCATCGACATCCGCGGCACCGCGCGGGACGCCGTCGAGCGCATGGGGCTGCTGCCGCGCCTGCGTGAAGCCCATGTGGACACCCGCAAGATCTCCTTCCTCGACCCCGACGGCGGCCTCCTCGCCGCCATCCGCCCCGAGGCCGTCACCGGCGGCGTCCAGGACCACGACCTCGAAGTGCGCAGGGGAGACCTGGCCGACTGCCTGTACGACCTGGTCGAGGGCAGGGTCGAGTTCCTGTTCAACGACTCCATAGCGGCGCTCGACGACCGCGGCGACCACGTGGCCGTGACCTTCGACAGCGGCGCCCGGCGCTCCTTCGACCTGGTGATCGGCGCCGACGGCCTGCACTCCAACACCCGCCGCCTGGCCTTCGGCCCGGAGGAGCGCTACCACCGCTATCTCGGCCACTGCTTCGCCGGCTTCACCCTGCCGGGAGACCTCGGCCTGAGCCACGAGGCGGTCATCTGGAACGTTCCCGGGAGGTCCGGGACGCTCTACGCCTACGAGCGCGACGAGCCGATGCACGGCTTCCTGAACTTCACCCTGGAAGAGCCCCCGTTCGACGCCTTCCGCGACCCCCGGGCGCAACGCGAGCTGGTGGCCTCGAAGTTCACCGACACGCGGTGGGAGATCCCCCGGCTGGTGGCCGCCATGCGCGAGGCCGACGACCTCTTCTTCGACGTCGTCAGCCAGATCCACATGCCCGCCTGGTCCACCGGCCGTGTCGCCCTCGCCGGCGACGCCGCCCACGCGACGTCGTTCATGTCGGGCCAGGGTTCGAGCGTCTCCCTCGTCGGGGCGTACGTCCTGGCGGGCGAACTGGCCACCCACGACGACCACACGGCCGCCTTCGCCGCCTACGAGAAGACCGCGCGCGACTTCGCGGAACTGAACCAGGCGCTCGCCACGGGCGGCGGCGGTACGGTCTCCCCCCGCACGCCCGAACAGCTCGCCGCCCGCAACGAGGCGCTGCGCACCGGCGCCGCCCTGGCCTCGGAGAGCAGGGGCCGCGCGGCCAGCTCCGCGCTCGTCCTGCCGGACTACGAGTAGCCCGCCGGGCGGACGACCGCGCACGGGCCCACGCACATCCCCCTGAGGACCGTTGAGGCAGGATGGGGGCATGAGCGTAGTCAAGATCAACGTGCTGACCGTGCCCGCCGAGCAGCGTGAGACGCTGGAAAAGCGGTTCGCCTCACGCGCCCACGCCGTGGAGAACTCCGACGGCTTCGAGTGGTTCGAACTTCTCCGCCCGGCAGAAGGCACGGACAACTACCTCGTCTACACGCGGTGGCGTGACGAGGAGTCCTTCCAGGCGTGGATGGAGGGTCCCATGAAGACGGCGCACCAGGGTGGGAACGGGGAGGGCGGCGAGCGGCCGAAGCCCGCCGCCTCCGGCTCCGCGCTGTGGTCCTTCGAGGTCGTTCAGCAGGCCGCGCCCAAGAACGCGTAGCCGCTCTTCCGGCGCCGCCGTCCCGTCGAACGGCGGCGTCGGGTACGGGGCCTCCTCCGGGGGAGGCCCCGTACCCGACGCGACCGCGCGCCGCTACTTGCCGACCACCGTCAGCGGCAGCAGCTTCTTGCCCGTCGGGCCGACCTGGATGTCGAGGTCGAGCTGGGGGCACACGCCGCAGTCGAAGCACGGCGTCCAACGGCAGTCCTCGACCTCGGTCTCGTCCAGCGCGTCCTGCCAGTCCTCCCAGAGCCAGTCCTTGTCCAGGCCCGAGTCCAAGTGGTCCCAGGGCAGGACCTCCTCGTAGGAGCGCTCGCGGGTCGTGTACCAGGCCAGGTCCACTCCGTAGGACGGCAGGGCCTTCTCGGCGCAGGCGATCCAGCGGTCGTACGAGAAGTGCTCGCGCCAGCCGTCGAAGCGGCCGCCGTCCTCGTACACGGCGCGGATCACGGCGCCCACGCGGCGGTCGCCGCGGGAGAGCAGGCCCTCGATGATGCCGGGCTTGCCGTCGTGGTAGCGGAAGCCGATGGAGCGGCCGTACTTCTTGTCGCCGCGGATCTTGTCCCGCAGCTTCGTGAGCCGGGCGTCCGTGTCCTCCGCGGACAGCTGCGGCGCCCACTGGAACGGCGTGTGCGGCTTGGGTACGAAACCGCCGATCGACACCGTGCAGCGGACGTCGTTGGAGCCGGAGGCCTCGCGGCCCTTCTGGATGACGTTCACCGCCATGTCGGCGATCTGCAGCACGTCCTCGTCCGTCTCGGTCGGCAGGCCGCACATGAAGTACAGCTTCACCTGGCGCCAGCCGTTGCCGTACGCGGTGGCGACCGTGCGGATCAGGTCCTCCTCCGAGACCATCTTGTTGATGACCTTGCGGATGCGCTCGCTGCCGCCCTCGGGCGCGAACGTGAGGCCCGACCGGCGCCCGTTGCGGGTGAGTTCGTTGGCGAGGTCGATGTTGAACGCGTCGACGCGGGTGGACGGCAGGGAGAGGCCGATCTTGTCCTCCTCGTACCGGTCCGCGAGGCCCTTTGCGATGTCGCCGATCTCGCTGTGGTCCGCGGACGACAGCGACAGCAGGCCGACCTCCTCGAAGCCGGTCGCCTTGAGGCCCTTGTCGACCATCTCGCCGATCCCGGTGATGGAGCGCTCGCGCACGGGGCGGGTGATCATGCCCGCCTGGCAGAACCGGCAGCCGCGCGTGCAGCCGCGGAAGATCTCCACGGACATCCGCTCGTGCACCGTCTCCGCGAGCGGCACCAGCGGCTGCTTCGGGTAGGGCCACTCGTCGAGGTCCATCACGGTGTGCTTGGACACGCGCCACGGCACGCCCGACCTGTTCGGCACGACACGCGCGATGCGGCCGTCCGCGAGGTACTCGACGTCGTAGAAGCCCGGCACGTACACCCCGCCGGTCTTCGCGAGGCGGAGCAGGACCTCCTCGCGCCCGCCGGGGCGGCCCTCGGCCTTCCAGTCGCGGATGATGTCGGTGATCGTGAGGACGGCCTGCTCGCCGTCGCCGATCACGGCCGCGTCGATGAAGTCGGCGATCGGCTCGGGGTTGAACGCGGCGTGGCCGCCCGCGAGCACGATCGGGTGGTCCTCGGTGCGGTCCCTCGCCTCCAGCGGGATGCCCGCGAGGTCGAGGGCCGTGAGCATGTTGGTGTAGCCCAGCTCGGTGGAGAAGCTGAGGCCGAACACGTCGAACGCGGACACGGGGCGGTGGCTGTCGACCGTGAACTGCGGGACGCCGTGCTCCCGCATCAGCTCCTCCAGGTCGGGCCACACGCTGTAGGTGCGCTCCGCGAGGACGCCCGCGCGCTCGTTGAGCACCTCGTAGAGGATCATGACGCCCTGGTTGGGCAGGCCGACCTCGTAGGCGTCGGGGTACATCAGCGCCCAGTGCACGTCGCACTCGTCCCACGGCTTGACCGTGGAGTTCAGCTCGCCGCCGACGTACTGGATCGGCTTCTGTACATGCGGGAGCAGAGCTTCGAGCTGCGGGAAGACCGAATCGGCAGGCATCGCGGATCTTTCGTGGGCCGGCTGGGTGGTACGCCCGGAGGGGCGGTTCGCCCGCACGCGCGAAGTCCGCGCCGAGGCGATTAACCAGCGTACCGCGCGCCACGGACGCCCCCGCCCGGCAGGCACCGCGCGGCGGCACCGCGGCAGGGGGCGCGGCGCCGGGTGCGACGGCTCAGCCCGCGAGTGCCGCGCGGGCCGCGTGTTTCGACGCCTTCGCCCACACGCGGGGCAGCTCGCGCTCGGCGGCCAGCGCCCGCTCGTCCTCCCGCGCGAACAGCAGGCCCCAGGTGAAGGCGGTCTCGCCCGCGGCGTGCGCCTGGATCGCGATCTCGCGCAGGGTGGCCCGCGCGACGACGGCGTCCTGGTGCTCGCCGAGCAGCTTCTGCACCTTCTTGACGCGCTTCGCGAACCTCTTCGCGGGCTTGCCCACGCCGGGCCGCGCGGCCTCCGCCGCGTACCTCACGCGCTTGGCGGCCTTGCGGGCGCTGTGCAGCGCGAGGTCGCGCTCCTCGCCGGGCGGGAGGGCCAGCGCGTGTTCGACCCGGCGGGCCAGCTTGCCGTACTCCTTCAGGACGGCCTTCGGCAGCACGGCGCGCGGCGCCGCGTCAGCGGCCCGGCGCAGCGGCGGGTCGGCGAGCAGCGCGTCCAGGGAGTCGAGGAGGGCGAGGTAGCGGTCGCTGTCGAGGGTGGCGAGGGTCAGATCGCGCGAGCGGGCCCCGTTCCCCGCGGTCCACCGGCGCAGCCGCGCCTCGACCGGTCCGAGCAGCAGGGTCGCGGGCAGCGCGTCGACGCGGGCGCGCAGGTGGGCGCCGAGCACTTCCGTGTCGCGGTCGACGCCGAGCCGGCCGCCGAGCCAGCGCAGCTCGCCGCCGATCGGGTCGGTGACGCGGCGGTCGAGGATCTTCCCGTAGCTGCGGAGCGCGGAGCGGGCGCGGCGCGTGGCGACGCGGAGCCGGTGCACGGAGTCGGGCAGGTCCCGGCGGACCGCGGGGTCGAGCGCGGCAATCGCCTCGGCCTGTTCGCGCAGGTACGCGAGGAGGTGGTCGCCCGCTGTGGCGGGTTCGGCCACGCTCCCGGCCGGGGGCGCGGGCGGGCCGGTCTCCGCGAGCGCGCGGGCGAGCTTGGAGGCGGACGGCGCGGGCGCGAGGCCGGCCTTGCGGAGCTTCTTGTCGACCTTGTCGAGGACGGCGGGGTCCGCGTCCGGCGCGAGTTCCGCCTCGACCTCGGTCCAGGCGGTGACGGTGAGCGAGCCGCCGAGCCGCTCGGCCCGTACGGCGTCGACGGCCAGCTCGACCAGCGGCCTGCCGCCCCTGCCCAGCAGCCGGGTGATCGCGCGGGAGGTCCGCAGGCGTACGACGGGTGCGACGGCCGCGCCCCGCGTCCTGGAGCGCAGCAGCCGGGCGAGGTCGTCGGGCAGCTCCGCGGAGAGCGGGGCGCGCAGTTCGTCCCGTACGCCGGGCGCGACGGGGAACTTCAGGTGCCAGCCCTCGTCGTGGCCGCCCTCCCTGCGGCGCAGGGTGATGTGTCCCGCCGCGAGCCGCAGGTCGGAGGTGTCGTGGTAGACGGCGTCTAGTTCCGTGGTGCCTTCCGGCCGTGCGGCGGTGACGCCCCCGGCCCCGGTCAGATCGGGCAGCGGGGGCGGCCCGCCGCCCTCCGCCGAGCCGGGGAGCACGTACTTGCGTTCGACCTCGCGCGTGGTGTCCGCCATACCTGGCGTGTAACCGCCATGCCTGGCGTGTAATCGAGAAGGGCCGCCCCTGTGCGCGCTGCACGGGGACGGCCCTTTCGAAACGCGGTACGGGCGTCATGCCCTTATCGGTCGCTGCACCCGGATGGACTGCAGCAACCCCACCGCTATCCACACGGCGAACATCGAGCTGCCTCCGTACGAGACGAACGGCAGCGGCAGGCCGGCCACCGGCATGATGCCCAGCGTCATGCCGATGTTCTCGAAGGCCTGGAAGGCGAACCAGGCGATGATCCCGGCGGCGACGACCGTGCCGTACAGCTCGCTCGTCTCGCGGGCGATGCGGCAGGCGCGCCACAGGACGACGCCGAGCAGCAGCAGTATGAGGCCGGCCCCGACGAAGCCGAGCTCCTCGCCCGCGACGGTGAAGACGAAGTCGGTCTGCTGCTCGGGCACGAACTGGCCCGTGGTCTGCGTGCCGTGGAAGAGGCCCTTGCCGAGCAGGCCGCCCGAGCCGATCGCGATACGGGCCTGGTTGGTGTTGTAGCCGACGCCGGCCGGGTCGAGGTCCGGGTTGGCGAAGGCGGCGAACCGGTTGATCTGGTACTGGTCGAGGATGCCGAGCGCGGTGATCGCGACCGCGCCCACGACACCCGCGCCGATCAGCCCGAAGATCCACCGCTTCGGCGCGCCGGACGCCAGCAGGCAGCCCAGCACGATCACCACCATGACCATGACGGAGCCGAGGTCCGGCATCAGCATGACGACGGCCATCGGCACCACCGCAAGGCCGATGGCCTTGGCCACCGTGCGGTGGTCGGGGTGCTCGGTGTCCCCCGCGTCGACCCGTGAGCCCAGGATCATCGCCATCCCGAGCAGGATGGTGATCTTCGCGAACTCCGACGGCTGGACGGAGAAGCCGCCGCCGATCACGATCCACGAGTGGGCGCCGTTGATGGTCGAGCCGAGCGGCGTGAGGACCGCGAGCATCAGCAGGATCGACAGGGCGTAGAGGATCGGGACCGCGCCGCGCAGGGTGCGGTGGCCGATCCACAGGACCGCGACCATCAGCCCGAGGCCGATGCTGGTGTTCATCAGGTGGCGGGCGAGGAAGTAGGTCGGGTCGCCGCCGTTGAGGGCCGTGCGGTTGCGGGTCGCCGAGTACACCAGCGCGGAGCCGATGAGCGACAGCGCGATCGCGGCGAACATGAGCGGCCAGTCCAGCCTGCGCAGGACGGAGTCGCGCGCGGCCATCCGCGCCCAGCCGGTGCGCTGGGGGCCGTAGCCGGAGACGGTGAAGCCACTGGTACCGGTCATGGCTCAGTCCCTCCGTACCAGGGCCGGCAGCTCTGCCCCGGCCACCTGCGAGGTTCCGCCGCCGGCGTCTCCGGTGCCCGCGGGCGGCTGGGAGGCGGTCGGGGCGGTCGACGTGCCGGGGGAGGCCGACGCGTTCGGGTCCACCGGGTCCTTCTTCTGCGGCATCTTGTACGGCTTGAGGGAGGGCGCCTCGATGGAGCCGTCCGACTGGATCTTCGGCAGCGCGCTCACCGGCTTCGGCAGGATGCCCGCCTTCGGGTTGATCTTGCCGTCGGCGCCGATGCCGTACATCGACTCGTAGATCTTGCGGACGGCGGGTCCTGCGGCGCCGGAGCCCGTACCACCCTGCGAGATCGTCATGATCACCGCGTAGTCCTTGGTGTACGTGGCGAGCCAGCCGGTGCTCTGCTTGCCGGCGACCTCGGCCGTGCCGGTCTTGGCGTGCAGGGCGATCTTGTCCTGCGGCCAGCCGCCGAACTGCCAGGCCGCCGTACCGCTGGTGACCACGCCTTCGAGTGCCTTGTTGATGTACGAGATGGTCTTCCTGGTGTCCGGCAGGTGCCCGCTCACCTTGGGCTTGATCGGCGTGACCTTCTTGCCGTCGGCGCTGATGACGGCCTTGCCGATGCTCGGCTGGTACATCGTGCCGCCGTTGGCGATCGCCGAGTACATGACGGCTTCCTGGATCGGCGTCAGCAGGGTGTCGCCCTGGCCGATCGCGTAGTTCAGCGAGTCACCAGGGCGGACCTGATAGCCGTCCTTGCAGTTCTCGAACTCGATCTGCTGAACGTACGAGCCGCTCTTCTTGCCGTCCTTGCACCAGACGGCCTTGTTCGCGTCCCAGTAGCTCTGCTTCCACTGCCGGTCGGGAACACGGCCCGAGACCTCGTTGGGCAGGTCGATGCCGGTCTTCTTGCCGAGGCCGAAGGCGTGGGCGGTCTTGAAGAACCAGTCCTTCGGGTGCTTGGCGTTGATCCCGCCGTCCTTCTTCCACTGGTCGTAGGCGAGGTCGTAGAAGACGGTGTCGCAGGAGACCTCCAGCGCCTTCGCGATGTTGATGTCGCCGTAGTTCTCGCCCTCGAAGTTCTTGAAGACGCGACCGCCGACGGTCATCGACGAGGTGCAGGGGTAGCCGCCGTTCGGGTTGTACCCGGCGTTGATCGCGGCGCTGGTGGAGATGACCTTGAAGGTCGAACCGGGGGCCGACTCGCCCTGGGTGGCGCGGTTCAGCAGCGGGTAGTTCGACTTCTTGTTGGTGAGGTTGTTGTACTCGGCGGACGAGATGCCCCCGGTCCACACGTTCGGGTTGTACGTGGGGTTGCTGGCCATCGCGATGACCCTGCCGGTGTGGACGTCCATGACGACCGCCGCGCCCGAGTCGGCCTTGAAGTTCTTGTGGCTGACGGGGTCGTACTGCTGCCGCAGGCCCTTCATGGCCGCGGCGAGCTCCTTCTCGGTGATCGCCTGGACCCGCGAGTCGATGCTCGTGACGAGGTTGCTGCCGGGCTGCGCCGGGGTCGCGCCGGCCTTGCCGATGACGCGGCCGAGGTTGTCGACCTCGTAGCGGGTGACCCCGGACTTGCCGCGCAGCTGCTGGTCGTACTCGCTCTCCAGGCCCGCCCTGCCGACGTTGTCGGACCGCAGCAGCGGGTTGTCGGTCTTCTCGGAGGCCGCGACCTCCTTGTCCGTCACCGGGCCGAGGTAGCCGAGGACCTGGGCGGCGTTCACGCCGACGGGCCCCGGGTAGCTGCGTACGGCGGTGGGCTCCGCGGTGATGCCGGGGAAGTCCTCGCGCTGCTCCATGATCTGGAGGGCCTGCTGGGTGGTGGCCTTGTCGGTGATCGGGATCGGCTGGTAGGGCGAGCCGTTCCAGCAGGGGCGCGGGGTCTTCGCGTCGCACAGCCGCACCTTGTCGACGGCGTCCGCGGGCTTCATGCCGAGGACGCCGGCCAGCCGGGTGAGCACGGCCTTGCCGTCGTCGGGCTGCTTCAGCAGTTCGGTGCGGCTCGCGGAGACCACGAGGCGGGTCTCGTTGTCGGCGAGGGGCACGCCCCTGTCGTCGACGACGGAGCCGCGCACCGCGGGCTGCACGACCTGCTGCACATGGTTCTTGTCGGCTTCCTGCGTGTACTCCTGGCCGTTGCGGATCTGGAGGTACCAGAGCCGCCCGCCGAGCGTGAGCAGCAGTGAGAAGACGAGGACCTGGATGACGACCATCCGGACCTTCACCCGAGGAGTCCGGCCGGTCTCGGGAATGTTGCTCACAGTCGCTTGACCCCCTTGATGCGTCCCGCCTTGGCCGCGCGGTTACGAGCGGCCCTGACGCGCAGTCCGCCGCGCTGGCCGCCGATCCTCAGCCCGGTGCCCGACCCGATCCAGCCCGCCGCGACGTCGGCGCCCGCTCCGAGGCCGCTCCCGCCCTTCTGCGACTCGGCCAGCGGGTCCTTGTCCGCCTTCCTGGCCAGGGCCATGATCCACGGCACCGTGAACGGCGCGAGCAGCAGGTCGTAGACGGCGGACGTGAACAGCAGGCCGCCGAGGCCGACATGGCGGGCCGCCGTGTCACCGACGAGCGAACCGACGCCCGCGTACAGCAGCGTCGAGCCGAGGGCCGCGCAGACGACGGCGAACATCGGCACGAGCGCCGATCTCATCTGGCCCTTCTCCGGGCGGACGAGGCCCGCCAGGTAGCCGACGACGCACAGCACCAGCGCGTACCGGCCCGCCGCGTGGTCGGCGGGCGGTGCCAGGTCCGTCAGCAGCCCGGCGCCGAAGCCGATGAGGGCGCCGCCGACATGCCCGTACACGAAGGCGAGGGCGAGGACCACCAGCAGCATCAGGTCGGGCACGGCGCCGGGCAGGTGGAGTCTCGCGAGGACGGATACCTGGAGGACCAGGGCGATCACGACCAGCGCGGCCGAGAGCAGAATCCGGTTGATGCGCATGGAGCAGCTCTATTCCTGATTGTCGGCGTTCGCGTTCGCGTTGGCGTTGGGATCGGGGAGGGCGTCGCCGCCGTCACCCGTCCCCTGGCCGTCGCCCTGCCCGTCGCCGCCCTGGCCGTCGCCGGTGCCCTGGCCGGTGTCCGTGCCGGTGCCCTGGCCGGTGTTCGCGGACGGGCTGACCGTGACGGTGACCGTCGGGGTGGGCTTGGTCTTCGGCTTCGGCGGCAGGACCGTGTTCCGCGGGTTCTGGCGCGGCGCCTGGACGACGACCCCGACGACGTCGAGCTTGGTGAAGCCGACGTACGGCTGCACGTACACGGTCCGCGTCAGGTCGCCGCCCGACGGATCGACCCGTACGACCCGGCCGACCGGCACACCCGGCACGAACGGCTTGTCCTTGGTCGAGCCGAAGGTGACCATCCGGTCGCCGGTCTTGACCTTCGCCTTCGTGTTCAGCAGCTGGACGGAGAGGGGGCGGTCGCCCTGGCCCGTCGCGAAGCCCAGCTCGTCGGTGCGCTCCATCCGGGTGCCGACCGTGAAGTCGGGGTCGTTGGCGAGGAGCACCGTGGACGTACTCGGACCGACCGTGGTGACCCTGCCGACGAGACCGTCGCCGTTGAGCACGGTCATGTCGCGCTGGATGCCGTCGTGGGAGCCGATGTCGAGGGTGACCGTCCAGGAGAAGCCCTGCGCGGCTCCTATGGCGACGACCTGAGCGCCCTTCACCCCGTACTGCCCGGCGCCGGCGACCCTGAGGATCTTGTCGAGCTCGCGGGCCTTGTTGCGGTTCTGGTCGTCGCTGCCGAGCTCACGCCTCAGCTTCGCGTTCTGCTGCTCGAGCGCGGTGATGCGGTTGTGACGGGTGTTCGAGTCCCGCACCGCGCTTATGGCGTTGCCCACCGGGTCGACGGCGCCCGCCACACCGTTCTCCACGGGGCCGAGCGCGGCGGCGGCGGCATGGCGCGCGCCGTCCACCGGTGAGTTCTCTCCCCCGCGGATGTCGACCGTGATCAGGGCGAACGCGACGACAATCAGCAGCACCAGGAGCAGCCGGCTCTCCTTTGTGTCCCTCACGTGCGGCGGCCGTGCCTTCCTCGTAGGAATGTCTCTGCCTGTGTATCAACGACCCGCCGTACGGCGCGTCAGCGTCCGTACGGCGGATTTCCGCTGAAATTCCGGTCACCGCTCGCGGACGGACCCGTCGCGGCCGAAACGGCCCTGGAGCCCTCGCCGGTCAGCGGCGCGGCTGTGCGTCCAGCACCTGCTGGAGCGCCTCGAACTCCTCGACGCACTTTCCGGAGCCGAGCGCCACCGAGTCCAGCGGATTCTCGGCGATGTGGATCGGCATGCCCGTCTCGCGGCGCAGCCGCTCGTCGAGCCCGCGCAACAGCGCACCGCCGCCGGTGAGCACGATCCCCCGGTCCATCACGTCGCCGGAGAGCTCGGGCGGGCACTTGTCGAGGGTCGTCTTGACCGCGTCGACAATCGCGTTGACGGGCTCCTCGATCGCCTTGCGGACCTCGGCCGCGGAGATGACCACGGTCTTGGGCAGCCCGGAGACCAGGTCCCGGCCGCGGATCTCGGTGTGCTCGTCCTTCTCCAGGTCGTACGCGGAACCGATGGTGATCTTGATGCTTTCGGCGGTCCGCTCGCCGAGCAGCAGCGAGTACTCCTTCTTGATGTGCTGGATGATCGCGTTGTCGAGTTCGTCGCCGGCCACCCGGATGGACTGGGCCGTGACGATGCCGCCCAGCGAGATCACGGCGACCTCGGTGGTACCGCCGCCGATGTCGACCACCATGTTGCCGGTGGCCTCGTGCACCGGCAGACCGGAGCCGATGGCCGCGGCCATGGGCTCCTCGATGATGTGCACCTGGCGCGCCCCCGCCTGCGTCGACGCCTCGATGACGGCACGGCGCTCGACCCCGGTGATGCCGGAGGGAACGCAGATGACGACACGCGGCCTGGCGAGGTAGCGGCGCTTGTGGATCTTGAGGATGAAGTACCGGAGCATGCGCTCGGTGATCTCGAAGTCCGCGATCACGCCGTCCTTGAGGGGCCGGACCGCCACGATGTTGCCCGGTGTCCGGCCGATCATCTTCTTCGCCTCGGCACCGACCGCGAGAATGCCCCCGGTGTTGGTGTTGATGGCGACGACGGACGGCTCGTTGAGTACGATCCCCCGGCCTCTGACGTACACCAGCGTGTTGGCGGTCCCGAGGTCGACAGCCATGTCACGGCCGATGAACGACATCTTGTTCCCCATGAGGATGCGTCTGGCCTTCCCAATCGAAGCGTTGATGGCTTTTCAGGATGGCGAGGTGGGTGGTGGAGCGCGCGAAGCCCGTGGCTTGCTCGGCTAGGGGTCATCGTAGTGCCGTCAACCCCGGATCGGCGCGCTGGCCCACCTCGGTAAGGGTGACGAAGTTTGTCGGGGTCGCGTTCCCACAAGCGCGCGGGGCAATCCCCCGGGCGACCGAATTCCTCCGGTCGCCCCAGGCCGACAGGCTATTCGGCTGACAGCCGGTCAGGAAAGGCCGGGAAAGAAAATCTTCAGTTCCCGAATGGCGGACTCCTCGGAGTCCGACGCGTGGATCAGGTTTTCCCGGACAATGGTGCCGAAGTCCCCCCGGATGGACCCCGGTGCTGCGGCGATCGGGTCAGTCGGCCCCGCGAGCGCGCGCACGCCCTCGATGACACGCTCCCCCTCCACGACGAGCGCCACGACGGGGCCCGACGCCATGAACTCCACCAGCGGCTCGTAGAACGGCTTGCCCCGGTGCTCGCCGTAGTGCAGCTCCAGGGTCTCCTGGTCGAGGCTGCGCAGGTCCAGGGCGGCGAGGGTCCAGCCGGCCTTGCGCTCGATCCGCCCGATGATCTCCCCGACGAGGTGGCGCCGTACGGCGTCCGGCTTGAGGAGGACGAGGGTGCGCTGAGTCGTCATGGCTGTGCGGCTCCTTGGATAGCGGTGACTCGGAAGCGGAACGGTGCTGCGAGGCTACCGGTGCCGCCGTCGCCCTCCGCACGCGGCCGGTCGGCGGACAGCGCGGGGACGTGCGGCTACGCCACGACGCCGGGATGCGCCCCGGCTCGCGCGGGTCCCTGCGGGGGCGCGCCGCCCGATCTCGTCACGCCCGGAGGCCCGGCCCCGCCCGGGTCCGTCCCGCCCGGAAGCCCGATCCCGTGCCGCGCGGCGGCGGCTCCGCCCCCTGTCTATCCGGCGTAGGGCCCGGCCGCGTCCCGCTCGGCGGTCGCCGCGCCCTCGGGTGCGGCAGTCGCGCCTCCCGGTGCGGCAGTCGCCCCCTCCGGCGTGGCGGCCTCGTGTTCCGCGAGTGCCGTGGCCCAGCGGGCCTTGTGCGCGTCGATGATGCGGCCGTAGTGCACCGAGGCCCACCACAGCGCCGCGAACGCCGCGCCCAGGATGAACATCATCGGCACCACGAAGCCGCTCAGCAGCAGCGCCACCTGGAGCACCCAGCCGAGCTGCACCCCGCCCGGCCTGGTGATCACGCCGCACAGCCCCAGCGACAGCAGCATCGCGATGCCGCACACCGTCCAGACGGCCGTCATCGTGAGGGAATCGGACTTCATCGCGACCAGGCCCGCGAAGCCGATCACGAAGAACTCGGCGAGCAGGGTCGATGAGCAGAGCGTACGCATGACCGTGTGTCAGCCCCTCCGAAGCAGCAGCCGGGCCTCGCCGACCGTCATGACCGAGCCCGTCACGAGCACCCCCGCGCCCGCGAACTCGCCCTCTTCCTCGGCGAGCGTGATCGCCGCCTCCAGCGCGTCGTCCAGCCTCGGCTCGACCTGGACCCGGTCGTCGCCGAAGATCTCGACGGCGAGGCCCGCCAGCTCGTCCGCGTCCATCGCCCGGTGGGTGGAGTTCTGGGTGACGACCAGCTCGGCACAGATGGGTTCCAGGGCCTCCAGCACGCCCCGTACGTCCTTGTTCCCGCTCGTGCTGATCACACCGATCAGGCGGCTGAAATCGAAGGCCTCGCTCACCGCTTCCGCGGCGACGCGCGCGCCCGCCGGATTGTGCGCGGCGTCCAGGACGATCGTGGGCGAGCGCCGTACGACCTCCATACGGCCGGGGGACGTGACGGCGGCGAAGGCGCCCCTGACCCGCTCGGCGTCCAGCGCGTCGGGCCGGGTCGCGCCCACGCCGAAGAACGCCTCGACGGCGGCCAGCGCCACCGCCGCGTTGTGCGCCTGGTGGGCGCCGTGCAGCGGCAGGAAGATCTCCCCGTACTCGCCGCCGAGGCCGCGCAGCGTCATCAGCTGCCCGCCGACGGCGACCTCGCGGGAGAGCACGCCGAACTCCAGGCCCTCGCGGGCCACGGTCGCGTCCCGCTCGCCCGCCTTCTTGAGGATCACCTGCGCGGCGTCGACGGGCTGCTGCGCGAGCACCACCGTCGCGCCGTCCTTGATGATCCCGGACTTCTCCCCCGCGATCTCGCCCGGCGTGTTGCCGAGGCGGTCCGTGTGGTCGAGGGAGATGGGGGTGATGACGGCGACGCCCGCGTCGATGACGTTCGTCGCGTCCCAGGTGCCGCCCATGCCGACCTCGACGACCGCCGCGTCGACGGGCGCGTCGGCGAACGCGGCGTACGCCATGCCCGTCAGCACCTCGAAGTACGAGAGGCGGTGCGGCTGGTCCGCGTCGACCATGCCGATGTACGGCTCGATGTCCCGGTACGTCTCCACGAACCGCTCGGCGGGGATCGGCGCCCCGTCCAGGCTGATGCGCTCGGTGAGCGACTGCACGTGCGGGCTGGTGTACCGGCCCGTCCGCAGGTCGAACGCGCCGAGCAGCGCCTCGATCATGCGGGCCGTGGACGTCTTGCCGTTGGTGCCCGTGATGTGGATCGACGGGTAGCCGCGCTGCGGGTCGCCCAGCAGGTCGAGCAGGGCCCGGATGCGCACGGTGGACGGGTCCAGCTGGGTCTCGCCCCAGCGGTCGGCGAGCGCCGCCTCGACGGCGCGCAGCGCGGCGTCCACCTCGGGGTCCTCTGGCCGGGCGGGGATGTCCCCCTCTGGGGGGCCCGCCTGCGCCCTGAGGGTGCGGCTGCCCGCCTCGATCACGGCGAGGTCGGGATCGCGGGTGGTCTCATGGGCGACGATGGCGTTGAACTCGTCGTCGCCGCCGTCGTCGTCGTGCTCGCCGGACTGGGGGGTCTCACTCACGCGCCCCAGTCTACGGAGCCCCTGTGACAGTCGGCGCCGGGCGGGGGGTCATCGGGCCGGGGGGGGGGGGGGGGGGGGGGGGGGGGGGGCGGGGGCGGGGGCGGGCGGGGGGGGGGGGCGGGGGGGGGCCGGCGGCGGGGGGGGGGGGGCCCGCGGGCGGGCCGGGGTGGGGCGGGGGGGGGCGCCGGGCGCCGTCACGGGTGGGGCGTCACGCCTCCGGCAGGTTCGCCAGCTGCGCCGTGATGCGCGCGATGTCCGCCTCGGCCTTCGCGAGGCGGCCCCGGATCTTGTCGACCACCTGGTCGGGCGCCTTCGCGAGGAACGCCTCGTTCGCGAGCTTGCCGTTCGCCTGGGCCTTCTCCTTCTCGGCCGCGCCCAGGTCCTTCGCCAGGCGCTTGCGCTCGGCCGCCACGTCGATCGTGCCCGACAGGTCGAGCGCGACCGTGGCGCCCGCGATCGGCAGGGTCGCCGTGGCCTGGAAGTCCTCGCCCTCCGGCTGGAGGCGCAGCAGGGCGCGGATCGCGGGCTCGTGCGCGGCCAGCGACGTGCCGGACAGGTCGAGCCGGGCCGGCACCCGCTGGCCGGGCTGCAGGCCCTGGTCGGCGCGGAAGCGGCGGACCTCGGTCGTGACCTCCTGGAGGTGCTCGATCTCCCGCTCGGCCGCCTCGTCGCGGAAGCCGCTGTCGGCGGGCCACTCGGCGACGACCACGGACTCGCGTCCGGTCAGCGTCGTCCACAGGGTGTCCGTGACGAACGGGACGACCGGGTGCAGCAGGCGCAGGGTGACGTCGAGGACTTCGCCGAGGACCCGGCGGGAGGCCGCCGCGCCCTCGCCGCCCGCCGCGAACGTCGTCTTCGACAGCTCGACGTACCAGTCGAAGACCTCGTCCCACGCGAAGTGGTAGAGCGCGTCGCTGAGCTTCGCGAACTGGTAGTCGTCGTAGTACGCGTCGACCGCCGCGACCGTCCGGTTCAGCCGGGACAGAATCCACCGGTCGGTGGCGGACAGCCGCTCGGCCGGCGGCAGGTCGCCCTCGACCGTGGCGCCGTTCATCAGGGCGAAGCGGGTCGCGTTCCAGATCTTGTTGGCGAAGTTGCGGGACGCCTGGACCCAGTCCTCGCCGATGGGGACGTCGGCGCCCGGGTTGGCGCCGCGCGCGAGCGTGAAGCGCACCGCGTCCGCGCCGTACGCGTCCATCCAGTCCAGCGGGTCCACGGCGTTGGGGTTGGACTTCGACATCTTCTTGCCGTGCTCGTCGCGGACGAGGCCGGTCAGCGCGATGGTGTGGAACGGCGGCACGTCGTCCATCGCGTACAGGCCGAACATCATCATCCTGGCGACCCAGAAGAAGATGATGTCGTGGCCCGTGAGCAGCACGTCCGTCGGATAGAACTTCTCCAGCGACGGGGTGCGCTCCGGCCAGCCCAGCGTGGAGAACGGCCACAGCGCGGAGGAGAACCAGGTGTCCAGGACGTCCGGGTCCTGCGTCCAGCCCTCGCCCGTGGGGACCTCGTCGTCCGGGCCCACGCAGACCGTCTCGCCGTCCGGCCCGTACCAGACGGGGATGCGGTGGCCCCACCACAGCTGGCGCGAGATCGTCCAGTCGTGCATGTTGTCCACCCAGTCGAAGTACCGCTTCGACATCTCCTCCGGGTGGATCGCGACCCGGCCGTCGCGGACCGCGTCGCCCGCGGCCTTCGCCAGCGGCTCGACCTTGACCCACCACTGGAGCGAAAGGCGCGGCTCGATGGTGGTGCGGCAGCGCGAGCAGTGGCCGACGCTGTGCACGTACGGCCGCTTCTCCGCGACGATCCGGCCCTGCTCGCGCAGCGCCTCGACGATCGCGGAGCGCGCCTCGAAGCGGTCCAGGCCCTGGAAGGGGCCGGGGACGGTGATCACCGCGCGCTCGTCCATGATCGTCAGCGATTCGAGGCCGTGACGGCGGCCGATGGCGAAGTCGTTCGGGTCGTGCGCGGGGGTCACCTTGACCGCGCCGGTGCCGAACTCCGGGTCGACGTGCGCGTCCGCGACGACCGGGATGGTCCGGTCGGTGAGCGGCAGCTTGATGCGCTTGCCGACGAGGTGCGCGTAGCGGGCGTCGTCGGGGTGGACCGCGACCGCCGTGTCGCCGAGCATCGTCTCGACGCGGGTGGTCGCGGCGCCGCCCCGCGCGGGGGGGCCCCCGGGCCCGGGCCCCCCGGGGGGGCCGGCCGGCCGCGCGGGCGGCCTCGTCGTGCTTTACGTCGACGCCGGCCGACGCGCGGTAGTCCGCCACGATCGAGGGGACGGCGGACCGGGAGGCGTCCAGATAGGCCGCGCGGACATCGGCGGGCAGCGCGGCCGGATCCTTCGTCCACACGTCGAGGAAGTGGCCGAAGAAGGCGTCCGGGTCGGCACTGATCAGCCGCTCGGGCAGGCCGGGCGGCTGGGCCATCAGGTAGAGGTGGAAGCCGACGGCGGCCGACGCGCCGTGCAGGGCGTCCCACATGTCGAGCGTCGGCAGCACGTCCAGGCATGCCAGGCGGGTGATCGCCTGCGGGTGGTCGAGCGCCGCGCGGAAGGCGACCAGGGCGCCGCGGTCGTGCCCGGCCAGGGCGAACCGGTCATGTCCGAGCGCCGCCGCCAGCGCCACGACATCCGCGCCCATGGTGCGCTTCGCGTACGTGTCGGGGCCGGCCTCGCCGGGCTTGTCGCTGGCACCGTAGCCGCGCAGGTCCGGGCAGATCACGGTGTGGTCGGCCGCCAGGTCGGTGGCCACGTGCCGCCACATCAGGTGGGTCTGCGGGAAGCCGTGCAGCAGCACGACCGCGGGGCCCGCCCCGCCGACCGCCGTGTTCAGGGACACCCCCTCGGCGACCGGGACGCGGTGGTAGGTGAAACCGGGAATGCCGGGAGCGGGGGACGACGTCATGCCGGGTGTTCCTCTCGTGAACGGGCCAGGGCCCCAGCCTCACGCCCGCGGATGAGCATCGGATCAGCACGGCCTAGGGTGGGCGTGAGGGCGGTGTCCGCCGGTCGGCGCACGGCTTGTGACGTGCGCCGGAGCGGACGTACCGGCGGGCGGACCGGGCGGCTGAGCGCTCGCGCGGTCGGTGGACACGGGCGGCCGGCGGGACGCGTGCCCCCGCTGTCGGCCGCCGGCGGGGGAGAGGAAGGCGGGTCGGTGACGTGGGTGTCGCGATCGGAGTGCTCGGGCCCGTACAGGCCTGGGACGGGGCCGGGGCGCAACTCGCCCTGAAGGGGCCGCGCCACCGCGCCGTCCTGGCCCGGCTCGTCGTGGCGCGACGTCGTGTCGTCCCCGTGAACCGCCTGGTGGAGGACCTGTGGACCGAGCCGCCGCCCGACGCGGTCGGCGCCCTGCGCACCTTCGTCGCCGCGCTGCGCCGTGCGCTCGAACCCGAACGGGCCCCGCGTGAACGTCCCCGCCTGCTGGTGACCGAGGGCCCCGGCTACGCGCTGCGCGCCGACTCCGACGCGGTCGACGCCTGGTGCTTCGAACGCGACGTGGAGGCGGCTGCCGGGGGCCCCCCCCCCGCGGGGGGCCCCCCGCGGCCCCGGGGCGCGGGGGGCGGGGGGGGGGCCCCCCCCCCCCCCCAACCCCCCCCCGCCGGGGGGCCCCGGGGCCCCCGGGCGCCGGCCCGTCCCGGGCCGCCGCCGCGGCCGACGCCTGGGCCCGCGGCCGCGGGGGGGGGGGGGCGGCCGGCCCCCCCCCCGCGCGGGCGCCAGACCGGCTCCAGGAGGCGCTCGGCCGCTGGCGGGGCCCCGCCTACGCCGACTTCGCCGACGAGCCGTGGGCCCGTACGGAACGCGGACGGCTGAGCGAGCTGCGGCTCCACGCCGTCGAGGCCGGGGCGGAGGCCCGGCTCGCCCTCGGACTCGCAGCCCAGACCGTGCCCGTCCTGGACGCGCACGTCGCGGACCACCCGTGGCGCGAACACGCGTGGGGCCTGCTGGCGCTCGCGCTGTACCGCTGCGGACGCCAGGGCGACGCCCTCGCCGTGCTGCGCCGCGCCCGTGCCCTGCTGGCCGAACACCTCGGAGTCGACCCGGGGCCCGGGCTGCGCCGCCTGGAACACGACATCCTCGACCAGTCTCCGCACCTCGGCCAGGGGCCGGCCGCCGGCGGGACGGCGGACCGGGTGTGGGCCGGCGCGTCCGCCGCGTACGACAGGGCCGTGGCATCCGGGGCCCGCGTACGCCTCGAATCGACGGTCGGGCTGTTGCGCGGCCTCGCGGTCACCGGCGGGCCCGGCCTGCTCGCCGCCCGCGAACACCGGGTCGCCGCCGCGCTGGCCGCCGAGGAGCTGGGCGACCCGGAGCTCGCCGCACGCGTGATCGGCGCGTACGACGTGCCCGCCATCTGGACGCGGGTGGACGACCCCGCACAGGCCGCGCGGATCGTCGCGGCGGCCGGCCGCACCCTCGCGGCGCTCCCGCCCGACGGACACGACGCGGCCCGCGCCCGGCTGCTCGCCACCATCGCCCTGGAGAGCCGCGGTACCCCCGCCGGGCCCGGGACGGACCCGCCCTCGCACGGCCGGCGGGCCGCCCTCGACGCGGAGCGGCTCGCGCGGGCCCTCGACGACCCGGCCCTGCTCGCGTTCGCCCTCAACGGCCTGTTCATGCAGAGCTTCCACCGCACCGGCCTCGCGCCCGACCGCGACGCGATCGGCGCGGAGCTCGTCGCGCTCGCCGCCCGGCAGGGACTCGTCACGTACGAGGTGCTCGGCCACCTGATCCGGTGCCAGGCACGCTCCGCCCTCGGCGACTTCCCTGCCGCCGACGGGCACGCGCAGTCCGCCGACGCTCTCGCCGAACGCAACGAACTGCCCCTCGTCACCGTGTTCACCCGCTGGTACCGGGTGTTGCGCCGCGCCGCGACCGGCGCGGGCACGCTCGAAGGGACGGCGGCCGCGTACCGCCGTGCCGCCCGCGACCTGGACGGCGCGGGCATGCCCGGCCTCGAACACGGCCTCCTCCCGCTGGCACTGCTGTCCCTGCGTGTCAGCCGCGGGCTCCCGGCGCCCACCGACGTCGAGGACGCGGCCTGGGGCCCCTACGCGCCGTGGGCCCGGCCCCTGGTGCTGCTCGCACGCGGCGACGGCCGGGACCGGGCCCGCACCGCGCTCCGAGCCCTGCCCGATCCGCCCGGCGACCTGTTGACCGAGGCGATGTGGTGCCTGGCCGTGCGGGCCGCGGTCGACACCGAGGACCGTCCGACACTGCTGCGCGCCCGCGCGGCGCTCACCCCCGCGACCGGTGAACTCGCCGGCGCGGGAAGCGGGTTGCTCACCCTCGGCCCTGTCGATGTATGGCTGGACGTCATCGCCACCGCCCTCGGGTCCGCGGACGGCGACCGCCGGTAGCGGATCGCCCGCGGCCCGGGGCGCCGGCCTGCCCGTGCGCATGCGGTCGCCCGCCTCAGTAGCGAGTGGTGCTCTCCAGCAGGGGCGGGTAGACGGTGGTCCGCAGCCCGTCCACGGTCGCGCCCGCGTACTTGAGCATCGCGGCCGTCTGCCGGTTGAGGTCGGCGGGGAAGTTCAGCGCGGGCGCCGACACCTCGTCCAGGGTGGCGCGTTGGCCGTCGGTGAGCCGCACGTCCAGACCGGCCAGGTTCGCTTCCAGATGGGCGAGGCTCCGGGGCCCGATGAGGGTGGACGTCACACCGGGCCGGCCCCGTACCCAGGCGAGTGCGACCGCCGCCGGGCTCGCACCGGCCTCCTCCGCGACCGCCGCGAGCGCGTCGATCACCTCATACTGCGCCTCGCTCGGCGTGCCGAGCACCGACGCCCTGCGGCTGTCCGCGGGAGCCCCGCCCGTACGGGTGTACTTCCCGGACAGGAAGCCGCTCTTGAGCGGGCTCCACGGCAGCATGCCCATGCCCGCGTCGCGCGCCAGCGGGATCAGCTCGCCCTCGATGGTCCGCTCCAGCAGCGAGTACTCCATCTGGAGCGCGGTGACGGGTGTCCAGCCGCGCAGCAGGGCCGTGGTGTGTGCCTTCGCGGTGAACCAGGCGGGGGTGTCGGAGAACCCCACGTAGCGGATCTTCCCCGCCGTCACCAGGTCGTCCAGGGTGCGCAGGGTCTCCTCCAGCGGCGTGGACCAGTCGTGGTTGTGCAGCCAGTACAGGTCGACGTAGTCCGTACGCAGGCGGCGCAGCGACGCGTCCAGTTGGGCGAGGATCGCCTTGCGGCCTGCGCCGCCGCCGTTCGGGTCGCCCACATGCAGGTTGCCGAAGAACTTGGTGGCGAGCACGACACGGTCGCGCAGCCCCGGCCGCGTCGCGAAGAAGTCGCCGAGGATCTTCTCCGAGTGGCCGTTGGTGTAGAAGTTCGCGGTGTCGACGAAGTTCCCGCCGCGCTCCAGATAGGTCCGCAGGACCCGCTCCGACTCGGCCACGCCGCAGCCGAGCCCGCCGTCCTCGCCGAAGTTCATCGCCCCCAGGCAGAAGGGGCTCACCCGCAGGCCCGAGCGGCCGAGGCTCACATAGGAATCGAGTGTCATTTCTCTGCTCCCGTATCCAGGGGGACGTGCTGACCTCTCCGATTGAACCCGCATGACCTGCGTCGATGTGAGACCGATCCTGGAGTCCTCTTGCACGATCCTGCCGAATTCACCAGGATGCCGCCCTTGCCGCAGTCCGCTCTCGGATGGTTGGATCGAAGGTGTCCCTCCCCGACCCGGCGCGTCGCGACGGAGCCCCGCCCCTCGACGAACTGCGCGCCCTGATCGCGTACTACGCGGGGCGGCCGGGCCGTGCCGTCGACGGGGTGATGCTGTCCTCGGTCGAGGAGCCGGGGCCGCCGTCGTCGTCGGTCGCGGACCCCGTGCTCGCCGTGGTCGCCCAGGGCGCGAAGCGCCTGACGGTCGGCGACCGTGTCCACGACTACGGGGCGGGCCAGTACCTGGTCGTCTCGGTCGGCCTGCCCGTCACCGGCCACTACACGCGGGCCACGCGCGAGCGGCCCTTTCTCGCGTTCGGCCTCACGCTCCGGCCCGCCGCCATCGCCTCGCTCCTGCTGGAGGCCGGGCCCGCGGCCCACGCGGAGCGGGACAGCGCCGCGGACGGCCCCGGCGGACGGGGGCCGCGCACACCGCCGGGCATCGCCGTCGGCGACGTCGGGGCCGACCTGCTCGACGCGGTGGTGCGGATGATCCGGTTGCTCGGCCGGCCCGCCGATGTGCCGGTGCTGGCGCCGATGGCCGAGCGGGAGATCCTCTGGCGGCTCGTCACCGGTCCGCAGGGCGCCGCCGTCCGCCAGATCGGCCTCGCGGACAGCCGCCTGTCCCACATCGGGCGCGCGATCCGGGCGCTCCGGGACCGCTTCGCCGAGTCCGTCCGCGTGGACGAGCTGGCCCGGATGTGCGGCATGAGCGCGTCGGCGTTCCACCGGCACTTCCGTGCCGTCACCGCGATGACGCCCATCCAGTTCCAGAAGAACATCCGCCTCCGTGAGGCGCGTCTGCTGCTCATCGGCGGGCCGCGGGACGTGGCATCCGTAGGGTTCGCGGTGGGCTACGACAGCCCGTCGCAGTTCAGCCGCGAGTACCGCAGGCAGTTCGGGATACCGCCGGGCCAGGACGCCGTACGCCTGCGGGAGCTGGCCGCTGCCCCGGAGGCCGCGGCGGTACCGCTCTGAGGACTTACGGGAGCGCTTACGGCGCGACCGGGCCCGCTGCGTGCTCTTCTCGGCGCCGGGCTCGCTGGGGGCCGGCGCTCAGCTCGCGCCGGGGCGCGAGCCGTGCGCGCCCTCGGAGTCCTGGGCACCGCGCGAATCCGTGCCGGTCTCCTGCCCCGACCGGGCCGGGGGCGCTGTCAGGTACTCCAGCGTGCCCGTGATCTCCAGCAGGCGCTGGAGCGGTGGCTGCCGGTTGTCCAGGTGCAGGGGGACGTCCGCCGCCACCGTCAGACGCCGGGCCATCAGCAGCGCGGACAGCCCGGTCGAGTCGCAGTCCGCCAGGCCCCCGCAGTCCAGGCGCAGGCCTTCGGGCCCCGAGCCGGGCAGGTGGGCGCGGACCGCGTCCAGCAGCTCGCCCGCGGTCTCGTGGTCCAGCTCCCCCGAGAGCCGCAGCAGGACCGCACGGGGCGTCCTTTCGGCGGTGACGGTGAAGACGGGGTACGGAAGTGTCGTCATGCCTGCTCCCCGGCGCCGTTGAGTGTCCTGTGTGCTGATGTCAGAAGGGCCACCGCGCGCGGGAAGTCCGTCAGCCGGCCGGCCAGGATGTCCAGCGTGCGGGTGAGTGGGGCCGTCGGTACCCCGCGCGCGCCGAGGATGTCCGCGGTCCACAGGAGAAAGCCCGTGAACAGCTCCGCGTCATCCACGTACAGGGCGGTCGCGAGGAACTCCACGACATGGCCGATGTCCTCGGCCGCGTACTGGCGCTGGGCCTTCGTGTACGCGGCCACCTCCGGGAAACGCGCGGCGAGGGCGGCCAGCACCTCGGCCACGAGCTGCGGCGCCGACTGCGAGACCAGGGTGAACTCCTGGTCCGCGAGGTGCGGCAGATCGTCCACGGGCTGGTCCAGCGAGGCGGGGGAGGGGTGCGGCAGTCCTCGCGCCAGCAGGTCGGCTGCGGCCCGCGCGTCGGGCGCCCAGGCGTGTGCGCCCAGCGCCTTCGCGTACCGCCCGCCGGGACCGAACGCCGCCCCACCCGCGAGTACGGGGGTGCCGACGGACCGGCACGCCGTGATCGCCGCGTGCGCCGCGGGCAGCCGGGTCGCGACCGACGAGGACAGCGCGACCACATCGGGCGCCGTCCGGTGCAGATGCGCGACGAGATGAGCTGACGGCACCTGCGCCCCGAGGAACTCCACCCGCCAGCCGCGCAATCGGAGTACCTCGCTGAGCAGTCGCGCGGGCAGCGCGTGCCACTCGCCGTCCACGCACGCCACCGTCACCCGCCCGCGTGCGGGCTCCGCGCGGGCGGCCGGGTGGTGGGCGAGCGCGCCAATGACCCGCTCGCTGATGGCGCTGGCCGCGTGCTCCGCCGCCACACTCAGCCGGTTCCCGGCCCACTCGACGCCGACGCGGTGCTGCACAGGGGCGATCACGTCGAGGAGCACCGACTCCGCGGGTGTCCCCGCGTCCAGGGCGGCGAACACGGCGTCGGCCGCCGCGTACTCGTCCCTGTCCAGCACCGCCTGCCACAGCCGTTCGCGCCCTGTACGAGGGTCGCCCGCCGCAAGTCCCGAGGGGTCCTCGGCCCCGGGGAGCGAAGGGGCCGGACGGGCTGCCGGTGTGCGTGTCATGCGGTGAACCTGCCCCGTGTGTGGCCGTTCACCGCGCTCAGGTGTGTCGTACGCGGCGCGGTGATCGCGACGACGGCCATGTCGTCGCGCCGCCCGCCGCCGACCCACTGGGACGCCAGCATCTGAACCCGCTCCACCACGGCCTCCGCGGGCAGCCCCGCGCACTCGCCGAGCGCCGTACGCAGACGCTGCTCGCCGAACAGGTCGTCGCCGAGCGGCCCGCCGCGCGCCTCCGTGATGCCGTCCGTGAACAGCAGGCACGTCTCGCCCGCCGCCAGGTCGGCGGTGACCGTACGGGAGGTGATCTCCGGCAGTACGCCGATCAGCGAGCCCCGCGTCCCGGTCTCCTCGACCCGGCCGTCCGCGCGCACGATCAGGGGCGCCAGGTGCCCCGCGCTCGTCAGGCGCAGCCGCACCGTGCCCGCGAACCGGCTCACAGAAGCGAGCACCATCGTCGCGAAGCGCGTGTGGTGGGAGTTGACCAGCGCGCCGTTGAGGAGTTCCAGCACCCGCTGGTGGTCACCGGCCAGCGGCAGCAGCGCCTGCACGGTGTTGCGGATCTTGCCCGTGAGGACCGCGGCCTCCAGGCCCTTGCCGCACACGTCGCCGAGGACCACCAGCGACTCGGCGTCCGCGTCGTCGCCCGGGTGCACGTCGTAGAAGTCGCCGCCCGCGCGCTCCCCGACGCCCGCGGCCCGGTAGCCGCCCGCGAACTCCACGCCGTGTACCTGGTGCAGCCGGGGCGGCAGCAGGTCGCGCATCAGCGTGTCCGTGATGCTCGCCTGCTCCGCGTACAGCCACGCGGCGGACAGCGCGGCCCCCGCGCGCGCCGCGAACAGCCGCGCGAAGGCCTCCTCGTCCTCCTGGAAGGTCCGGCGGCCGGTGCGGCGCAGCAGGACCATCGCGCCCGCCGGCCCGCCCTGCCCGGGCAGCGGGGTGACCAGGGCGGAGCCCGCGGGACCCGCGAAACCCGGCGGGAGGGCCCACGCGGGCAGCTGTGCCGGGTCGATCCACCGCGAGGGCACCGGCGGGAACCCCCGCAACGCCTCGGTCAGTCCCGGCACCTCGGCCGGATCGGCGTTCAGCGGCCCCCGCGTGATCGTGCCGCCGGGGCCCGCGTACGCGAGGGGCCGGCGACGGGGCGAAGGAGCGATCACCACGGCCGCGTCCGCCAGGTGCCGTGCGGCGAGATTCGCGGTCACCTCCATGCAGCGGTCCACGTTCAGCGAGGCCAGCAGGGTGCTCGACACCTCGGCGAGGAACGATGTGCGCTGCTGTTCGGCGCGCAGCGCCTCCTCGGCGAGCCGCCGGTCGGTGTCGTCCACGAGCCACCACACGACGTCACCGCCGGCCACCGGGGTGGGGTGCGCCTCGAAGGTACGGCCGCCCACCTCGCCGTCCGCGCGCACTGCCGCGGGCCGCCCGTTCGCGGCGGTGCGGTGTGCCGCTGCCAGCCAGGCGGGGGCCACGTCGGCGAGCGGCGTGAGGGGCCCGGCCGTCGGGAAGAGTGCTGCCGCCGCCGCGTTGACGTCGATCACGGTGCCAGCGGCGTCGGCCAGCAGAACGGGGTACGGAGCGTCGGCCCACGCGGTGCGCAGTGCGATGCGCGCGCTGCGGGGCTCGACGGGAAGGCCCTCGGAAGTCTCCACGATCAACGGCTCGCACGGTGCGGGCCCCACCACCTTCCCCTGCGACGGATCGATTCCGTCTGGGAACCTGCCCGCAGGCGTCGCCGGGATGCCACGCCCGGCGTATCCGTACCGGTACGAGGTGATATGAGGGGAAAATAGAGAATATCTGGAATGACGGGATGAATATCCTGATTACCCGGTATCAGGCCGACCGGAGACGGGCCTCGCCGCTCGCGGGCCCGTCCGGACGGGTGTCAGGCGAGGTCGAGAAGTTCCTCGTGGAAACCGCCGAAGCCCCGTTCCCGGTCCACGAGGTGGATCTCCAAGATCCAGTGGCAGTCACGGCCCTGGGAGTCCTGGCGGCGCATCGGGCGGTCGCTGCCGGGCGTGATGTACGAGGAGATCTCGTCACCGTTGATCTTCTCGTGCGGGAACTCGCCCACGAGGTGGCCGGAGTGGTGTCCGCCGAACTCCCAGCCCGCCGCCTCGGTGAGCCGTACGACCTCGGCGTACAGCTGTGCTCCCGTGATGCCGGGAGCCGCCTCGAAGGCGTGGCGGCCCGCGGCGAAGATCTCCGGCAGCGCGTCCCGCAGCCGCAGCTTGGCGGGGTCGTCGCCCAGGACGAAAGTGCGGCCGAAGTCGGCCTCCCACTCCTCGAAGATCGGGCCGAAGTCGGCGAAGAGGATGTCCCCCTCCTCGATGACCCGGTCCGGCGGGTTCTCGCGGTACGGGTGCAGCGTGTTCGGGCCCGAGCGCACGATGCGCTTGTGCCAGAACCTGCTCACCCCGTACAGCTCGTTGGCCAGATCCCTGATCCGGTCGCTGACCGCCCGCTCCGTCTCGCCGGGGACGAGCAACCCGCGCTTCTCCACCTGCGCGAACAGGTCCTCGGCCTTGGCCTGCGCGTCGAGCAGCCGCCGTGCCCGTTCCGTCTCTTCCGCTGCGCCATCACTCATGCTCCGAGCCTATGGCCCCCTGAGGAGGCCCGGCGGTTCCGCGACCAGGTCTCCACGGAGAACGGCCGGTAGCGGCCCGAGGGGCGCCTGTCACGACCGGCCGGAGGAGTGAGCGGGGAGCGTGCGGTTGACGTACGCGGGCCTCGTCGCGGGTGACCGGGAACGGCCCGGGGACGGACCCGGCCGACAGCGCCGACCGGGCCGCTCGCATAATGCAGGCATGGCACGTAAAGCGAAGACGGCACGGAAGAACCCCCTCGTCACTGCGGCCACGGGGGTCGTACTGCCCGCAGCGCTGGCCGTGTGCCTCACCGCCTGCGGCGGGAGCCACTCGTCCGACGCGTCGTCGCCGGCCCCGACGCCGAGCGGCACCCCCGGCGAGGTCGAGGCCAGCTCGAACGGCGCCGCGGTGTCGGTGACCGGAGCCGTCGCCCACCTCGACCGCTCCGGGGACGGCACGCTCGCCATGACCGTCCGCAACTCCGGGACCGTCACCGACCACCTCGACATGGTCGGTGTCCCCGGCGGCGCGCGCGGCACCCTCAGCGGTGGGAAGAACCCCAAGGACAACGGCGCGATGAACCCCGCGGGCATCCTGATCCTGCCCAACGGCAGCACCACCTTCGGCGCCGCGGGCGGGCCCGCCGTGAAGCTGACCCATGTCAAGGGCGTGACGAGCCGTCACACCCTGCCGCTGATCCTCCAGTTCGGTGTCGCGGGACTCGTGCGCCTGGAGGCGCGCGTCACGCAGTGACCTCGGCGAACGGCGTCCTCTCCAGGCCTGACCGCTCCGAACCGGCCGCCGGGGCAGATCACTTGATGTGCTTCATGGTCAGGTGCGAGTCGACGCGGGCGATGCCCGGCACGTCCTCCAGCATGTCGGTCACGAACGACTCGTAGTGCTGGAGGCTCTCCGTCGCCACCCGCACGAAGTAGTCAGGAAGCCCGAACATCCGCCGGAACTCCACCACTTCGGGGAAGCCCGCGACGCGCTCCTCGAACGCGAGCACGGTGGCCCGGTCCTTCATCGCCAGATCCACGTTGACCAGCACCTCGAAGGCGCGGCCCGCGGCGGCCGGGTCGACGCGCGCGTGGTAGCCGGTGATCACACCGTCCTGCTCCAGCCGCCGCACCCGGCGCAGGCACGGCGCGGGCGTCAGCCCCACGCGCAGCGCCAGTTCGGCGTTGGTGACACGGCCGTCCGCTTCGAGTTCCATGATGATTGCGCGATCGAGATCGTCCACCGCCCGAGTATTGCGCCGTTGTCCCCGGTGCCGCAATGTCCGGCAACCATCATGCGGGCTCCCCTTCCTACTCTTGCCGTATGACCGAAACCGCGCATCCTGTCCGTACGGTCGCCCGCCTGACGCTTCCGTGTGCGGCGGGCATGGTGCCGCTGGGCATCGCCTTCGGTGTGCTGGTGGTGCAGTCGGGACTCGCCTGGTGGTGGGCTCCCGTCTTCAGCGGGCTGATCTGCGCGGGCTCGCTGGAGTTCCTGCTGCTGGCCACCGCGACGGCCCAGCCCGCCGTCCCGCTCGCCGCCGTGGCCGCCACCACACTCCTCGTCAACGGCCGCCACGTGTTCTACTGCCTCACCTTCCCGCTGCACCGGATCGAAGGGCGCCTCGCGCGGGCATACGGTGTGTTCGCCCTGATCGACGAGGCCTACGCGCTGACCTCGGTGCCCCCGGGCTCCGAACTGAAGGGACGCCACATCACCCTGATGCAGGCCCTTTTGCAGGCCTACTGGGTGGGTGGAGGGCTGCTGGGCGCCACCGCGGGCCAGGCCGTCGCCGACCGGCTTCCTGACCTGTCCGCCGTACTGACGGCGCTGTTCGCCGTACTCGCCACGGAAGCGGTCCTGGCGTTGGGTTCGGTACGGGTGCCGCTTGCGGCACTCGGCTGCGCGGCGGTGGCGTGGTGGGCGGCGCCAGGGCAGTTCCTACTGGTCGCGATGGGGCTGTTCACGGCCTGCGCTGCCGCTGCCGTGGCGTACGCCGCCCGGCGGCCGGAGGTGCGCGATGCCTGAACCGCGTCATGTCGCGGCGATCGTCGCCATCGCGGCCGTACTGACCCTCGGCCTGCGCGCACTGCCCTTCGCCGTTGTGGGGAGACTGCGGGAGGCGCGCGGCGTGCGGGCGGTGGCACGGCTGCTGCCGCCCGGGTTGATGGTCATCCTGCTCGTCTATCTGGTTCTGCCACCCGGCCAGGGGACGCGCCACGCACCGGGCGCGCTGCCCTGGCCGGCGCCCCAACTGGCGGCGGTGGCGGTCACGGTCGCCCTCCAGGCCTGGCGCCGCTCCACCCTGCTGAGCATCGCGTCCGGTACCGCGGTGTCACTGCTGTTGAGCTGAGCTGAGCTGAGCTGAGCTGAGCTGAGCTGGGTTGTGTTGTGTTGTGTTGAGCGGATCGCGGCGAGCCGCGTGCTCGGGTGGGGGCCGGTCACTTGCGTTCGGGCGGCAGGGCCCCGGTGACGAGGGCACGGATCGTGTCCAGGTCGACGGTGTCGGCCAGGGCGACAGCGTCCGGTGCGGTGGTGGTGGCCGCGTCGACACCGAGCAGGGCGCGGAACAGGCGCGGAAGCACCGTTCGGTCGAGCAGGTCCTGTGCGAGCGCTCCGCTGTCGCCGGGGGCGATGTCGTACCGCTCGTCGAGGTAGGCGACGAGCCGCTCGTGCGTGCTGATGAAGATGGCCTCGTAGTAGGCGCTCGAACTTCCCGGGAGCCGTTCGGCCTCGGCGATGCTCAGCCGGCAGGTGCGCACCTGGGGCTCCCACACCATGAGCTGAAGGAAGCGTGCGCAGAAGAGGGTGACCGCCTCGGCGGGGCGCTCGGCGTACGCGTCCGGCGTCCTGAGCTTCTCCAAGTAGAGCTCGCGGGCGAAGTCGAGGACGGCGAGGAACAGGTTGTCCTTGTTCGCGAAGTGCGCGTAGAGGGACCTCTTTGACGTCTGGGCCCGTGATGCGACGGTGTCCATGGAGGCACGCTCGTAACCCGTCTCCAGGAACACGTCCTTGGCCGTCACCAGGATGTGGCGGCGCAGTTCCTCGCCGCGGCGCTGCTGCGCCGGCCTGCGCGGTCGACTGTCTTGGCTCACGAGACACACTTCCAAAAGTAAACGGGCGGTCCAGTCTAGGCCGCGGCGCCGTGACCGCCGGCGACCGCTCCGCCCCTGCGGCGACCCGCGTCGTGCGGTCCCGCGAGACGCGCGGCAGATCACGCGCCGGGCTGGATCTCCCGCGCGATCGCCTCCGCCGCCGCGGCCGGGCCGCCGCCCGAGCAGCCGTCCGCCTCCACCCGTACGGTCCCCATGTCGAGCGCCCCGCGCACCGCCTCCCGCACGGCGCGCGCTGCGGGCGCCTCGCCGAGGTGGTCCAGCATCATGGCGGCCGCGAGGATCTGGCCGATCGGGTTCGCCCTGCGCCGGCCGGCGAGCGCGGGGGAGCTGCCGTGCGTCGGCCCGAAGCACGCGGCACCGTCGCCGATGCCCCCGGTGGGGCACAGTGCGGTGCCGCCCACCGTGCCGCAGCCCAGGTCGCTCAGGACCGGGCCGACCGGTTCCGCCGTGACGACCACGTCGAAGTACTCCGGACTCATCACCAGCGCCTCCGCCGCGGCGCCGGCGTAGAGGCACTCCGCCCGGATCTCCGGGTAGTCGCCCGCCACTTCGAGGAACACCTCACGGAACAGGCGCATGCTGAGCAGGCTGTCCGCACGGTCGGCGCAGGTGACCCGGCGCACCCGGTCCTGGCGCGTACCCGACCGCGAACGCGCGAGGCGGAACGCGTACCGGGCGATCCGCTCACACCGCTTGCGCGTCACGGTCAGTGTGTCGGCCACCGTGCTCCCGCCGGAAGTCTCCCGGCCCGCGCCGTGCACGGCGTAGGGGCCGTCGGTGTTCCCCTGGTTCTCGCGGCTCCCGCGGTTCTCCTGGACGACGACGTAGTCGACGGTGCCGGGGCGCGCCGTCAGCCGCGCGGGCACGCGCGGCAGCAGTTCGACGGGGCGCACCCGTGCGTACAGGTCGAGCTCCGTCCTGAGGACGCCGCCGAAGTGCCCTGCCTCCGTACCGTCGGGCAGCCGGACCGACGGGAGCCCCACGGGCCCCATGAGCGTCGCGTCGGCACCGCGTACGGCGGCCAGCCCCGCGGCGCTCAGCGCCTCGCCGGTCCTCTCGTACGTGCAGGCACCGCCGTCCACCTCGGTGATGCCGAGGTCGAACCCGTACGTGTCCGAGGCCTTCGCCAGCACGGTCAGCGCCGCGTCGACCAGCTCGGGCCCGATGCCGTCGCCCCTGATCAACGCGATGTCATGGACGGTCATGCTTCCCCTCTCCCCGTGTCTCGGCCGGCCGGCGGGCCGCCGGGGGGGAACCCCGTACAGGAGCGTAGCCCGTGCTCACCAACCGGGCTCCGGGGGAGGGGCGTTGCGTGTTCTCGAACCGACGCGAGGGACACTGCCCCGCGTGGCACTGTACGGCCGGGCTGCCGGGGCAGGCAGACTGCCGGGCTGACGAATCGCCGGGCAGCGGGGCCGTTCGGGCTGCCGGGGTCCTGGGGCGCTGCGCGCCGCCGTCGCATGTGCCGACTTCGCCGCGACGTTGGCACATTCACGGCCCGGGTGATCCGCCGCTGCCCGGGCAGGATCGGCGTGCCGCGCTGCCCGCCCTACGGTTACGCGGCGGTGTCGGTGAGTATCTCCACCAGCAGCGCCGCATGGCTGAGGCCGATCTCCTTCGTCGCCGTCAGCAGGGTTACGGGACCCCGGCCGCACAGGGCGGCGAGACCGTCCAGCGCCGCCGTCTGTCCCGGTCCCGTGAGTTCCGCGCGGTAGCGCGCGGCGAACTCGGCGAAGCGTTCAGGCTCGTGCCCGTACCAGTGCCGCAGTTCGGTGGAAGGGGCCACGTCCTTGCACCACTCGTCCAGCGCCGCGGCCTCCTTCGACAGGCCTCGGGGCCAGATCCGGTCGACGAGGACCCGGGCGCCGCCGCCCGGCCGGGGCTTGTCGTACACGCGCGCCACACGTACATCCGGTACGGTCATCACGCCTTCAGTGTCCGATCGCCCAGAGGGTTGCGCCACTCGTGGGGGAGACCACGGTCGTCCCTTGTGGCAGAAAGCGTTTTCTACTACGTTTTCCGTCCGGTGTGCGGGCAACCCGCTCCCCGCCCTGGCGCGCCACGCCGGCGGTGCCCGTCGGCCGCTTCCATCCCGGCGTGTTCCGCCGCGGTGCCCCGGCGGACCGGCCACCGTCCCGACCCCACCGCGGAGAACCCGATGCCCCTGCGCGTGCCCGCCGATTCGACGATCCTCTTCCAGGGCGACAGCGTCACCGACACCAGCCGGCGGACCCTGCCGGGCGACGGCCTCGGCAACGGCTACGTCAGGATGGCCGTGGACCTGCTGCGTGAGCGCTCCGGACCGTGCGACCTGACCTTCCTCAACCGGGGCATCAGCGGAAACCGCGTGGCGGACCTGCGCGCCCGGTGGGACGAGGACGCGATCGCGCTGAAGCCGGACGTCGTGTCCGTACTGATCGGCGTGAACGACACCTGGCGCCGCTACGACTCCGGCGAGGTCACGACGGCAGCCGCCTACGAACGCGACTACCGGCACCTCCTGACGCGGGCACGGGACGAACTCGGCGCACGGCTCGTCCTGATCGAGCCGTTCCTGGTACCGGTCGAGGCGGAACAGTGGGACTGGCGTGAGGACCTCGACCCGCGCATCCAGGTGGTGCGCAGGCTGGCCGAGGAGTTCGACGCGTCGCTGCTCGCGGCGGACGGCCTGCTCAACCAGGCCGCGCGGGAGCACGGCGGCGCGCGGGCGGTCGCCGGCGACGGCGTCCATCCGACGCCACTCGGTCACGCCGTCCTCGCGCGCGCGTGGGCCGGGCTGCTGGAGGTGGCCTGATGCGTCGGACCGCCCCCGCCCGGGATGCGCGGGGTGCCGGACGGGCTGGGGTCTTTGCACGGGCTGGGGTTGCCCGGAGGGACGGGCTGCACGGGCGTGCTGGGTTTGACCGGGGGAGGGC
>NZ_JAIUKE010000075.1 GCF_020176795.1 Streptomyces sp. 8L
GCCCGCCGCGCGCCCCGCCCAGATGCAGGTTGGTCATGGGGGAGCGGCTGGTCCGTACGACGGCATGGGTGGCGCGGCCCGCGACCACGACGACCCGCAGGTCCGCGTTCCTGCCCTCCAGCGTGGCCTTCGGCAGCCACTGCTCGATGTGCAGACCGTCGGGCGCGAGCGTGTCCACGATCGCGGCGACGTCCCGCTCCGCCGTGTACGTTCGCACGCGCAGCGAGTTGAACAGGCGTCCCGACGCGTCGCGTTCGACCGAGGTGATCGCGCGCACCCGGCCCCGGCCCGCCGTCTCCACGGCGAGCACCCCGGACGCGGAAGAGCCGTGCGCGATCTTCACGAACGCCCGGCGCAGCCCCGCCGCCGCCATCAGCGACCGCACGTCCTGCCAGCCTCGCACCTCGGGCGCCGCAGGCCCCGAGGTCGGCGACGGGGGGACGGCCACACCGGCGCCGGCCAGCACACCGTGGCACAACCGCTTGTCGAACAGCACCGCCATCTCCGCCGGATCGTCCAGCAGCACCGCGCCGGCGTCGGCCGCGGCCCGGCCGAGGCCCCGTACGGCACGCGTCAGCCCCGCGTACCAGCGGGCGGTGCCCTCCACACGCGTCGGCTCCACCCCGCCCCGCAGCAGCCGGTCCACATGGGCGTCCTCGCCCGGCGAGTCCACGCGGACCGTGTCGCCGCCGGTGAACCCCGGCGCGGCACCGCGCAGGACGTCCGCCCACGGCAGTACCCGCGCCGGGGGCAGCCCCGCGGCCCGCAGGGCCGCCTGGAACAGCGTCACCCTGCGGCTGCCGGGAACGCCCACCACGACGGCATGCATCACACGGCTCCTCTCGGCACTCCTGACAGCGCTCCTCGCGCCCCTCATGACAACGGCCACCACGCGTGCTACTCGGACACCGCGACGTAACGGAAGTCCTCGTCCTCTCCTTCCTCGTCCGCGCCGGCCACATCGAGGTTCACCGCCACTCCGGCGCCGCCGAGCTGGGACATCAGGCGCTCCTGGAGGGGCTCGGATATGTAGTGGTGCGACAGGTCCAGCGTCTTCAGGTGGGTGAGCGGCTGCCCGGCCAGCAGCGCCTCCGCGCCCACGTCCCCGAGCGTGCCCAACGACAGATCCAGTGTCTCCAGCCGGGCGACGACCGGAGCGGACGCGCACGCGACGGCGATCTCGTCCTGCAACTCGCTGTTGCGCGGGGCGAGGTGGCGCAGCGCGGGGAACCGCTCGCCGGACAGGAAAGGCGCCAGGTCGTCGAGCCGGACCGTGGCTCCGTAGTTCTCGGTGCCCAGATACAGGTCGAGCCGCTCAAGCGCCGGAAGCGTACTCGCCCCTATGCCGCGCACCACCGAGGCGTCGAGACCACCGGCCTGGACCGTCAGAGCCCGCAGGGACGCGTGCTCGACCGGCGCGAACTCCAGTTCCGCGCCGCCCCGGACCGCGAACTCCTCAAGGAGCGGGAAGGCGTCCAGCAGCGGGGACACCTGCGTCTGGTGAATCCACGACACCTCGCACTCGTCCCCGACGATGTCGCCGATGAAGACGGCACGCAGTGCGGTCAGCTGGTCGCGGGCCGCCGCCAGGGTCTCGATCACCTCGTCCGGGCCCGATTCGTAGGCGTCGTTCCACATGCCCACGATCAACGCCCGCACCTGGGAGAGATCGACCGCCTCGGCGAACCGGGCGAACTCCTCGGCCCACGTCGTCTCCGCCCCGTACAGCTCGGCGCGGATACGCCAGGCGACGGACGCCGCGGGCGGCAGGGCCGCACCGGGCTCCGCCTCGGCGAACTCGAAAGCGGGCAGGCCGTGGAACACCTGAAGGTTGTCCAAGAACATGGCGATGGCTCCAGAAGACAGGCGGCCTCGAACGGCCGGCGACGTGGCGTTGCAGCTTTTCTACCAAGCCCCACTGACAACGCCCCCGCCAGGGAAGGCCCGTGCACCCGTGGAGGGTCAGCCGGCCTGCCCCAGCAGCTCGTCACGGCCGATCAGGGAGGCCGGGCCCGCGCCCGTACAGGCGTAGGCGCCGGCCCTGGCACCCAGCACGGCGCACTCCTCGAGGCCGCGTCCGGCGAGCCTGCCGTAGAGGAAGCCGCAGACGTACGCGTCGCCCGCGCCGTTGGAGTCGACCACCGGCCCGGGCGGCACCACGGCGGCGATCGGACGAGGCGTACGGCTGCCCTCCCGCGTCATCAGATACGAACCGCCCGCGCCCGCCGTCGCCACGACGACCTCCGCGCGCCCGTCCCGCAGGATCTCCTTCATCACCGAGGCGATCCGGCCGCCGGCCCCGGTCGCACTCAGGAACACCAGATCGGCGCGGAGCGCGAACTCCCGCTGGTGCCCGGAGAGTCCGTCCCAGTCGTGCAGGTCGGTGGAGACCGGAACCCCGGCCTCGGCGATATCGTCGAAGAGATGCCGCGCGAAGTCCACGACCGACAGGTGCACATGGCGGGCGGCCCGCAGATGGGGCAGGTAGAACGGGCGCGGCATCCTCAGGCCCGCGGGTTCCCGCGCGTCCTGGAAGGACATGCGCCGCCCTGTGCGCTCCACCAGGCTCACGGCCCGCCGGGTACCCGAAGGAGAGGTCAGCGCCTCGAAGTCCACGTCGCCCTCGGCGAGCCGGGCGCGCACCTGGGCGCCGGTCGCGTCGTCGCCCACGAAGTCCAGGAACTTCACGGTGAGTCCGAGCGCCCGGCAGCCGAGCGCCACGTTCCCGCCGGTGTGGCCGGGCCACTCGCGTATCGCGCTCACGTCGACCGAGTCGGCGAGCGGCACGGGCAGGGAGTCGACCCGGACCACGGTGTCCACACCACTGCCCCCGACGACCAGCACGTCGTGCGCCGCCCGGTCCGGTCCGTCGTCGCTCCGCTGGTCCGTCACAGTGTCCCTCTCGCGTCGGTGGCATCCCGCCCGTCCCGGCATGGTGACGTGCCGCAGTGAACCCGCAGACGACGTCATCTGAACGGCGAATCCCGACACCCTACTCACCGGGCCTTCGCGCCCCTCACCGGGAGACCCGGGCCGGAGCCGGGGCCGGACACTGCCGGGGCGCCGTGGCCGCGTGGCGGGGCGTACGGTCCGCGGGTGGACCGGAACGGGTCCCGGAGCGCGGGAATCTCCGGGGCTCCGGATACGTTCTGGTGCTGTGGAAAACTCCGGATATCCAGGAGGTGTCGTGCCAGGCACCGGCTCGTCCCCATCATCACGTTCCGTCCGCTCCATGCTGCGCGCCGGCCGGCCCGAGTCCTTCGGCGGCGAATCGACGGGCGAGCGCCTCGCGCGCATCCGCCGTTCACCGCATTTCGCCGACGGTACGTTCACGAACCCGGACGGGACCGCGCGCACCAGACCCTCGGGCTCGCCTCTCGACCTCGCGAAGACCTACCTAGAGAAGGACGCGCGCGCCAGACGCGCCCCGGCCGGCACGGTGCCCGTCCACCCCACCACGCTCGCCGACATCGCGAAGCCCCCGGTCACTGGGTTGCGGCTGACCTGGATGGGGCATTCCAGCGTGCTGGCCGAGATCGACGGCGCGCGCGTCCTGTTCGACCCGGTCTGGGGGCAGCGCTGCTCGCCGTTCAGCTTCGCGGGACCCAAGCGCCTGCACCCCGTGCCGGTGCCCCTCGCCTCGCTGGGCCCCGTGGACGTCGTGGTGATCTCCCACGACCACTACGACCACCTGGACATGCCCACCATCAAGGCTCTCGCCTCCACCGATACCGTCTTCGCCGTACCGCTCGGCGTCGGTGCCCACCTGGAGGCCTGGGGCGTCGCCCCCTCCCGCCTGCGCGAGCTGGACTGGCACGAGTCCACCGAGGTCAACGGCGTACGGCTGACCGCCACGCCCGCCCGGCACTTCTGCGGCCGGGGCATCCGCAACCGGCAGCACACGCTCTGGGCGTCCTGGGCCGTCGTCGGAACCGAGCACCGGATCTACCACAGCGGGGACACCGGCTACTTCACCGGATTCCGGGACATCGGCGCCGCACACGGGCCGTTCGACGCCACGATGATCCAGATCGGGGCGTACTCGGAGCACTGGCCCGACATCCACATGACGCCGGCGGAGGGTCTGCGCGCGCACCTCGACCTGCAGGGCGGCTCGCCGGCCGGGGTGCTCATGCCGATCCACTGGGGAACGTTCAACCTGGCCCCGCACGCCTGGGCGGAGCCGGGGGAGTGGACGAAGTACGAGGCCGAGGAGGCTGGTCAGGCGGCGGCCTTCCCGCGTCCCGGCGAGCCGTTCGAGCCGGCGGGGACGCTGCCGGTGGAGGCGTGGTGGCGGGCGGTGTCCGCTCCGCTCGCGCAGCCGTGGCGCCGATCCCCGTCGTCCGTGGTGGACCCGCTGCCGGACGCGGTGCCGGCCGAGCCGGATTTCGCGGGCGAGCGCTGAGGCGGTTCCGCACGGCTCTGCACGGCTCCGCACGGCCAGGAGGCGTCCGCGGCGTGGGCCGGCCCCAGACGGGGTCGGCCCACGCCGCGGTCACCAGGGTTACGGCGACCACCGTCGAAGGGCAGGCGCGGTTGATAAGACCCGCCGCCCGGGCCATGCCGGTCCTCGCGGGCCGTGCCGGGCGGCGAACGGTGCCCGTGCGGCAGCCGGTTGGGCCCGGACCGACGGGATGGCTGCGTACCCGGCACATGCGGCGGAAGGGCCGTCGCGCGCCCGGCGGACAGCGGGCGACGTTGCGCGATGATGCTCAACTTCGCCCGGGCGCAAGCAGTTGCGCGCTCTTGACACGGTCGTACGTGCTCGATTTACTCCATCACGTCGCCGATCGTCGTGCGGCGCAGAGGTACGCCTAGCCGGTAGTTGGCCTTGTGCCCGAGCCCGGACTGAGTCGCCAGGATCACTGTCTGTGTCCGAGGCGGGGACGTACCCCCCACCACATGGAGCTCGTTGATGAGCCTGAACTCCGTTCGTCACCGTAGATCTCTGGGTTTTGCCGCGGTCGCCGCGGCGGCCCTCGCCGCCTCCGTCCTCTCCCCGGGCGTCGCCTCGGCAGCATCGAGCGGCGTCACCCTTCCCCCCGTGCACGCCGGATTCGACTACCAGATCGGCGGGGCATACACCCCGCCCGCCGGGGTCGACGTGGTGAGCCGTGACCACACCGACTCCCCGGCCGCGGGCAAGTACAACATCTGCTACGTGAACGCCTTCCAGGCGCAGCCGGGTTCCGAGGACGACTGGGGCTCGAACCTGCTCCTGCACGACGCGAACGGCGACGTCGTCTATGACGACAACTGGGGCGAGGCGCTGCTCGACGTGAGCACCGCCGCCAAACAGAAGGCCGTCGCGGCGAAGGTCGACGCCTGGATCGACGACTGCGCGAGCAAGGGGTTCAACGCCGTCGAGCCCGACAACTTCGACAGCTACACCCGTTCGGGCAAGCTGCTGACGAAGGCCGAGGCCCAGGCCTACATCAAGCTCCTCTCGGCGCACGCCCACGAGAAGGGCCTGGCCATCGCGCAGAAGAACACCTCCCAGCTGTCCGCCAACCGTGTCGCCAACGGCCTCGACTTCGCCATCGCCGAGGAGTGCGGGACGTACGACGAGTGCGGCGACTACACCGACTACTTCGGTGACCACGTCATCGTGATCGAGTACACCGCCAAGGGCCTGACGAAGGCCTGCTCCGGCTGGGGCGACGAGCTGAGCATCGTGCGCCGCGACCTCGACGTCTCCCCTGCGGGCAGCAAGGGGTACGTGCGCGAGACCTGCTGAGTGGACACCGGGTCCGGTGCCCGCGGGCACCGGACCCGCCCGGCGGACGCCCGTTGAGGCGGAGCCCGACGGCGTTCGCAGTGCGGTACGCCCCAGCGCCGCGCGGGCCCGCGTACGGTCCCTGCATGCTCAGCGGCGGGTCCGCGGGCAGCGCGCCGGGTTCAGGCGCGGCGCGCGGACGCCGCGAGGGCGCCATAGGTGGTCAGGCCGTACAGGAGGTGCGGCACCGCGTCCGTGGCCCAGTCCTTGCCCGACCAGGTGCCGGGATCGCTGACGCCGAGGCGCGCCATCGGGACGTCGCCGGCCGCCATTGCGAGAGCTCCGGTCACCATCCCGCCCAGCCAGAGGGGCGGACGGAGCCCGGCCCGGTGGAGCACGGCCATGAGGGCGCCCGTCCCCGTCCCCACCGCGATCCCCGACAGGGCTCCGAGCCCCGTGAGCCGCGCGTCCCGGCCGGGTGAGTCCGGCACCGGGTGGCCGGCCCGTGCCGCGATCCTGTCCACCATCGTCTCGGGCGCGCTGCTGGACGGCCTCTCGCGCAGGGCCATGTCGGCGTAGGTGACGGCGTTCAGAACGGTCGTGCCCGCGGCCCCCGCCAAGCAGCCGCGCAGGATGCTTCGGATCATGCGCTGCCGGGTTCCCGGCGCCTCTCGGGTGAAACCGCCGACTCCCAACCGCCTCGGTCAGGCCGCAGGCGGCCGGGCTCGGGACGGGACGACAGAGTGCCGCGGTGTGACGGCCCGGTCCCGGAAGGGAGCTGCCACCGGCGGCGGGGCCCCACCGATCAGCCGCACTAAGGTTAGGCTAACCTTCACGTTGTGAAATCGGTTCAGACGGCAACGGAAGCCCCGAGGCGGCGCGGACACCATCTCTCCGCGGTCGGTGTCAGCGTGGCGTACGAAGCGGACGACGTGCTGCACGACGCGGACCTGCGGCTCGCGCCAGGCCGGGTGACCGTGCTCGTCGGCCCCAACGGCAGCGGGAAGTCCACACTCCTGCGTGCCGCGGCCCGGCTCCAGCGGGCCAGGCGCGGCGAACTGGTCCTGGACGCTGACACCGGGCGTGCCACGGACGGACTCGCCCTGGGAGCAAGGGAGTTCGCGCGCCATGTGGCCCTGCTGACGCAGGGCCGCCCCACACCGAGCGGACTCACCGTCCGCGATGTCGTGGAGTTCGGCCGCTACCCGTACCAGGGGCGCTGGGGCCGTACCGATCCCGACGCGACGGCGGCCGTGGACCGGGCGCTCGCGCTGACCGGGGCCACCGGCTTCGCGGAGCGCGCCGTGGACCAGCTCTCCGGCGGGCAGCTTCAGCGGGTCTGGCTCGCCAGTTGCCTCGCCCAGGAGACCGGAGTGCTGCTGCTCGACGAACCCACGACCTATCTGGACCTGCGCTACCAGGTCGAACTCCTCGACCTGATCCGCGACCTCGCCGACGACCACGGCATCGCGGTCGGGGTGGTCCTGCACGACCTGGACCAGGCCGCGGCGGTCGCCGACCGGATGGTCCTGCTCGCCGAGGGCCGCGTCCAGGCCGACGGCGCACCCGCCGAGGTCCTCACCCCGGAACGCCTCACCGCCGCGTACGGCATCCGGATCGATGTGACCACCGACCCCCTCACAGGCCACCCGCGCACCCGCGCGATCGGCCGCCACCACTCCAGGAACGAAAGGCACCACCCCTCGTCATGAGACGCCTCCTCCTCACCGCAGTCGCCGCCACGACCGGGGTGCTCGCCCTGGCCGCCTGCGGATCGACCCAGCCCGCGGCCGACGGGTCCACGCACACGTCAAAGAAGATCACACTCACCGACGCCACCGGCGCCCGTGTCACACTGGACGGTCCGGCGAAAAAGGTGGTCTCCACCGAGTGGTTCGTCACCGAGGACCTCGCCTCACTCGGCGTCAAGCAGGCAGGCGCGGCCGACGTCAAGGGCTACCGCCAGTACGACTCCGCCGTACCGCTGCCCAACACCCCGAAGGACATCGGTACGCGCGGCGAGCCCAGCATGGACACCGTCGCCTCGCTCGCCCCCGACCTGATCATCGCCACCACCGACCTCTCGTCCTCCGCGATCGCGCAGCTCAAGAAGGTCGCCCCGGTCCTGGAACTGCGTTCCGCCAACGCCGCCGACCAGATCGGGCAGATGAGGAAGAACCTGGACACGATAGCCAGGGCGACCGGCCGCACTCCCGAGGCGACCGCCCTGGAGAAGAAGTTCGACAGCACACTGGCGGACGGCAGGAAGCGGCTGTCCGACGCCGGACTCGACGGCACCGACGTCGCCTTCGCCGACGGCTATGTCGCCTCCAACCAGGTCACCATCCGCCCCTTCACCTCAGGCTCCCTCTTCGGCACGATCAACGGGAAACTGGGCCTGAAGAACGCCTGGACCGTCAAGGGCGACAAGGACTACGGCCTGGCCAGTACGGATGTGGAGGGCCTGACCAAGCTCGGCAAGGACACCCGCTTCGTCTACGGCAGGGGCGCCGACAACCCGTTCGACGGGGCGCTCAGGAAGAACTCCGTGTGGAAGTCGCTGCCCTTCGTCAAGGCCGGTCACCTCTCCACGGTGAAGAACGGCATCTGGAGCTTCGGCGGCTACGGCTCGTCGATGAGCTACGTCGGCGCACTCGTCGACGCTCTGGTCAAGTGACCTGTGAACGCGCCCACTCCGCCACTCGCCGCCCGCGGTAGCGTCCCCGCGCCCGTACGGTCCCCGGGCGGGGGAGCGGCCGGGGCCGCGGCCGCTTTGACCGCGGTCGTCGTGGCCCTGGCCGTCGTGGACATCACCCAGGGCACCGCCCACGTCGGCGCGGCCGACGTCTGGCACGCCGTCACCGGCCGTACGGGCTCCTCCGACACCGCGGTGCTGGTGGCATCGCGGCTGCCCCGTATGGTGGCCGGGCTCCTGGTGGGTGGCGCGCTCGGCATGGCCGGCTCGGCGCTCCAGGCCGTCAGCCGCAATGTGCTCGCGGCCCCGGACACCCTGGCCGTGAACGCGGGCGCCTATCTGGCGCTCGTGGGCCTGACCGTCACCGGTGTCGCGGTGCCCTTCCTCGCCGCGTCCACGGCCGCGTTCGCGGGCGGCCTCGCCGCGGCGGCGGTGGTGCTCGCACTGTCCGGGCTCGGCGCGGGCACGGTCCGGCTGATCCTGGCCGGCAGCGCGCTGGCCCTCGGCCTGAGCTCGGTCACCGACGCGCTGATCCTGCTGTTCCCCGAGCGCACCGAGGGGCTCTACCAGTGGGGGCAGGGCGGCATCGGCCAGAACGGCTTCGACGGTGTGGCCCAGATGGCGCCGGTCGTCGTCGTGGGTCTGGCCGGCCTGTGCCTGCTGGCGCGGAAGGTGGACGCGCTCGCCCTCGGCGACGACGCGGCACGCGGTGTGGGGGTGCCCGTGCGCGGTACCCGCGTCACGGCCGTGGTGCTCGCGGCGCTGCTGTCCGCCGCTTCGGTGTCCCTGGCGGGTCCCATCGGTTTCGTCGGTCTCTGCGCGCCCGCCCTGGTACGGCCGCTGGCCCACCGCTTCCGCGGTCTCGTCCGCGCCAGGACCCGTATCCCGTTCACCGGCCTGACCGGCGCCGCTGTGGTGCTCGGTGCCGATGTCGCGCTGCGGGCCGTGGCCGGCGCCGACACCGCGGTGGCCGTCCCCACCGGCACCGTCACCAGCCTGGTCGGCGCGGTGTTCCTGGTGGTGATGGCGCTGCGCAGCCCGGACACCGGGGACTCGGCCGCGCCCGACCGGCTGCGGCTGCCGGGCCGCGGTGTGTTCGCGCTGACCGTCGTCGTACTCGCCGTGGTCGCGGTGGGAGTACTGATCGCGGCGGTGCTGCTGGGCGACAGCACACTGCTGCTCGGTGATGTCGTCAACTGGCTGACCGGGCGCGCGGGCCGGGCCGTCTCGCTGATCCTGGACACACGCGTCCCCCGCGTGCTGGCCGCGCTGCTCGCGGGAGCGGCGCTGGCGCTGGCCGGCACGATGGTGCAGGCGGTGACCCGCAACCCGCTGGCGGAACCGGGCGTGCTCGGTGTCTCCGGCGGCGGTGCGCTCGGCGCGGTACTGCTCACCACCACGGTGCCCACGGCCGGCTCGTGGGGCCTGGCCGGCGCTTCCGCGGTGGGTTCCGCCGTCGTGGCCGTGCTGGTCTTCGGGCTGTCTGCGCGGTCCGGGTTCCACCACAACCGGCTGGTGCTGCTCGGAGTCGGTGTGTCGGCGGCGACGACAGCCCTGATCGGGCTCCTCATCGTGACCACCGACCAGTTCAGCGCGACCAAGGCGCTGATCTGGCTGTCCGGCTCGACCTATGGGCGGACGTTCCCCGACATCCTGCCGCTGGCGGTGGTGCTGGTGATCGGCGCTGCCATCGCGGTCGTCCGGCGCAGGGAGCTCGACCTGGTGTCCCTGGACGAGGACACACCACGGCTGCTGGGGCTCCGCCCGGCCAGGCAGCGGCTGCTGTTCCTGGTGCTGTGCGTGCTGCTCACGGCCGCCGCCGTCGCGGAGGCGGGCACCATCGGCTTCGTCGGCCTCGTGGCGCCGCACGCCGCCCGGAGCCTGGCAGGCCGCCGCCACGTCAGGGTGCTGCCGGTGGCGATGCTCCTCGGCGCGGTGCTGGTCTCCTTCGCCGACCTGCTGGGCCGTACCGTCATCGCCCCGGCCCAGATCGGGGCGGGCCTGGTGACGGCGGTGGTGGGCACCCCGTACTTCATCCGGCTGCTGGTACGGGGCCGCCGCTGACGGGCGACGGCCACCGGGCGACGGCTACCGGGCGCGGCGGGATTCCGCCGGGAAGGGCGCAGGGCCGGCCCGGGCCCCTTGGCCTCCCCGGACCCCTTGGCCTCGCCGGGCCTGGCGGCCCGTTCCGCCCCGTGGAACAGGCCGTGAAGTACGTCATAGTGCCGCCGGGCCCCGAGTCGGTCCCGCACGGGGCGTCGTCCGCAACGGCCCGCCCGTATCCGCAGATCCGGGAGTGCTCCGCCGGCGGCCGGGGCGGTGCTCGGGCCCGGACCGCCGCCCCGCGACTTAGGTCACCCTTCCCTGTCGCCGCGCAAGCCTGCTACAGATGGTGGTGTAGCTGCCAGTACACCGGAAGTCTCGCCATGAACCAGGACGACCCCGCCGCGCTCACTCCCTTCACCATCGACCTGACCCTCGACGAAGTCCGCCGACGGACCGAGGTCATGGCCGCGCTCGGGCCCGGCTGGGACCCGGTGGCCGCCCTCCGGGGCGAGGACGAGGCCTACGCCCTCCTCTACTCCGGCCTCGACGCGGAGCAGCAGCGCACCTACGACATGCTGGTGGCGGCCGGTGTTCTGCCGGGGGAGGGGCCGGGCCGTGCGACTGCCCATTGACCCGCAGGCGGACGACGGCCGCCGCGCCTGGGTGGCCTGCCCCGTCTGCGACGACGCCCGCCACTGCGCGACCTGCGCCAGCAGCCGCAACTGCTTCGAGCACTGGCGCTATCTGATCTCCAGCAAAGGGCCCGTCGTGCATCTCCAGTGCCCGCGGTGCACGCACATGTGGTCGCTGAACACGCGCCCCGGGGTCGCGGGCCCCGGCGACCGCTGCTCCTGACACCCGCCGTGCCGAGCCCTGGGCCGTAGCCCCGCAGAGGCCGGGCGGGCCGCTGCGGAAGAGGAGCCGCCCCTCCGCCCGAGCGACCTCACAGAGGTGCCGTCCGTTCGCGCGGTGCGGCCTGGGGCCCCACGCCCGAGGAGCCCGACACATCCTGTTCCACGACGCCCCCGCCGCCGTCGTGACCACTGCCCGCCGTGCCCTTGCTCGGCGGGCCCAGCACGTTCAGCGCGGCCACGCATGCCGTACGGGGCCCCGCGGCCGGTCAGGAGGTGGCGAGCTGCGGCTCGGCCGGGTGATGCCTGCTGATGTTCTTCTCCAGCAGCTCCGTCGCGGCGCGCACGCCCACGGAGCCGGGCGCCGAGAAGTCCGGGAGCCTGCCGTCGGACTTCTTGAGCTCACGGAGCGCCGTGTCGATGGCGGTGTGCGCGGCGAACAGGCACGGGGTGCTGTAGATGGCCACCTGGCATTCCAGGTCGGTCAGTTCGGACAGCGACAGCCGGGGGGACTTCCCGCCGGCGATCTGGTTGAACAGGAGCGGCTTGTCGCCGATCACCTTGCGGATACGGCGAATCCACTCGGCGCTGCGCACCCCGTCCACGAGGACGACATCGGCGTCGGTCTCCGCGAGCGCCTGCGCGCGGCGCAGGATCTCGTTCTCCTCCGTCGCGTCGGTGCGGGCCACGACGACCAGGTCCCGCCTGCTGGCCAGCACGAGGTTCAGCTTCTCCAGGTACTCGTCGAGAGGCAGGATGATCTTGCCGTCGGCGTGGCCGCACCGCCGCGGTCGCTTCTGGTCCTCCAGGATGACACCGGACGCTCCGATCCTCTCCAGTCTCTGCACCATGTGGCACGCGACCTCGGGGTCCACGTAGCCGTCGTCGATGTCGACGAGCAAGTGATGCGCGGGAAAGGCCAGACGGAGCCTCTCCACGAACGCGGCCATGTCCGGCCAGGCGATGAAGCCGATGTCGGGGAGGCCGTAGTGGGAGGCGGCGAACCCGAATCCGGACACGAAGAATCCGTCGTAATGCTGGGCGGCGAGCGACGCCGAGTACATGTCGTAGATACCGATGAGGGGTGTCGTCCCGGGTGAACGGACCTGGTCCCGCAGCCTGCTTCCGTAACGCATGGGTGTCTCCTCGCGTGTGACCTGCCACCTGTGACCGGTGAACGGCCGGGAATGGGTCGAGGCGCCCGGCCGCGTGGCAGCGCGGGCCCGGCGGCCTTGGATGCTGGTCGGTGAAGGGGGCGCGCCGCGCTGCCGGTTCCCTCGTCGCACGGCGGACCGGCGCAGCGCGAAGGACGGCACAGCGGCGTTGCGCGCGCAAGCGCGAGATCCGTGAATCTCTTGCGGGCACGGGCATATCTATACCGTCATGACCATTCCTTGACCCGCAGACACACGGAGGGGATTCGCCCGCCGTCGAGCCACCGGCCGCGCCGGCCCCCGAGTTGTCGTGCGGATACCCCGGCATGCCCCCGGCGCCGCTACCAGGCCACCAGAAGACGTGCAGGGCTGCGTGATGTGGTGCCGAGGCGCCAGTGGACGGCCTCGGGTGGTTCCGCCAGGCGCAGTCCGGGGAACCGGGCCGCCATGCGGCACAGGGACAACTGGATCTCCAGCCGGGCCAGCCATGCCCCCAGGCAGTAGTGCGGTCCGGCTCCGAACGACAGGGTGGGGGCCTCCAGAGGTGCGAACAGGTCGTCCGCCGTCCGGGCCGGGAAGACCGCCGGGTCGCGGTTGGCCATGCCGCAGTCCGCGAGGACCACCGCGCCGGCCGGGATAAGGACCCCGCCCACCTCGACGTCCTCTGACGCGCGGCGCGCGCTTCCCCGGTCGTCGCCCAGCGGGATCAGATGGATCAGGCGGTCGGCCGCCGTACCTGCGGCTTCCTCGTCGGACGCGAGGCGCGGCCAGTCCGCCGGTCTCTCACCGAGCAGATACAGCAGCGAGTTCCCGAGCATGGTCATCGTGCTGTCGTGCCCGCCCACCACCAGCCCGCAGACTAGGCTGACCAGTTGGGCCCCGGGGATGCCGCCCTCCGCGTCGGCCGCCGCCACCAGGCTGCTGACCAGGTCGTCCCCGGGCTCGCGGCGCCGCGCTCGCAGCAGGTCGGTGCCGAACGCCATGAACTCGGCCAGGGCGGCGCCCACTTCGCCGGCGTTGTGGGAGCCGTCCGAGAAGGCGTGTTCACTCCAGTGCCGCAGCCGTTTGTGCGCCGAGGAGTCGAGCCCCATGAGCCGGCTGATCACGGCCAGCGGAAGCGGCAGTGTGAACTCGGCGACGATGTCCACCGGCGCTTCCCGGTGTGCCAGCTCGTCCAGCAGCGCGTCCACGATCGCCGCGATCCAGGGGCGCCACCTCGCGACGGCCCTCGGTGTGAAGGCGCGGCGCATGGTACGGCGCAGGCGCAGATGGCTGGGGCCGTCCTGGTTGAACATGAGGTCCGGGTTGTTGACGAGGTCGGGCACCTCGGAGAGAGGCGGCGCGTCCGCCGCGTACAGCTGGGCGCGGCCGAACCGGCTGTCGCCGAGGACCTGCCGCACGTCGGGGTACCGGCTCACCAGCCAGGCCGGAGACCCGTCGGGCAGCGAGACCGGCCCCGGCGGTCCCGGCGCGTCGAAGGCCATGCGGTGGAGCGGGGGCAACGGCGGCTGCTCGCGGGCGGCGCCGTCGGGGACTGCGGCGGACACGGTACCTCCTGGGTGTGCGTGTTCGACGTGGCGGATGCGGTATGACGGCCCGGTGGGCGGACGGTGTGACGTCGCGGACGCTCCCCGGCGCCGGGCCGTGAGGCACCGGGTGCCGGGGCGGTTCGCCGGCCCGTCACAGCTCGACCAGTACCTTGCCCAGGTTGGCCGCCCGGTCGTGGTAGAGGCTCCCGTAGGCCGTGGGGATGCTGTCGAAGCCGTGGTGGAGTGTGTGGTCGCAGACGACCTCGCCCCGCCGGACCCGGCCGCCCAGATCGGTGTGGAGTGCCTGCCAGTTCTCGTCGGTGAACCACTCCAGGGAGAAGATCCCGCGCACGGTCGTACGCGGGAACATGATGTACGGCAGCAGCCGGGGGCCCACCGCGTCCCGTCCCACCTGGGTCGCCCACTGCCAGCAGACGGCCACCCGGCTCCCGACGTTGAGCATGGAGAACACCGCGTCGGTCACGGCGCCGCCCAGATTGTCGAAGTAGCGGTCGACGCCGTCGGGCGCCGCCGCTGCGAGAGCCTCCCGCGCGCTGTGCGTGCCGTCTCCCTGCCGGTAGACCACCACCGCGTCGAAGCCGAGGCGTGTGAGGTACTCCGCCTTCTCCGGGCTCGACGTCGTCCCGACCACGCGGGCGCCCGCGAGCCGGGCCAACTGGCCGGCCAGGCTCCCCACGGCCCCCGAGGCTCCGCTGATCACCACGGTGTCGCCGGGCTCCGGCGCGAGGAACGTGCTGAGCGTGCCCCAGGCCGTCATGCCAGGACCGCCCATCGAGCCGAGCGCCGTCGCCAGCGGCAGTGCCTCGTCGTACCAATCGGCGTCGAGCCGCCGGTACGCGGGAAACACCATCGGGAAGGTGCCCGTCTGCCAGAGCGTCGCCTCGCCCGTGCTGATGAGGTGCGACCGCCAGCCCCCGAAGCCCTGCACGAGGTCGCCCGGCCGGTGGGCGGCGAGCGGACCCGCCTCCAGCACCTCCATGATCGAGTCGGCGCCCATGTGCCCGCCGAGCGGGGTGTCCAGCGCGATCCCCTGGAGGTAGGGGTCGACCGACACATAGAGCGTTCTCAGCAGCATCTCGTCGGCCGCGAGGTCCACCGTGAGGTCCTCGACCACCTTCTCGTAGACGCGGTCGACGTCGGGTGGGCCCTCGACGTGCGCGCGGACCACCCAGGTGCTGACCTTCATGTCGTCTCCATCTCCAGGCCGGCGGGCTTCCGCTCCGGCGGGGCAACGAGGCCGGGACGTCGTGGTACCGGGATGACGAGGTGGGTCGGCGGCGGCCCCGACTCGTCGACGGAGGCGGTGAACTCCCTGCCGTCGTCGCGGCAGACGAACTGCATGACATGCCGGCCGGCCGCCGCGGCGCGGATCAGGCCGCCCGTGGTGGCCCAGACGCCCGACAGGTAGAAGTTCGCGAGGCCCGGCAGGCCCGGACCGTGCTTCTTGACGAGCTCCTCCAGGGTCTCCCCGCTCTCCACGAACGGCTGCCAGCCGAGCACCGTGCCGTCGTGGTTGCCCGTGTACCTGACCTGGGTGAGCGGACTGGACACGTCGCGCACGACGATCGCCTCCCCGATGCCGGGGAACCGCTCGTCGAGGAACCGTACGAGCGCGGTGCGCGCCCTCCGTTTGGCCGCGTAGTAGCCGCGGCCGTGCCGCACGGGAAGCGTGTGGAGCTCCTGCCCGCCCCGGGTCCTGGTCAGCTGCTCGGGGCCCTCGTCCAGGGCGCGCCAGGGCGCGATGTCGCAGAAATACGTCGCGTAGACGACGGTCGTGCCCCTGGGGGAGAGCTCCGGGTAGTGGCGGTCGCGGAACTGCACGTTGATGCTCGGGTGGCGGATGCCGGTCAGCTCGGCCGCCTGCGCGTCGCTCAGCAGGTATGTCGTACAGGGGTCGCCCTCGGGGAACGGCCGGGAGAGGCCGAGGAAGAGGGTGAAGTAGCCGGGGAAGACCATGCCCGGCTCGTGCAGAGTCCTGGTGTACAGCCGCCGGTAGGCGTCGTTGAGATACCGGCCCCCCAGGAGCCTCAGCATCGTGGTGGGGCCGTCGCAGGCCGACACCACGATGTCCGCGCGCAGTTCACGCCCGTCGCTGAGGCGCACGCCGACCGCCCGGTCGTTCTCGACGAGCACCTCCTCGACCTTGGTGTTGTACGTCACCCGGCCGCCGAGCCCGCGGTAGCGCCGCTCGATCGACTTCGCGAGACCGAGCGATCCGCCCTCCGGCACCCCCGCGGACAGGTTCGCGTGCGAGGCGAGCTGGAAGTGGGTCGGCAGGACGGGGAACGCCGGGTGCCGCTCGTAGAGGACATAGTTGAACGCCTGGCGCAGCAGCGGGTCCTTGAACTTCGCCGAGTAGTCGGACATCAGCACCGAGATCGACTTGCGGACGGCGTTGACGTACGGGAGGAACGACGCGAGCATGCGCCAGCGCTCCACCCGCCCCATCAGGCCCACCGGTTTGAGGAAGGGATAGACGGCGAGCGCCCGGCGGAAGGCCCGCAACTGCCGGCAGAAGTCCCTGATCCGTCGCGCGTCGGCCGGGGAGAGCTCGGTCAGGTGGGCCTGGAGCCGGTCCGGGTCGGAGTAGAAGTAGACCGCACGGCCGTCCTGCCCGCGCACGATGTTGAAGACGTCGAAGTGACGCACCTCCTTGCCCTGCAACGCGCCGAGCTCCAGCCAGATCTGGTGCATCTCGTTGCCGGGACCGCTGCCCAGCAGCCAGCTCACACAGGCGTCCAGGGTGAAGTCCCCCCGTTCCCAGGCGGTGCAGCAGCCCCCGGGCGTCTCGTGCATCTCCAGTACCTGGGTGCGGTAGCCGTTCATCTGCGCGTAGGCGCCGGTGGAGAGGCCGCCGAGCCCCGCACCGATGATGATCATGGTTTCCCTGCCGTGCGGCGGACGCGCCATGAACTCGTTCTCCTGTGTCGTCACGGGCCGGTGTGCCCTCTGGAGGCCCACCGGTCGAGCTGCGGCAGCCGCCCCAGCCTGCCGGTGTGCCAGAGCTGGGTGCCGGTGCTCTCCCACGCCCTGAACGGGACACCCAGTTCCGCGCACAGGTACTGGGTGGCGAAGCGGCCGGTGGACGCGGCGCGGATCAGGCCGCCCATGCCGACCCACTGCCCGGCCATGGAGAAGCCGCTGAGCCCCGGCAGCCGCATCCGGTCCTTGCCCACGAGGTCCGCCGCCACGTCGTCGGCGGCCGAGAACGCCTTCCAGGCCAGGATCGAACCGTTGTGGTTGCCGGTGTAGCGCCTCGTGGTCGCGGGCGAGGCCACGTCCACCAGCTCGATCCGCCCGGCCGTGCCGGGCCAGCGTCGCCCCAGGAACCCCCGTACGAACGCGGCCACTTCGCGCTTGCGCGCCCAGTAGGCCTTGCGGTCGGTACGGCGCAGCGTCTTCCAGTACGTGTAGTCGCTGAAGTAGGTGCAGTGGACCACCGACTTGCCGGGCGGGGCGAAACCGTCCGAATAGCGCGAACGCAACTGGACCACCAGGCTGTTCTGCAGCGAGCCCGGCAGCCCCGCCGCCTCGGCCGCCGGGAGCAGGTACGTCGTGCTGTGGGCGTCCTCGGCGGGCAGCGGCCCCCGGATTCCGACGAACGCCGAGACCACGGCGGGGAAGAGGGTGCCGGGACGGTCCAGCAGATCGGTGTAGAGCCGGTCGATCCTCGGCCCGGTGTACCGGCCTCCCAGCAGCCCGTACACGGTGGTGCGCCCGTCGCACGCGGATACGACGTGCTCGGCGAAGTACCGTCTCCCGTTGCGGAGTTGGATGCCGACCGCCCGGTCGTCCTCGACCAGTACCCTCTCGGCGCGGGCGCGGTAGGTCACCGTACCGCCGAGCCCGGTGTACCGCTCCTCGACCGACCGGGCGAGCCCGAGCGAACCGCCTTGAGGGAAGCCGGCGTTGCCGTGGTACGCGCTCGCCATGTTGAACAGGTAGGGGAGCAGCGGGAAGCCCTCCGGGTCCTGGAAGAAGATGTTCCTGAACGCCCGGCGCAGCAGCGGGTCCTCGAACCGGTCGGCGAACCGGTGCATCGGCGTCGCGGCGGTCCGCCAGAAGAGGCGGAACGCGGGCAGCACCGTGCGCAGCGTCGCCGCCCTCTCCCGTACGGTCCGCAGCGCGGGCGCGGTCAGGAACGGGTACAGCTCGATGTCCGTGAACCGCCGCAGGTCGCGGCAGAAGGCGCGGATCAGCCGGGCGTCCCGGGGCGAGACCCGCATCAGGTGGTCCTCAAGCCGGGCCGGGTCGTTGTAGAACGTCACGGACCGGCCGCTCTCGTCGACGACCTTGTTGAACAGGTCGAAGTTGGTGATCGTCTTGCCGTCCAGCGCGCCCAGCTCGCGCCACACCCGGTTCGCGTCGTTTCCCGCGGCGGTGCCGATCAGCCACTCGATGCAGTAGTCGAAGAGATAGCCGTCCCGCGACCAGGCCGTGCAGCAGCCGCCCGGCAGCACATGCTTCTCGAAGACGCGGGTCCGCATTCCGCTCATCTGCGCGTAGCAGCCGGTGGACAGCCCGGCCACTCCCGCCCCGATGACGATGACCCGGGGCGGGCTGCCCGGCGCCCGCTCTCTCCTGCTCCAGTCGGACTCGTCCTCATCCCGCATGGCGGGCTCCTCCCGTCAGCAGGTCCCGCACCAGCGCGGCGTTGCGGGGGAGGTGCTTGGGGTCGAGCAGGTCGGCGTGGGTGCCGGACCCGCGCAGAACGCGGGTGCCACCGGTGGAGCTGCCGTGCCAGGTCCCCGGGGAGCCGGCGTCGTACAGGCCGGCCTTGTCCTCGTCGGTCACCACACCCAATGGCGCCCGCACCGTGCCGGTGTTGGGGGTCCTGCCGCAGAAACCCAGGTAGTCCGCGGCGTGTTCGAGCGCGGTGGCGGTGACGATCTCCGATCCCGTGTGCTTGTACAGGTGGAGGCCGAGCTCCGCCTCGAACGCCCTGATGCCCTCCTCGCCGGGCTCGTACCTCTCCAGGACGCGCCGGGAGTCGAGCACCACGATGTGGCCGAGCAGGCGTCCACGGGCTTCCAGCTCCTTGGCCACCTCGAACGCGAGGTTGCCGCCCAGCGAGTACCCGAGCAACTGGCAGGGCCCCTCGGGCGCGGCCGACTCCACGAGGTCCGCGTAGCGCGCCACCTTGTCGTCACCGGGCAGGTAGTTGAAGCCGATCACCCGGTACTCCGGGAGGTGCGCCGCGAGGCCCCGGTAGACGAGCCCGTGCCCGCCCGCGGGCGGGAAGCAGAAGACCGGCAGGCCCGCCCCCGGGTTGAAGGCCAGGTACGGCAACTCCTCGGCCGTCGTGCTGTTGACGAGGTCCTCCACGGCCGCGGCCATGCCGTGCAGCGTCGTGCTCCGGTACAGCCGGCTGACCGGGACGCTCACACCGAACTCGGTCCGCACGTGGTGGAGGAGTTCGATCAGTTTGATCGAACTGCCCCCGGACTCGAAGAAATCGTCCCCGAGCCCAGGCCGCTCCGTCCCGAGCAGCGCTTCCCAGTGCCGGGCCATGCTCACCTGGTAGAGGGTCGCCGGGGCCTCGTACGCCCGCTGCCGGTCGTCGCCGCGTGGCACCGGGAGCGCGGCCACGTCCACCTTTCCGTGGGCGGAGAGCGGCAGTTCGGCCACCTCGACGACGTACGAGGGCACCATGTACGACGGCAGCGCGTCCGCCAGACGGCGGCGCAGCGCGCGCCGGTCCAGCACGGCGCCGGGCTCGGCCACGCAGTAGGCGCACAGGGCCGCCTCCCCGGCGGCGTCCGGGCGGACCGCCACCACCGCCCGGGCGAGGCCCGGCACGCTCGTCAGATGCGACTCGATCTCGCCGATCTCGATCCGGTGACCGCGCAGCTTGACCTGGTTGTCGCCGCGCCCGAGCAGGTGCACCCGGCCGTGCGCGTCCCAGCGCGCCAGGTCACCGGTCCTGTACAGCCGGACGGGGACGGCGCCCGGCTCCCGGCTCAGCGTCCGGCTCGCGAAGCGGCGCGCCGTCCGCTCCGGGTCCCCGGCGTAGCCGAGCGCGACACCCTCGCCGCCGATCCACAGCTCGCCGGGAACACCGGGCGGCACCGGTTCGCCGCAGGCGTCGAGGATGTACAGCGTGCTGTTCCGCAGCGGCCTGCCGATCGGCACCGGCAGTCCGGGCTCCAGATCGTCCACGGGCCCCTCGAAGAACGCGCTGTCGACGGTCGCCTCCGTGAGCCCGTAGGAGTTGACCACCCGGGTACCGGGGCCGCACAGGTCGCGCAGCCGCTCGTACTCGGCGACCTTCCACGCGTCGGAGCCCACCACCAGGAGACGCAGGAAGCCCAGCCGTTCGCCCTCCCGCTCGCAGTGGTCCATCAGGCCCCGCACGACCGCGGGGACGAACTCCGCGCAGTCCACCCGCTCCGCCCGCATCGTGCGGTGCAGCCGGGGCGTGTCGAAGACCAGGTCCCGGTCGGCAAGGACCAGGGTGCCCCCCGAGCACAGGGCCCGCACCAGGTCGCCGGTGAACACGTCGAACGACGGCTCCGCCATCTGGAGATGCACCCGCACCTCGTCCCCGAGCCGGTACGCCTCATGCCAGGCCCCGTACGCGGACGCGAGGTTGCGGTGGCTGACCCGCACGGCCTTGGGACGCCCGGTGGAGCCCGACGTGTTGATGATGTAGGCGGGCGAGTCCGGGTCGCCCGCCGCCTCGGGGGCGGGACCCTCGGTCTCCGCCGCGCGCAGGCCGTCCGGGGTCACCACCGCGGCCGGCAGCCCCGTGGCCCAGGGGACGCGGAAGTCGTCCACGACGAACAGGGCGGCGTCGGCGCTCCCGAGGATCTGGGCGACGCGGACGGCGGGCTGCTCGGGGTGGACCGGCAGGTAGGCGCCCCCGGCCTTGAGGACGGCGAGCAGGGTGACGATCAGCTCCGGCGACTTGCCGAGGCAGAGCCCGACGACCGAGCCCGCCGTGACCCCGAGCTCCCGCAGCCGCCGGGCCCTGGCGTTCGCCCGCCGGTCGAGCTCCCCGTACGTCAGGTGCTCGGACCCGCCCCGGGGAGAGGGCACCGACACGGCTACGGCGCCCGGATCGGCCGCGGCGGCGTCGCCGAACAGTTCATGCACCGTACGTTCCCGCTCCGGTGCCCGCCCGGCGCCCGCGGGACGTGCGGCGGCGCCGCTCCACTCGGCCACCAGCCGCTCGCGCTCCCGCACGCCGAGCATCCCAAGGCGCGGCGTGGGAAGGTCCGCGGACGCCCCCGTCATGCTGTCGAGCAGCCGGACGAAGTGCCCGGCCAGGCGCCGCACGGTCTCCGGCAGAAAGAGATCGGTGTTGTACTTGAGGACGCAGTGGAAGCTCCCCTCCGCCTCGTCCTCGTACACGGACAGGGTGAGGTCGAACTGGCCCTCTTCTTCCGGTAGTTCGATGTACTCCAGCCGGTAGCCGTACTGCTCGGCCGCCACCTTGTGGGTGAGCAGGATGAACATCGCCTGGAACACGGCCGAGCGGCTGGGGTCGTGTTGCAGGCCCAGCTCCTCCACCAGCAGGACGAACGGGTACTCCTGGTTGTCCAGGCCGTTCAGGACCGTCCTGCGGACCTGCGCCAGCAGCTCGCCGACGGTGGGGCCCCCGGACAGGTCGGCGTGCAGGGGCAGCGGGTTGACGAAGTAGCCGTAGACGGAGGCGAATTCCTGCTGGGTGCGGCCGGTCACGGGGCTGCCGACGATGATGTGGTCCTGCCCGGAATAGCGGTGCAGCAGGAGGTAGTAGGTGCTCAGCAGCACCATGAACGGTGTCACACCGTGCTCCTGCGCCAGCGCGTGCACCCGGGCGCTGAGCGCGGCGTCGAGCACGAAGAACTCGGAGGCTCCGTTGTGCGTCTGGACGGCCGGACGGGGCTTGTCGGCCGGCAGGTCCAGGAGCGGTACCTCGGCCGGCAGGTGGGAGCGCCAGTAGGCGAGCATCCGGGCGGCGTCGGGACCGGCCAGGAAGCGGTTCTGCTGGTTGAGGAAGTCCAGGTAGCGCGCGGGCACCGGAGGCAGCGAGGGCTCCCGGCCCTGCTTCAGCGCCTCGTACACGGCAAGCAGCTCTTCGATGAAGGTGAACGTCGAGATCGCGTCAGAGACGATGTGGTGGACGGCCTTCATGATGATCCAGCGGTCCCGCTCGCGCCGGAACAGGCGGAAGCGGACCAGCACGTCCCGTTCGAGGTCGTACGGTGCCCGGTACTCGCGGATGATCGTCCGCCGGATGTCCTCCCACTCCTGGCCCCCGACGTCGAAGAGGGCGAGATCGGGCTCGGCGCCCGAGGTGGTGCGCTGCACCGGCCTGCCGTCCTCCAGGCGGAAGGAGGCGCGCAGCGCGGGATGGCGCCCGATGAGCCTGCGTACGGCCTCGAACATCAGGTCCGGGTCGAGTTCCGCCCGCACCTCCACCGCGCCGCCGATGTTGTACGCGTACCCCTCCGGGTTGAGCTGCTTGAGGAACCACAGTGCCTTCTGGTTCTGGGTCAGGGGGTGGCACCGCTCGTCCGTGTACACCTCCACGGCGGCCCCGCGGGCGCCGGCGGCGGTCTCCGTCTCGGCCGCCATCCGGTCGACCAGGCCGTCGTACAGCTGCCCGGCCAGGTCGCCCACCGACGTGCCGCTGAGCAGGGCCACCACCGGCAGGGCGACGCCGAGTTCGGCCTGCACCCTGGCGCGCAGCTCCATCGCGAGGAGCGAGTCGAGGCCCACCGCGCCGAGCCCGGTCGACGGGTCGATCTGGTCCGCGGCCGTACGCAGGACCGTGGCGGTGAGCGTGGTGAACCGCTCGGTGACCAGCGCCCTGCGCTCCGGCTCGCCGGCGGCACGGAAAAGGTCGAGGAACCCGGCGCCTCCCCCCGCCGTGCCGTCCTCCCGCGCGACCGCCGCGAGTTCGCTGACCAGCGGGGGCGGGGAGTCGTACCAGGCGAGGAACGCCGGCCAGTCGACGACCGTGGCGACGAGCAACTGGGCCCTGTCCTGTCCGATGACGCGTTCCAGGACACTCATGCCGGCGTCCGGGGACAGCGAACTCATGCCCCTGCTGTGGAGGTAGTGGCCGACCAGGCCGAGCTCCTCGATCATCCCCGTCGCCCAGGGGCCCCAGTCCACGCTCAGCGCGGGCAGGCCGTGCGCCCGGCGCCGGTGGGCGAGCGCGTCAAGGAACGCGTTGCCCGCCGCGTAGTTGGTCTGGCCCGCCGTCGTCAGCAGCGAGGCGATCGACGCGAAGAGCACGAAGTGCTCCAGCGGCTCGTCCCGCAGATGCCTGTCCAGCAGGTACGCGCCGACGGCCTTCGGGTCGTACACCGCGTCGAACGTCCGCCGGTCCATGTCGCCCACCAGGGTGTCCCGCACCTGGCCCGCCAGATGGAACACACCGCGTACGGGCGGCGCGCCCCAGCGCCGCTGCTCGTCGAGCCAGGCGGTCAGCGCGTCCTCGTCGGTGACGTCGACCGGCGCGGCCACCGCCTGCGCGCCGAGCGCCTCCACCTCCTTGAGCAGGGCGACCGCCCTGCCCTCCGCGGAGGCCGGATCGGCCGACGGCCATTCCCGCCGTGCCGGCACGGGGGTACGGCTCATCAGGACGAGCCTGCGGGCGCCGCGCCTGACCAGCGTCCGGCACAGGAGCCGGCCCAGCGCGCCGAACGCCCCGGTGACGAGATACGTGCCGTCAGGGCGCAGGCGCAGCGGGAGCGGCCGGGTCAGACCCTCCGCCGGCACCAGGCGGCTCGTGGCGCGCCGGCGCCCGCGCAGCCCGATCTCCTCCTCGTCGTCGATGAGGAACTCGCGGAGCAGCGCCGCGGCCTCCGCGCGGTTCCCGGGCGCGCCCGCTTCCCGCGCCGGATCGAGGTCGACCAGCTTGCCCCGGTGACCGGCGAGTTCCTGGTGCCGCAGCACGCGCGTGACCCCCCAGGCCGGCGCGGCCAGCGGCTCGGTGGCCTCCCCGGGGGACACGGGCTGCGCCCCGCGGGTGACGACATGCACCCGGCCGCCGCCGGCCCGGCCCAGGAGGGTCCGGGCGAGCGCGACGAGGGAGTACGCCCCGATGCCGCCCGCCCGCACCAGGTCCTTCCGCCCGCAGTCGGCGAGGGCCGGCAGGTCGAGGTTCCACAGGTGGATGACCGTCCCGCGGAAGGGCGTGCCGTCCCGGTCGAGATCCGCGAAGAGCGCCTCCCACTGGTCGGGGCGGTCCGGCGCGAGGGTGAACCCGCCGTCCTCGCGGCCGTAGACGGTCCCCGCCCGCACCGTGCGGCACCGCTCCCCGCGCGCCGTCACCAGTTCGGCGAAGGCGTCCCCGACTCCGGAGCCGTCGGTGAGGACCAGCCAGTCCTGGCCTTCCGGCGCGGCGAGCGCGCCGCCGTGGGCGCGGCCTCCGTCCTGCTCCTCCGGGTCCTGCCAGGGCCGGTCGGTCCACGCGGGTTCGGCGAGCCAGGAGTCGATCGTGCTCCGGGAGACACCCGTCGGCACCTTCTCCACATCGGCCGCGCGGAAGCCGCGCAAGAAGCCCAGCGCCGATCCGTCCTCGGCGTACAGCGCGAGGTCACCGACCAGCTCGTCCCCGTCGTCGCGCCGCACCGTGCCGTGCACCCACAGCGGCCGGTCGCCCACCGGGGCGAGACTCATCTCTTCGAGGGACAGGGGAAGCCGGATGCCGGTGCCCCGCGACGGCGTGTCCCCGCCGAGCGTGCCCAGCGCCAGCAGGGATTGGAAGCAGGCGTCGAGGAGAACGGGGTGGATGTGGGCTCCGGCGGCGTCGCCGCCGATGGCCGCCGGAGGCCGGACCTTCGCCAGGACCTCGCCGGTGCCGAGCCAGACCTCCTCGATGCCCCGGAACGCGGGCCCGTAGTGGTAGCCGAGCGCGGCCAGCCCGGCATAGCACTCCTCGGCGGACAGGCGGCGCCCGCTGCGTTCCCGTACGGCGGCGGCGTCCAGCGCCGGCCCGGGGGAGCGGCGCTGGCCGGTGCGCACCACACCGCTCGCGTGCACCGCCCGCTCCGCGTCGGGCCCCGCCGGTACGGACGCGATGGTGAAGTCCGCGGTCTCCAGGGACACCGACAGCTGGACGGTCCTGGACTCGTCCTCCGCGAGGAAGAGCGCCTTGCGCAGGTCGACGGAGGCGAGCACCGCCTCCGTGCCGCCGGTCAGCGTCCGCACGGCCTGCACGGCCATCTCCAGGTAGCCGGCGGCCGGGAACACCACGGTGTCCTGGATGCGGTGATCGGCGAGGTACGGCAGCGTCTCCGTGTCGAGCCGGACCTGCCAGGCCGGTTCCGCGTGGCCGGTGCGGCGGCCGAGCAGCGGGTGGTCGAGCCGGCCGAGACGGACCTGCTCGACGGCCGCAGGCTCCGTCCAGTGGCGGGGGGGCCGCCACGGGTAGCGGGGCAGCGCGACCGTCCGCCCGGCCGGCTGGAGTACGTCCCAGGCGATCTCGATGCCGAGGGTGTGCAGCGTCGCGAGGGACGCGGCGACGCGCTCGGGCTCGTCCTCCGCGCGGCGCACCGAGGGCACGGTGACGCCCGTGCGCCCGGTGTGCTCCAGGCATTCGCGGATCGCGTGTCCGAGCACCGGGTGCGGCCCGATCTCCAGGAACAGGCGGTGCCCGTCGTCCGCGAGGGCGTCCACGGCGGCGCGGAAGCGGACCCTGTCGCGGACGTTCTTCCACCAGTACGCGGCGTCCAGTTCGAGGCCCCCGGCCGTCCCTTCCTGGCCGGTGAGGCGTAAGGGCACCCGCGCGGGCCGCGGCGCGAGGTCCGCGAGCGAGTCGAGCAGTTCGTCCTTGATGCGGTCCATCGCGGGGCTGTGGTACGGGACTTCCACGGTGAGGGACTTGGCGAAGATCTGCTCCGCGCGCAGTTCCCCGGCCAGCGCGGCGAGCGCCGTCGTGTCCCCGGCCAGGGTCACCGAGGCGGGGCTGTTGACGGCGGCCAGCGAGACCTTGTCCGCGTAGGGCCGCACGCGGCGTTCGGCCTCGTCCTCGGAGAGGCCGACGGCGAGCATGGAGCCCGCCCCGGCGAGGGTGTGCTGAAGCCGGCTGCGGTGGACGACGATCCTGATCGCGTCCTCCAGCGAGTAGACCCCCGCCTCGTAGAAGGCGGCGATCTCTCCCGTGCTGTGTCCCACGACGGCGTCGGGGCGTACGCCGTACGCGTGCCACAGGGCGGAAAGCCCCATCTGCACGGCGAAGTTGGCGGGCTGCGCGAGCCACGTCTCCGCCATCCTCGACCGGTCCTCGTCCGCCGACATCTCGTCGAGGAGCGACCAGCCGGCGATCCGGCGGATCTCCCGGTCGCACGCGGTGACCGCCTCCCGGAACACCGGTTCGCTCGCCAGCAGCCCCCGGCCCATGCCCCACCACTGCGGGCCCATGCCGGTGAAGACCCACACCAGGCGTCGCTCGGCGGTCTCCTGCTGCCGGCCCTCGACCACCCGGGGATGGGCCTCGCCCCGCAGATGTGCGGCCAGTGCCTCGTCCAGGGATTCCCGTGAGGAGTACACGACGGACAGCCGTGACTCCAGGTGCTGGCGCCGGTGCGCGAGCGTGTGGCCCAGATCGGCGAGGCCGACCGCGGGGCCGTGCTCTCCCGCGAGTTCGCGGCGGATGCCGTCGGCCATCTCCTTGAGCGCGTCCGGGTGCCGCGCCGACAGCGGGAGGATGCTCCACTCCCGGCCGGTCGCCTCGGCGGCTTCGGCGGCCCGGGTGGCGTCGGTGGGGTCGGTGGTGTTGACGGCCTCGGAGCTCGGCGGCAGGGGCGCCCGGGGGCCCGGTGCCTCCTCCAGTACGACATGGGCATTGGTCCCGCCGAAGCCGAAGGCGTTCACACCGGCCCGGGCAGGCCCCTCGTGCTCGGGCCACGGGGTCGCCCGGGCGGGAAAGGTGTACGGCGACGCGTCCCTGTCGATGGCGGGGTTGACCTCTTCGAGATTGATGTGCGGGGGGATCGTGCGGTGTTCGAGCGCCAGGGCCGTCTTGATCAGGCCCGCGATCCCCGCCGCCGCCTCGGTGTGCCCGATGTTGGTCTTCACCGAGCCGACGTAGCACGCGGCTCCCGGGGCCCGTCCGACGGAGAGCGCCCGGGCCAGCGCGTTCGCCTCGATCGGGTCGCCGACCGCCGTCGAGGTGCCGTGCGCCTCGACGTACTGGAGGCCGCCGGGGGCTATGCCGGCCTCGGCGCACACCCGCCGTACGAGGGAGACCTGGGCCTCCCCGTTGGGCACGGTGATGCCGGGGGTCCTGCCGTCCTGGTTCACCCCGCTGGCGAGGATCACCGCATGGACCGGGTCGCCGTCCGCCAGGGCGTCCTCCAGCCGCTTCAGTGCGACCAGGCCGACCCCTTCGGCGCGTACGTAGCCGTCAGCCGCCGCGTCGAACGTACGGGAGCGGCCTTCCGGCGACAGGAAGCCGCCCTTCGTCTCCGCGACGGTGTACTGCGGCGCCATGTGCAGCAGTACGCCGCCCGCGAGCGCGAGATCGGTCTCCCCGCCCCGCAGGCTCTGGCAGGCCAGATGGACGGCCACCAGGGACGAACTGCACGCGGTGTCGACCGAGAGGCTGGGGCCGCGGAAGTCGAAGCAGTGCGAGATCCGGTTCGACACCATCGTCATCATGGTGCCGGTCGCGGTGTGGGCGGCGAGCGTCTCGAAGCTCAGGTCGGAGAATTGCAGGATCTTGTAGTCCAGCGTGAACGCGCCCACGTAGACAGCGGTGTTGCTGCCCGCGAGCTCGGCCGGGCGCAGACCGCCGTCCTCCAGTGTCTCCCAGGCCACTTCGAGGAGCTTGCGCTGCTGCGGGTCCATGTGGTCGGCCTCGCGCGGGCTGATGCCGAAGAAGGCCGGTTCGAACTCGTCGAAACCGTCGATGTACCCGCCCCTGCCGCCCGCCAGGCGGCCGGGCTTGTCCCGGTGCCGGCTGCCGTGCGTGGCGGTGTCGTAGCGGTCCGCCGGGGTGGGGGTGACGCAGTCCTTCCCGTCCAACAGGTTGCGCCAGAAGGCCCGGTGGTCCGAGGCCCCGCCGGGCATGCGGCAGCCGATGCCGACGATGGCGATTCTGCCCGTCGAGACGTTGTTGCTCGGGACAGCCAAGTTCGTACACCCCTCAAGTGGAAGCGCTGCGGCCAGGGCAGCGCGCGGAAAGCGGTACGGGGCTCTGCGACCCGGTTCAGGCGGCTCCGTCCCCGGATCTCTGCGTACGGCGCCACGGGTGGAGCAGGCTCGCGACGATCTCGCCGGTCGCCGGGAACGAGGTGGCGTCGCTGAGCCCGACCGCGGCGGGTTCCCGGCCGGGCCGCCAGGTGAAGCTTCCGAAGAGGTGGTCCCAGCACGAGAGATCGGACCCGTAGTGGCCTGCTTCGGACAGATCCGTGCTGTGGTGCAGGCGGTGCTGCTCGGGGCTGGCCAGGATGTGGTTGAGGCGGCCGATCCGCACGTCGATGTTGGCGTGCACGAAGTAGCCCTGGGCGACGACGAAGAGCCCGGTGGCGATCACCGAACCGCTGGAGAACCCCAGGAGCGCCAGGGTGAGTTGGACGACGCCCTGCGCCAGGACGATGTCGAGGATGTGATTGACGCCGTTGCTGGCGACATTGACCTTCCGCGGCACGTGGTGCACACCGTGCAGCCGCCACAGCAGTGGGTTGGAGTGCTCCAGCCGGTGCACCAGGTAGCTGGCCAGCGAGCCGCTCAGCAGGGCGAGAGGGATCTCGGCCCAGAGAGGGAGCGACGGTTCGGCGGGTGCCAGCGTGCTGACCGCCGTGGTCACCAGCAGTTGCGCGACCGCGCCGCCGGCCATCGTCAGGAGGAAATAGACGCCGTACCAGCGCCATTCCGAACCGTCCGGATGCCATTCGACCTGATGCGGAATGAGGCGTTCGAGGGCGGTCAGATAGAGCAGGGTTCCCACCAGGAACAGCGGACTGGTCCGTCCCGGGTCCCAGTGCCATGCCAGAGAGGCGGCGGCCACCGAAACGGTCGCGACGAGAAGCACGGGGTAAGCGAGGGCGCGAAGTAACGCCCGGCCGGATTCCGCCACCGTTTCCCGGGGGTTCCGTGTGCTCCGGACTTCCCGGGTCTTCACGGTCTCCCGGGCCCTCTCCGTCTTCCGGGTTTTCTGTGCTCTCTGAGTTTTCTGGTTTTTCTGGTTTTTCTGGGTTCTCCGCACGAGAGGGCGTGTAGGCTGACTTCCGTGGACGCCGGGCCGTTCGCCCCAGGGGCCTTCTCTCGTGAGTCCTTCGTTTTCGCGCACCCGCTCCACCTCCGTCGGAATACGGTACGTGCCCTGTCACCTGCTCTGTTGGGATCGGCGGCACCGTCGACCGGATACGGCGACCGCCGAAGGCGTGTGTCTGGTGTGTCTGATGCGTACGGGAATGGCGCCATGGCCGCGGCGCCGCAAACGCTGGGCATGTCGGGAAACGCTGGGCATGTCAGGTCGGAATCATGGGGATGAACCCATCATTCAACGCGGTCCTGAAATCCGACTTACGCGGTCGTTTTCTCTTTCAACGGCTTCGCCCCCACCGAGCAGTTGATGAGCACTCCCCCCAGGAGTGCCGTACTTCACGTCTCCGCCATTGAACAGGAGATCCCGCCGGGGCGGAATAGGGAAGGGACCCATTGTCGTCAGTGTGAGTTACTTAGTCTTTTTGTCATTCTTATAGTTGTCGCTGAAGGGCGCCGGTGGGTGCCGGCGGAAAAGGGCGGCCGTGCTCATTCCGGTGGCCGCTCCGGGAAGGAAACCGGGGCGCTGCTGCCGAGCCCGCCGCCGCCCGTCGTCCGCGGACCGCCGCGAGGAGCCCGATCGGGCCCGCCCGTGCTCCCCGGCGAGGTCCTGCGGTGCCCGCGACCGCACGCGTTCCGATCGCGATGACCGCCGTGACGGCGACGAGATGGTCGAACGCACGTCCCGGCGCTCATACCAGAGCGGGACGTTGCACGGGCAAGTTTGCCAACTGCCGTCCGTACCCCCGTGGGTCACGACTACCGTGAGTGCTCGATGATCAACGGAGGGCACTGACGGCATGTCTCAACTTCGCGCACCCGCGACGCGGCCCGACCGCCGCGAGGGCGGGCGGCACGGCAGGCCGGGCGCCCGCGGCAGAACGGCGGGCGCCCGCACGGCGCCGCGGCAGGGCCAGGACACCCGGATACGCCCGCAGTTGCTGCGGGCGGCGGTCCTGCCCGCCATAGCCGCCTCGCTGAGCGGCGCCGCAGCGGTCGTGGTCGTACTGCGCTCGGGCGGCACCGAACCCACCACCGGCGCGTGGGCCGCGCTCGCGGGCACCGCGCTCGTCGCCTTCGGGTCGGGCGCGGGCGCCGCGCGCGGCGCCGCGCGCGCCGCGCGCGGCGTCATCGAGCGCTGCCACGCCCTGCGCCGTACGAGCGCGCGCGGCCAGGAGGAGTTGCGCTCCGCCGTGGAGCGGCTCAGGCGCGGCGACCGGGTGACCGTACGCCGCACGCCGCCCGACCCGCACACGCCGGGCGACGAGATCGACCGGCTGGCCCGGGAGCTGACCCGCTCCCAGGAGGCCGCTCTCGGCGCCGTCGTGCAGGCGTCCCAGCTCTCCAGCAGCGCGGGCGACGAGCAGCGCGTCGAGGTGTTCGTCAACCTCGCGAGAAGGCTTCAGTCGCTCGTGCACCGGGAGATCCAGCTCCTGGACGACATGGAGAACGAGGTCGAGGACCCGGAGCTGCTCAAGGGCCTCTTCCACGTCGACCACCTGGCCACCCGGATTCGCCGGCACGCGGAGAACCTGGCCGTGCTCGGCGGTGCCGTCTCGCGCCGCCAGTGGAGCAGGCCCGTGAGCGTGACCGAGGTGCTGCGTTCCGCCGTCGCGGAGGTCGAGCAGTACCCCCGCGTCACCCTCGTACCGCCCATCGACGGCACCCTGCGCGGCCACGCCGTCGCCGACGTCATCCACCTGCTCGCCGAACTCGTGGAGAACGCCACCCTGTTCTCCGCGCCCCACACCCAGGTGCTGCTGCGCGCGCAGCGGGTCACCTCGGGGCTCGCCGTCGAAGTGGAGGACCGCGGGCTCGGCATGCCGCCCGACGAGCAGAAGCACATGAACGGCCTGCTCGCCGACCCGGACCAGGTCAATGTGGCGCACCTCCTCCAGGACGGCAGGATCGGCCTCTTCGTCGTCTCCGCGCTGGCCCGCAGGCACGGCATCGCGGTGCGTCTCCAGTCCAACATCTACGGCGGGGTCCAGGCGGTACTCGTCCTGCCCGAGGCGCTGCTCGGAGCCGGGGAGGACGCCGGGCCCGGCGCTGCCGGACCCTCGCAGGCCCCGGCACGCCCCGCACCCCCGGCCGCAGAACCGTCCGGCCCCGCCCCGCTGACCGCGGGGGCCGCGCCTGTGGACACCACTCCCGTAGGCGCTCCCGCCGAGGCGGTACCCGTGGGGGCCGACGGCGCAGGGGCCGGCGCCTCCGAGAGCAACACAGTCCCGCCCGTACGCCAGCCGCACACCGCCCCGGGCACCGCCGAGGCCGCCAGGGGCGTCTCCCGGCGGTCCGGGGCCCTCCGTCCCGAACTGCCCAAGCGCCAGGGCCAGGACCATCTCGCGCCGCAGCTCAGGGAGCGGCCCGCGGCTCCGCCGACGGAGGGCCCCGGCGAGCCCGCGGTGCACGACCCGGGCCTCATGGCCGCCTTCCGGCGCGGCATCGGGCTGGCCGAGACCGAGGCGGGGGCCAAGGCCGCTGCGGAGGCGGGCACCACCGCCGAGGCGGAACCGCGCCCCTCCCACGAGAGGCGACCGGTCGCGCCGCGGCCGGACCTCCCCCAACGAGGCCCCTCGGAGCGACCGGCTCCGCACCGGCGCGCACCGCACCGCCGCACCCCCACGACCGAGGAGTAGACACACGATGGCGAGCGATCTGTCGACGGGCCACGCCCAGGACCTGGACTGGCTCCTCGCCGGCCTGGTCCAGCGCGTCCCCCACACCCGCAGCGCGGTGCTGCTCTCCTCGGACGGACTGGTCAGATCCCTGCACGGCCTCGACGCCGACAGCGCCGACCACATGGCGGCCCTAGCCTCGGGCCTCTACTCCCTCGGCCGCAGCGCGGGCGCGCGCTTCGGCGACAGCGGTACGGTGCGGCAGGTCGTCGTGGAGCTCGACTCCACCCTGCTCTTCGTGACCACCGCGGGCACCGGGACCTGGCTCGCGGTCCTCGCGGGCCGCGCGGCGGACGCCGCCATCCTCGGGTACGAGATGGCGATGCTGGTCAAGAGCGTGCGGCCGTACCTCGTCACACCCGCCCGCCGGCCGTCGGGCGCGGCACCCGACGGCGCGGGGCGGTGACCTGTGCCGGTCGCGAAGGACGGGCCGTGGCTGGACGGGGCCGCGGGACGGCTGATCCGCCCCTACACGGTGAGCGGGGGCAGAACCCGCCCCGCCGTCGCACTCGACCTGCTGACGCTGGTGATATCCACCGGGAGCACGCCCGAGGCGCCCCTCGGCCCCGAACACGGCGAGGTGCTCGGCCTGTGCCCGGCGCCGACCCCGGTCGCGGAGATCGCGGGGCGGATGGGGCTCCCCGCGACGGTCACCAAGATCCTCCTCGCGGACCTGGTGCAGTGCGGAGCCATCACCGTGCGCCCGCCCTCCCGCTTCCAAGACCCCACCGACCAGTTACTGCTTGAGGCGGTGCTCGATGGCCTACGACGACAGCTCTGACCCCGTGTCCTGCCCCGGGCGCGACACCGCACAGGAGACCGGATCGATCCGGGGAGCTGGAGCCGCTCACGAATCCGGGGCGGTCCACCAGTCTGGAGCCGCTCACGAATCCGGGGCGGTCCACCAGTCTGGAGCCGCTCAAGAATCAGGAGCGGTCCATCAGTCCGCGGCTGCCCGCGAATCCGGCGCTGCCCGCCCATCCGGGGCCGCCCGCGAGTCCTGGGCGCCTCCGGATGCCGGTGCCGCGCGCGCCGGCGCCCTTCTCGCCGGTGTCGAGGCACCCGTGGTCCGTGCCCCGGCGCAGCGCTCGCCCGCCCGCGCGGAGGCTGCACCCGCGCACGCCGGGCGGCCGGACGACGCCCGAGGCGGCCCCGCGGCAGAACCCGCCGCGCCCCCGGACCGCCCCGGACCCGAGGTGTTCCCCCAGGCGCTGAAAGTCCTCGTCGCGGGCGGGTTCGGGGCCGGCAAGACGACGTTCGTGGGCGCGGTCAGCGAGATCGCCCCGCTCAGCACGGAGGAGCTGCTGACCCAGGTGGGCGCCGGGGGCGCCCCCCCCCCGCCCGCGGCCGCGCCGACCACCCCCACCCCCCCCCCCCCCGTGAGGGCAAAAAAACCCCCCCCCCCCCCCCCCCGCGCGAAAAGAG
>NZ_JAIUKE010000076.1 GCF_020176795.1 Streptomyces sp. 8L
CCCGGCCGGCGGGGGGCGGGGGGCCCCCCGGGGGGCGCCCCCCCCCCCCCGCGGGGGGCCGGGGGCTAAGACGTCCACGACCGTCGCCATGGACTTCGGAAGGATCACGCTCGACCCGCGCCACGTGCTCTACCTGTTCGGCACACCGGGCCAGGAGCGGTTCTGGTTCCTGTGGGACGAACTGTGCGCCGGAGCCCTCGGCGCGGTCGTGCTGGCCGACACCCGCCGCCTGGAGCAGTCCTTCTCCGCCGTGGACTTCTTCGAACAGCGGGGCATCGGATTCGTCGTCGCCGTCAACGAGTTCGACGGTTCCTTCCGGTACGACCCCGAGGAGATCAGATCCGCCATCGGGCTCGCGCCGGAGGTCCCCGTCGTCCTGTGCGACGCTCGTATCGCCAGCTCCGGCATCCGTACACTCGTCACTCTCGTCCAGCACCTGCTCACCTCCGTCGCGGCCGGGGAGGCCACTTCGTGACCTACGACCCGATCGGCAGAATGCTGATCACCCCGGAGGACCGGGAAGGGCCCGAGCGCGCCAGGCGGCTGCGCGGACTGGGGCTCGGCGACCGCCCCGAGCCCGCGTTCGACGCCCTCGCGGGACGGCTCGCCCGGCTCGCCGGAACGCCCTACGCGGCGGTCAACTTCCTGGGGGAGGAGGGGCAGTTCTTCGCCGGCCTGTACACGCCGGCCGGGCCGAACGCCGTCCGCGGCCTCGCCCGGAGCCTGGGCTTCTGCCCGCACGTCGTGGCCCGGCGGAAGGCCCTCGTCCTGGAGGACGTCCGCGACTTCCCCCGGTTCGCGGCGAACCGGCTGGTGGACGAGGCGGGCATCCGCTCCTACCTGGGAGCCCCCGTCACCGCCGGGGGCGGCATGGTGCTCGGCACGGTCTGCGCGGGAGACACCGAACCCAGGCGATGGGGCCGGGCGGGCCTCGACATGGTCAAGTCCCTCGCCGCGGAAGTCACCGCCGACCTGCACCGCAGGGAGGACGGTCTGCCCTGAACGGGCATGGCGCGCCGCGAGCGGGAAAGAGGCACGGGGAAGGACAGACGGGAAACGACCAGTCCACAGCCCACCGGAGGCGCCGCCCATGATCCGCTACACGCCGGGACTGCTGACCGCCCACGACGGGGTCCAGATCGCCGGTTACACCTGGCTCCCCGAGGGCGGCAGGCCGCGCGCCCTGGTGCAGATCGCGCACGGCGCCGCCGAGCACGCCCTGCGCTACGACCGCTTCGCCCAGCACCTGATCGCGCACGGCTACGGCGTGCTCGCCACGGACCTGCGCGGCCACGGCGCGACGGCCACGTCCACCGGCGGATTCGGCACGGGGGCACGGACGGCGACAGCTGGCGTGCGAATGTCAGGGACCTGCGCACGTCCGGTGAGAAGGCCCGCACGCTGTATCCGGGCGTGCCCGTCTTCCTGCTCGGGCACAGCATGGGGTCGATGCTCGCCAGGGACTACGCGCAGGAGTATCCGGACGATCTGGCGGGCCTCCTGCTGACCGGCACGTTCCGGTCGCTGCCCGGCTGCGAGACCGCGGAGACGGCCGTACGGCTGGAGCTGGAGATCGAGAAGGAGGGCAGGGACGCGCGGTCGTCCTTCGTCGCCGACCTCTTCGACTCGTTCAACGAGGGGTACCAGCACCGCACCGGCTTCGAATGGCTCTCCCGGGACGAGGCGGAGGTCGACGCCTACCTGGCGGACGAACGCTGCGGCTTCCCGTTCTCCGCGGGCCTCGCGCTCGACTGGGTACTCGGCGTGCGCAAGATCAACGATCCGGGGGCGCTCGCCCGGATGCCCGCCGACCTGCCGGTCCATGTGGCCGTCGGCGACCAGGACCCCTGCCACCAGCGGATGACGCTGGTCTATGAGCTGCTGGAGGACTTCCGCTACCTGGGGCTGACCGATCTGAGCTGGAAGGCGTACCCCGGGGCGCGACACGAGATCCTCAACGAGACGGACCGCGACGCGGTCCACAGGGACCTCACGGACTGGCTGGACGAGCGCGTGCTGTGAGCCGGGACGGGCCCGGGGAACCCCGGCGAGCCAGGGAGGTCCGCCCGCACCGCCCGTCCCGGGGCCGGTTGTGTCCGGCCCACCCGGACACAACGGGCGGTACAGGGCGGGAGCGGGCGCTCGCGCCCTCCCGCAGCCCCGGGACAGGAGGCTCAGGCCGCGTTCAACCGCTCGATCTCCTCGGCGCCGAGGACCAGTTCGGCGGCGCCCACCGAGTCGCGGACGGAACCGGGGCGGCTCGCCCCCGGGATCGGCACGACGACCGGGGACTTCGCCAGCAGCCAGGCCAGGCAGACCTGGTACGGGCTGACCCCGCGGGCCCGCGCGACCTCCGCGAACGGGGCGAAGCGGGAACCCAGTTCGCCCGCGGCCCTGATGCCGCCGAACGGGCTCCACGGCAGGAACGCGATGCCCATCTCGGTGCAGAGGTCCAGCTCGGGTTCGCTGGAGCGGAAGGCGGGGGAGAGCTGGTTCTGCACCGACACCAGCCGGCCGCCGAGGATCTCGTTCGCCGTCCTGATCTGCTCCGGGTTCGCGTTCGAGATGCCCGCCTGGAGGATCTTGCCCTCGTCCAGCAGCTCGCGGAGCGCGCCGACGGACTCCTCGTACGGCACCTGCGGGTCGGGGCGGTGGAACTGGTAGAGGCCGATGGCCTCGACGCCGAGCCGGCCGAGAGAGGCCTCGGCGGCCCGCTTCAGGTACTCCGGGGACCCATTGACCGTCCAGGAGCCGTCGCCGGGGCGCAGATGGCCGCCCTTGGTCGCGACGAGCACCTCGGAACCCCGCTCGTGGGTGGCGAGGGCCTTCGCGATCAGCGATTCGTTGTGACCGACCTCGCCGGCGTGCTGGTGGTACGCGTCCGCGGTGTCGATCAATGTCACACCCGCGTCCAGGGCGGCGTGCACGGTCGCGAGGGAGCGGGCCTCGTCCGGCCGCCCCTCGACCGACATCGGCATCGCGCCCAGACCGATCGAGCTGACGTCCACGGTCCCGATGCGGCGAGTCTTCATGGTGGGTGCGCCTTCCTCTTCGATCAGTTGCCCCAGCAGCTTCGCCGTCGCGGACTCCGTTCGTCCAATAGAAGAAAGTGAACACATTCAGCGGTTACGCTTCTCAATCATGGAGTTGCGCCATCTCGAATACTTCGTCGCGGTCGCGGAGGAACGCCACTTCACCCGCGCCGCCGAGCGGTTGATGGTCTCCCAGTCGGGCCTCTCGGCCTCGGTGCGCGCCCTGGAGCGCGAACTCGGCGCCCGGTTGTTCATACGGTCGACCCGCCGCGTGGAACTCACGGAGGCGGGCCGTGCCCTGTTCGTGGAGGCGTCGCGGGCGCTCGCGAGCGTCCGGTCGGCGAAGGAGGCCGTGGCCGCCGTACAGGGCCTGCTGCGGGGGACCCTCGCCGTCGGCGCGGAGCAGTGCATCGCAGGTGTCGACGTCCCGAGTTTGCTGGCCCGCTTCCGGGCCGAGCACCCGGGCGTGGAGATCCGGCTGCGCCAGGCGGGGTCCGCGGCGCTCGCGGCGGATGTCGCGGAGGGCAGGCTCGACCTCGCCTTCGTCGCCCTGTCGCACGCCGTCCCCGACGGCATCCGGCTGCTGCCGCTCAGCCGGGACCGGATGGTCCTGCTGTGCCACCCCGGCCACCGGCTGGCCGGGAGCGGGCCCGTGCGCTGGGCCGCTCTCGGCGGCGAGACGTTCGTCGACTTCCACACCGACTGGGCCGCCAGGCGCCGCACCGACCAGGCGTTCGCCGAGGCCCGCACCGAGCGCCGGGTCGCGCTGGAGGTCAACGACGTGCACAGCCTGCTTGAGCTGGTCGGACACGGCCTGGGGGTGGCCGTGGTCCCCCGCCCGGTGGCGCGGAAACCGCAGGCCGCCGGTCTGCGGACGGTCGAGTTCACGGAGGCGGACGTGTGCGCCTGGGAGGTGTCGGCCGCGGTGCCCGACGACCGGAGCACGACGCCCGCGGCCGGCGAGATGCTCTCGTACCTCGACCGCCTCCCCGGCGCCGACCGCGTCCCAGGAGTCCCGGGCGTCCCGGCCGCTCCTGTTCCGTCCGACGCCACGGCGGCTGCTTACGGCCCCGGTCCCGCCGGTCCCGCCGGGCCTGCCGGTCCCGGTCCCGCCGTCCCCGCTCCTGTCACCCCCGCTCCAGCGCCCCGCGGATGAAGGCCGCCTGCCCGGCGTGCTGGAGATCGTCCGAGATCACGCTCACCAGCCGTACGCCGAGGGTGACGGCCGGCGTCCAGGCGTCGTCGACGATCCGTTCGAAGTCCTTGTCCTTCAGGGTCCGCAGGTAGGCGACGGTCCGGTCGTGGACGGCGTCGTGGTAGCCCGTGAGGAGTGCGGCGGACACGCCACTGACCGCCGCCACCTCGCGCGAGGAGTGGCCGTAGCCGGTCGCGGCGGACGTGAAAGGCAGCTCGAACCGGTCCGACCACCCCTCGGCCGTCCAGACCTGATCCGATCCCGCCGCGTCGGCGACGTGGTCGTCCTGGACGCGCGTGAGATGCCAGACCAGCCAGGTGATCGAGTTCGCGCCGTCGTCGAGCCTGGTCGCCAGCTCTTCCGCGCTCAGCCCGTCCACCGCCTCGTGCACGACCTCCTTGATCCGGCCGAAGCCGTCGATGAGCAGATCACTGCTTGCGGGCATGACGTGGTTCCTTCCGTGTCGCCGAACACTCCGGTACGCCGAGGGCGGCCCCGTACGCCGGGGGCCCCGCACGCCGGGGCAGTCCCGTACGCCTAGGAAAGCTTCCCCCGCTCCGGCGTCCGACGCCCACCCGAGAAGCGGTTCGTGACCAGTCAGGTGAGTGCGGTATTCTTCTCTTGCGCGTTCGGCCAGGGGAAAACCCCAGGTCAAACGGGTATCGGGACGTGGCGCAGCTTGGTAGCGCACTTGACTGGGGGTCAAGGGGTCGCAGGTTCAAATCCTGTCGTCCCGACTGGA
>NZ_JAIUKE010000077.1:0-17524 GCF_020176795.1 Streptomyces sp. 8L
GGTTTTGGGCGGGCGGCACCGGTGTCGTCCGGGAACCGTTCCGGCGCGGGGAAGACGTCGCTCACCGCGAGGGGACGGGGCGTGGCCGGCCGGACGATCTCGGGAGGCCCGAGCCGGGCCGCGAGGTCGCTCCAGATACGGCACACGGCCAGGTCGTACTGGCCCGCGCGCAGGGCGTCGCCGCCCTGGGCGACCGCGTCGGACAGCCCGTCGAGCGCGCTGCCGATCGCCTCCGGCCACAGGTCGGAGAAGACCGTGCGGAAGGACCCCGTATTGCCGACCACCGCCGTGCTCCCGAGCCCCAGACGGCCGGTGCCCGGCCCGTCCAGGACGAAGCGCCGGTCGGCGTCCCGCCCGATGTGCAGGCGGGGGCTCCACAGGACGGGCCCGTGGGTGTCGGCCAGGGTGAGCACTCCGCCCTCGGTGCCGAGGGAGATCCGGTGCCAGTGCAGGGCGTGGTTGTCGCGGTCGGACGGGTCGAGCTGGTGGTGCACCCGCAGGGTGAGGGGCGTGCCGGCGAACACACCGTGCAGGGAGCGGAAGGGCTGCGGCCCGATCCCGGCGGGCAGCGGCGCCGGGTCCGCGAAGCGCCAGGGCCGCAGGGTGCCCATGGCCTGCCCGAGGATGTCCACCAGGGGGTGCATGAGGTGGACCGGGGTGGCGGCGTCCAGGAACAGGGGCTGTTGGCGTGCGACGAGCCGCCGGGCCGCCTCGATGAAGGAGCGGACCGGGGCGACGTGCGGGTAATGGGTGTTGAGCCGGTACTGCACGCCGCAGCTGCGGGCGTGCTTGAGGTTGCCGGTCAACTCGGTGAGGTGGACGGGGTGTTCCTGGAGCACGTGGATGCCGCGGTCCATGAGCGCCCGCGCCAGGTCGCTGCCCTGGCCGCCCGAGATGGACGAACTCACCGCCACGCAGGCGGCGTCGATGTCGGCGGGCAGGTCGTCGGCGTTGGTGTAGAAGGGGACGCCCAGGCTCTCGGCGTACGACCGCGAGGCCGCCGACCCCCGGCTCAGGATGCCCGCGAGGGTGCACCCGGGGCGGCGGCGCACCGCCTCGGCGTAGAAGCGGCCGAAGTTGGTGCCGCAGACCAGGACACGCAGGGGTGTCGACGTGCTCACAGGACGCCCTCCTCGACCTGCTCGGCCTCGGCGGCCGTTCCGGTGAGCCGGAGGTCGGCGACGCCGTGGGAGCGCAGGTGCCGCACCACAACGTCGGGGTCCAGCGCGTCGCAGGCGAAGTGGACGCCCGCCGGGACGCCGCCCCGCAGTACCGCGTCCACCGCGAGCGCGCCCACGGCGGCGGTGAGCCGGTAACTGCTGGCCGTACGAAGGGTCAGTCCGGCGGTCGCCGGCGCTCCCGACGCGGTGCCCGACAGCGCGAAGTCCATGACGTAGTACGGTCTGCGCCCGGCCAGATCGAGGTCGGCGGCGAGGATCAGCCGCTCGGCCAGGCGGTCCGGGTCCTCTCCGGCCGCGAGACGGCCGGGCAGGAGGTTGAGCAGAGCTCGTACGGCGGGGCCGGGGTGGACGTTGTACCAGTCGAGCCGGTCGAGGCCCAGCGCGGTGGCGAGGCGTTCGCTCTCGCCGCTGAGGTAGGGCTGTACGGCGACCCGGCCGGGGAACGCCTCGTGCGCGGTGTCCTCGTCGGTGCGCAGGGCGCGCGACACGCGCCGGCCGCCGCGGACGGCGGCGAGGGCCTCGCCGTAGGCCGTGCCGTCCGCGCCGCCCGAGCTGAGGGAGAGCATCAGGTCATGCGCGACCGTCGGCGAACAGGTCTCCAGGCCGCCGCAGTAGGCGGTCAGCGCGGTGGCGCCGTCCAGGCCGCCGCGCGTCGCGAGCCAGCGGGGCAGGAGGCTCGACAGGCCGGGCAGGGCGCCCGCGGACAGGACGACCGTGCGGGCGTCACGGACCGGGTCGCCGCCTTCGCGGAGGTCCTCGGCGGCCGGGTCGTCGCCGGCCACGTCGACGCAGTGCGCGCCGGCGTCGAGCGCCGCGAGGGCCACGGTGGCGCGGAGCCGGTAGGTGGGCCCGACGCAGTTGAGGACGATGGCGCAGCCCTCGGTGAAGGCCCGCAGGCCGTCCGGTGCGGCGGCGTCGGCCCAGACCGTCTCGTCGTGGCCTGCGGGGTCCTCCTCGGCGACCGCGCACAGGGCGGACGCGGTCCGGCCGCCCAGGCGAAGGCCGGTGTGGCCGAGGGCGCGCAGCTCGCGCACGGCGGCCCTGCCGACCGCTCCGGAGGCGCCCAGGACTCCGATCACGGGCCTGGTCATCGGGTGATCGCCCCCTGGGTCAGCTCGGCGAGGGTCTTGAGGATGCCGGGCGCGTGCTCGACGGACAGGCAGCTGTAGTGGTCGCCGCCGATGTCGACGATGTCCAGGTCGCCCAGGGTGAGTTCCTCCCAGTAGGTGGTGACGGCGTCCTTGCTGCCAGGGAAGGGGTAGGCCCCGTCGTGGCGCATGAAGGTGATGTCCCCCGCGTAGGGCTCGGCGTCGTAGCGGGTGATGGCGAAGACGCTCTGCCGGAAGGCGCGGAAGAGCCGTGTCATGTGGTCGGGTTCGTAGGTGCCGGCCGAAGCGGGCACCGCCTCGCACATCCGGGCGATGCGGGTGGCACGGGGCAGGTCGGCCAGCTGCCGGAAGCGTCCCGCGACGTCCGCGAACTCCTCGGGCAGCGCCGCGAGTCCGCCGTCCGGCAGGACACCGGGGCTGGCTGCGAGGACGGCGTCGGCCGCCGCTGCCACCCGGTACTGGTCGTCAGGAAAGCCGAGGTCGGCGGGGTCGATGCCCATCATGACGGCGAAGGAGTACTCGGCGAGCAGCTCGTCGTCGAGCCGGAAGCGGGGGCTGTGGCTGCTGATGACGGTCAGGCTCTCCACCTCCGCGCCGGACTCGGCGAGGTTGCGGGCCACCTCGGTGGCGATCAGGCCGCCCAGGCAGTAGCCCACGACGTGGAAGCGGCTGCGGCCGTCGGCCGTCAGAGCGCGGGCGTAGCCGGCCGCCATCTGCTCGATGAGCCCCTCCGGCGGGGCGGCGAGGAAGCCGGTCAGGTCCGGGACCTCCACACCCACGACTTCGGCGAGGCCCGGCGAGCGGCGGCGGATCTCGGTGATCAGCGCGCGGTACGGCATGATCGTCGCGGTTCCGGCGTGCACCAGGACGGTGGTCGGCTCGTCGTCGGAGCGTGCGCCGTGCAGGTGGATCACCGGGTCCGTGCGCACGGCACCGGCGGCCGGCGTCTCCTCGGTGCCCGAGAGCCCGCGCAGGAACGCGGCGAGCCCGGCGACCGTCGGGCGGCGCAGCATGTGGCGCAGCACGACCTCCCACTCCAGGTCCGCGGCCCGGGGAACGCGTTCACGCAGCCGCCCCACCATGCGGGCGACGAGGAGCGAGTCGCCGCCGAGGTCGAAGAAGTCGTCGTCGCGAGTGACGCGTTCGACCGCGAGGAGTTCCGACCACAACCCGGCGAGGCCGCTCTCCAGGTCGTCCATGGGCTGCTCGTCCACGACGGTCCTGGCGCTCTCGCGGGGCAGCCAGCTCCGCAGGCGGGCACGGTCGGTCTTCCCGTTGGCCGTACGGGGCAGGGAATCGACGACCTGCCACACCGAGGGGAGCATGTACTCCGGGAGCCGGGTCGCCGCGGTGCGGGCCAGTTCGCCCACTGGGACGTGGTGGCGGTCGTCCTTCAGCGTGGCGAGGAAGACCTCCTGGCCGGTCGGCGCCAGCGCCTCGTGGGCGCCGGGCAGCGAGGTGACCTCGGACGCGCCGTGCGTGTTGAGGAGTTGGCACCACTGCGTGTGGGTGAGGAAGGACTGGCCGGTGTGCTCGCGCACGTCGGTCCATGTCCGGCCGGAGACCTCCAGGAACTCCATGGAGATCAGCAGCGGCGGGTTCTCGTCGCGGGTGTTCTCCACGAACACCAGCTGTCCGCCGGGGAGGAGCAGTTCCCGCAGGCGGGCCACGGCCGCGTCCGTGTCGGCGGCGGCGTGCAGGGTGTTGGCGCAGATCACCACGTCGAAGGTGTTGGGCAGCAGGTGCTGGGCACGCGGGTCCTCGTCGAGGTCGAAGCGCTGGTAGCGGACCCACGCGTGGTCGGCGAACCGCTCGCGGGCCTCGTTGAGGAAGAACGCGGAGGCGTCCGTGAACAGGTAGTCGACGCCGTACTCGGCGAGGACGGGCACCAGTTCGCCGGTGGTGCCGCCGACGCCGCCGCCCACCTCCAGGACCCGCAGCCGCTCCTCGCCGGTGTGGCTCGCGGCGATCTCGCGCAGCGCGGCGACCACCGCGCGGTTGAGGTGGCGGATGGCGAGGTTGTCGCGGTAGGCGGCGTCCGCGGCCTCGGTCGCCGCGCCGGGGAAGAGCAGCTCCTTGATGCCTGTCTCTCCGGAGACCAGCTCGGGCAGTCGCTCGGCGCAGGTGCGCATGACGCCGAGCAGTTCCGTGCTCCAGCCGATCTCGTGCTCCAGCTGCGCGGCGCGCCGCCAGCCATGCTCCGCTTCGTTCTCCGGGACAGCGACGAGCCCGCTGTACGTGTCGTCCGAGTCCCGGTGGGTGAGGCGGTCGCGGGCCGCCAGTGCGCGCAGCCAGCGCCGCACGATGTGCCGGTGGCGGGGCGTGGCCCGCAACGCCGTGCCCACCTCCTCCGCCGTACGCGACGCGCCGTCCGCGAACGCTCCCGAGGCGTCCAGGACCCGGGCCATCTCCGTGAGGGCCACCTCGTCGAGGGCGGCCAGGAATTCGGTCAGCCGGCCGGCGTCGACGGCCGCGGAGGCTTCCCGTACCGCGTCGGCGGCGGCGGCGCGCACCCGGGCCCGTGCCAGCGGGGTTCCTGCACGGTCGGTGTCCGCCGTGCCGTCCTTGCGGGCCGTCTCCACGAACGCGGCCAGGCGCCGGCCGCCGGCCGCCGAGTCGTCCACGATGACGGCGCCCGCCGCGATCTCCGGGTGGGCCTGTACGGCGGCTTCCACCTCGGCGAGCTCGACCCGGTAGCCGCGGATCTTGATCTGCGCGTCCTCGCGGCCCAGGAATTCGATGGTGCTGTCGGGAAGGTACCGCCCGAGGTCACCGGTGCGGTAGAGCCGCTGTCCGGTCGCGGGGTCGGTGAGGAACCGCTCCGCGGTGCGGCTCTCGTCGCCGAAGTAGCCCATGGCGAGGCCGGCGCCGCCGATGTACAGCTCGCCGGGGACCCATTCCGGCCGTGGCCGCAGGTGCCGGTCGAGCACGGCGAACGTCTGGTTGGTCAGGGGCGTGCCGTACGGGATGCTCGGGCGTGTGGTGTCCACCTCGCCGATCGGATGGGCGATGGACCAGATGGAGCCTTCGGTGGCACCGCCGAGGGAGATGATCTCAAGGCCGGGAAGCAGCTCACGGGCCTGGTCCGGCAGGGCCACGGGTATCCAGTCGCCGGATATCAGCGCGAGCCGGAGTGGGGCGTCGTCGGTGGGGGGCTCGGGACGCAGCCAGTCGCACAGCATGTGGAGCTGGCCGGGGACCGAGTTCCACACGGTGACTCCGAAGTCCCGGACGAGTTCGGCCCAGTGGGAGGGGTCGCCGCGCCGGTCGGCGGCGGGCAGGACGAGGCAGGCGCCCACGGCGAGCGGCCCGAACAGGTCGTAGACGGACAGGTCGAAGCCGAGTCCCGCGATGCCGAGGACACGGTCGCGTTCGGTGACGCCGAAGCGGCGGTTGATGTCCTCGACGGTGTTGAGGGCGGCCCGGTGACTGATCATCACGCCCTTGGGCGTACCGGTGGAGCCCGAGGTGTAGATGATGTAGGCGAGATCGTCCGGGTCGCGCGGGGTCGCGCTCACCTCGGGCGTCGCCCGCGAATCCGGCGGCAGGAGGTCGACGGCGAGCGCCGTGACGCCTTCCGGGAGGTCGTCGATCTCGGCGAGCCACGACTGGGTGAGGACCGTGCGGACGCCCGCGTCCGCGATGATCGTGTCCCGGCGGGCCGGCGGCTGGGCCGTGTCGACGGGCAGGTAGGCGCCGCCGGCCATCAGCGTGCCGAGGACGGCGACGACCTGTTCCCAGCCCTTGTCCGCCCAGATCGCCACGGGTTCCCCGGGGCGCAGTCCTGACGCGGTCAGTGCCTCGGCGAGAGCGCTCGCACGCGCCACGAGCTGCCGGTAGGTGAGGGCCAGTTCGGGCGTGCGGACCGCGACGGCGTCCGGTGTGGCCCGGGCCCGGGCGAGTACGGGTTCGTGCAGGAGGGCCTCCGGCAGGGGGCCCTCGGTCGCGTTGACGGCGTTCCGCCGCGCGGCCTGTGCCTCGGGAAGCGGGATGTCGGCCGGTGCGTCCCAGGCGGCGTCGCCAGCCGCGCCCTCGGTCGCAAGGGCCCGTACGAGCGCCGTGTACGCCTCGAACATCGCGTCGGCCACGCCGTGGGCGAGGGCGCCCTCGCGGATGTCCCAGGACAGGCTGAGCGTGTCGCCGCGGTGCATGACCTGGCAGTCGAGCCACACCTGCGGCGTCCGGGTCAGGGCGTACGTCACCTCGGGGGGTACGCCCTCGGAGGTGGCGCCAGATCCGAGGGCGCTGGTGAAGACGACCGGCATCAGCACCGGGGCCCCGGCCCCGCGGGACAGCTCGGCGAGCACCTCGGAGCCGGTGAACAGGGGGTGCGCGAGGTCTTCAAGGAGCTGCTCCCCGAGGAGCCGCGTCCGTTCGGCGAAGGCGGCCGGGGCGTCCAGGTCCACGGCGAGCAGTTCGAGCGAGGTGAAGTCGCCCACGAGGCGGCCGATGTCCTCGTGCAGGTCGGGCCGGTCCACCGTCGGCACGTTGAGCGTGAACCGGCTGGTGCGCGACCAGCGGCCGACCGTCTCGGCGTACGCGGTGAGCAGCGCCGTGGACAGGGTGAGCCCTCGGTGCGCGGCCCGCTCGGTGAGGCGGTCCCGGTCGGCCGCGGGCAGCAGGACCTCCAGCCGGCGGAAGGTCCCCGCGTCCGTGGGGGCCGTGGTGCGGCCCGGGTCGCCGGCGCCCGCCTCCCAGGCTTCGGCGAGGGGCAGTTCCGGTGCGGGCGGCAGGGTGTCGAGCCGTTCGCTCCAGTAGGCGCGGTCGCGCGTGTGCGCGGCGGAGTCGGTGAGGGCGCGGCGGGCCAGGACGTAGTCGCGAAAGGCGATCCGTGGTGCCTCGGAGAGGGGTTCGCCGCCGTAGCTCCGCCGGAACTCCGCGAGCAGGATGCGCAGGCTGGCGTGGTCGACGACCAGCATGTCGAAGGCGAGGTGGAGCACCGCCCGCTCGGCGGTCCTGCTCACGTGGACCTCGAAGAGCGGCCACTGGCCGGTGGGCGCCTCACGGGCGGACAGCCGCGCACGGGTGCGCTCCACCTGCGCCCCGGCTTCGGCCGGCGGGAGGCCGGTCAGGTCGTCGGCCTCGACCGCCAGGGAGGGCACGTCGGCCAGGACCTGCTGGTAGCCGTCGTGGTGGATGACGGCGCGGAGCATGTCGTGCCGCTGGACCAGGTCCCGCCACACGGCGGTGACGCGGTCCGCGTCCAGGTCGGGGTATTCCAGTTCGACATAGGCGTGGCAGCCGACACCGCCGTAGGCGTAGGCGTCGGTGCGGCCGATGAGATAGGCGGCCTGGATGTCCGTCAGCGGGAACGGCGCGTGGCGGTTGTCCGGGTCGGCCCGCAGCGCCGGTTCCCCAGCCTCCAGGTGGCGCAGGATGGCTTCCTTGTGGGTGCGCAGTTCGGCCCGGTGGGTGTCGGTGAGTCGGCCCTGGGGGGCGCGGAAACGCAGGTGTCCGTCCTGGGCCCACAGCACCACGCCGTCGTCGGCGTAACGGGCCAGCAGTTCAGCGATGTTCACAGCTCTCCGGTCTCGTAGGCGGTCCCGTGGGCCGCGAGCGTTCGAGTGATGTCCGCGGCGAGCGCGGAGACGGTCGGTGCGGCGAAGAAGCGCCGGGCGGGCACGGCGGCCCCGAGGCGGCGCTCGATCGCGGTGAGCAGACGCAGGGCGGTGAGGCTGTCGCCGCCCGCGGCGAAGAAGTTGGCGTGGCGGTCGGGCGTCCAGTGCGGCAGGTGCTCGCTCCACAGACCGGCGAGGGCCGTCTCGGTGTCACCGTGCGGCGGTTCGGCCGCGGCGGGCGCCGTCTCCGGTCCCGCCTGCGCGGCCAGGGCCCCCCGGTCGACCTTGCCGTTCGCGGTGAGCGGCAGGGCCGGCAGCAGTTGGATGCGGGAGGGGATCGCGTAGACGGGTACTCGCTCGGCCAGCAGGGCGAAGAGGCTCTCGGTGAGGTGGGGGTACGCCGCGGGTGCGCCGGGCCCAGCGGCGCCGACGGGTCCCGCGGGCGTCGGCTCATGCGGTACGGCGAAGGCCGCCAGGCGCTTGGCGGTACGCTCCCCCACCGTCACGACGGCGGCCCGCGCGATGGCCGGATGGGACTCCAGCGCGGCCTCGATCTCGCCGGCCTCGATGCGATGGCCGGCGATCTTCAGCTGGCTGTCGAGGCGGCCGAGGAACTCGATCAGCCCGTCTCCCCGGAACCGGCCGAGGTCACCGGTCCTGTACCAGCGCCGCCCGTCCTGTTCGACGAATTTCTCGGCGGTGCGGGCCGGGTCGGCGAGGTAGCCGGTGGCCAGTCCCTCGCCGCCGATCCACAGTTCGCCGGGCGCCCAGTCGGGGCAGTCCCGCCCGTGCCGGTCGACCACGCGGTAGTGCTGCCCGGTCAGCGGGCGCCCGTAGGGGATGGAGACCCACCGGGGGTCCGGTTCCTCGACGGTGAGCGTGTTGGACCAGATGGCCGCCTCGGTCGCACCGCCCATGGCGACGAAGGCGCAGCGCCGCGCGGTGCGTTCGCGCAGCCGGCCGGGCAGGTCGAGGCCGATCCAGTCGCCGGAGACCAGTGCGGTCCGCAGCCCGGCGATCCGGCCGCCTTCCCCGCCGCCTTGTTCGTCGGCGTCGAGCAGCAGGTCGAGCAGGGCGGGGACGGTGTTCCACACGGTGACGCCGTACTGCTCCAGCAGGCTGGGCCAGCGGGCCGGTTCACGGCGCTGATCCTCGGTGGGCAGCAGGAGGGAGCCGCCCGCGCCGAGCAGGCCGAAGACGTCGTAGACGGACAGGTCGAAGTCCAGTGCCGACAGGGCGAAGACCCGGTCGTTCGCGCCGATGCCGTGCCGGGCGTTGATGTCCGCGATCGTGTTCCAGGCGGCGGCGTGGGTGATCTGCACCCCCTTGGGCTCACCGGTGGAACCCGAGGTGAAGATGGCGTAGGCGAGTGCTTCGGGAGGCGTTGTCAGCGGTGCGGGCAGCGGCTCCCGGCTCTGCGTGTCAGGGACGGACAGGGCGCGGGGCGCCGTTTCCCCCGGGGCGGGCCAGTCGCCCACGACGACGTGGAAGGCGGCGGTGGCTCGCACCCGCTCCCGTCGCGCGGCGGGCTGTTCGAGGCTCAGCGGTACGTAGGCGGCGCCGGCCGCGAGGACCCCGAGGACGGCCGCGATCTGCTCCGGTCCCTTGGGCAGGGTGACCGCGACCAGGTCTCCCGGCCGCACGCCGGCGTCCATGAGCGCGGCAGCCGTCCGCAGCGACCGGTCGGCGAGTGTTCCGTACGTCAGCTCCTCCCCCGCGGTCGTGACGAGGGCGGTCCGGTCGGGGGTGGCCGTCGCGTGAGCGAAGAACGCCGCGTGCAGCGGGCGCGGGAGCGCCGGTTCCAGGGCGGCCTCCCGTGCGGCGGCGGCCCGCCGTTCGAGCTGGGAGGCGGGCGGCAGGTCGGGCAGCGGCGCGTCCCAGTCACCGGCGGCGGCGTACCGCAGCAGTCGTTCGTAGGCGCCGAACATCGCGTCCAGCACGCCCTCGGCGAAGAGTTCTTCGACGGCGTCCCAGGTGACGACCAGGTTCCCGGACTCCTCGGTGACCTGGTTGTCCAGGCAGACCTGCGGGGACTGGGAGATGCCCCAGACCTTCGCGGGGAAGCCGGTGCCCGGTCCGGCCAGCGTCGCGTCCCCGACGCCGATGGCGCTGGTGAACACCACGGGTGCGGCGGCGTCCACGGTGCCCGTGAGGCGGCCGAACTCCCGCAGCAGCCAGTCGATCGGGACGTTCAGGTGGTCCAGGTCCTCCGCCTGGCGGCGTTGCAGTGCCACGGCCGCCGCCGGCCAGGACGTGCCGTCGCGCCGGTGCCCCGCCAGCGAGAGGGAGGTGAAGTCACCCAGCACCCGGTGGATGTGGGGGTGCACGTCGCGGCGGTTGAAGAGGGTGAGCGTGACGGTCAGTGCGTCCGTCCCGCTCCAGGCCTCCAGGACCTCCGCGTACAGGGCCAGCAGGACGGTGGACGGGGTGAGGCCGTGCCGGGCCGCCTCCCGCTTGACGGCCCCCCAGTCCCCGGCGGGCAGGCTCAGCCGGCGCCGGGTGAAGACGGGCGCGTCGAGGGTCGCCGGGTCCCGGTCGAAGGGCAGGGCGGGAGGGGGCGGCAGTTCGGACAGACGGGCCTGCCAGTGAGCGCGGGCCCGCTCGTCCGACTCCGGGTCGGCGGCGATCCCGGTGAGGTAGTCGCGGAACGACACGTCGACGGGCGGAAGTTCGTGCCCGGGGTCGGCGTAGAGCGCGTTGAGTTCGGCGTAGAGCGTGGTGATGGACAGGGCGTCGAGGACCAGGTAGTCCAGGCCGACGCCGACGCGGGTGCGTGGGGTGACGCCGTCGTGGTAGCGCACCGCCTCGATGGCGAACAGCGGCCACCGGGCGGGGTCGCGGACCTGCTGGGACAGGCGGGCGCGCAGACCGGCCAGCGCCTCGGCCTCCTCGCCGGGGCGGGCGTCCCGCACCGCTACGCGCACCGGCGGCACGTCGGGCAGGACGCGCTGGTGTCCGTCCTCCACGACCGCGCGGAGCATCCCGTGCCGCAGGACAAGGGTGTTCCAGGCGCGCTCCAGCCGTTCCAGACTGACATCCGTGCCGTCGAACTCCGTGTAGTGCCAGGTGCCGACGCCGCCGAGGGTGAAGCGGGGGTCGCGGCCCGCGTGGTAGGCGGCCTGGACGTCCGTGAGCGGGAAGGGCTCGTGGGCGTGGTCCGGGTCGGGCACGAGGACCGGCTCGGCGGTCCTCGCGGGCTGTGCGTCGGTGGCGGCCGGGCTCAGCGTCTCGCAGAAGTGCTGGAGCACGGGGTGGGCGAACAGGTCTGCCACGCGGGCGCCGGGGAACCCGGCGGCGCGCAGCCTGCCGATCATCCGGGTCGCGACGAGCGAGTCGCCGCCCAGCAGGAAGAAGCTGCTCTCCCTGCCCACTTCGGCTACGTCGAGGAGCTCTGCCCACTCGGCCGCCACGGCACGCTCGACCGGGCCTTCCGGCGCCGACGTGCGCGGCCCCTCCTGCCCGGCGGCCTCGGTCAGCGCCCGGTGGACCGCCGCCCGGTCGAGCTTGCCGTTGGCGGTCAGCGGCAGGTCGCGCAGAACGAGGACACGCTCGGGCACCATGTAGGCGGGAAGGCGTCGCGCCACCCGGAGGCGGACGTCGTCCACGCCAGGTACCTCGCCGCGTGCGGACACCGCAGCCGCCAGGTGCCGTACCGGTGAATCGAGGACGGTGGCGACCGCGTGCAGGACGGCGGGGTCGTCCTCCAGCGCGGACTCCACCTCGCCCAGCTCGATGCGGTGGCCGCCGATCTTCACCTGGTGGTCGGCGCGCCCGAGGAACTCCAGTACGCCGTCGGGCCGGTAGCGGGCCAGGTCACCGCTGCGGTACCAGCGTTCGCCGCCGTACTCGACGAAGCGTTCGGCTGTGCGCTCGGGGTCCGCACGGTAGCCGTTGGCCACACCGGGGCCGCCGATCCACAGCTCGCCGGGGACGAGATCGGGGCAGTCGCGTCCTCGTCCGTCCACGACCCGTGCCCGCATGTTGCGCAGCGGAACGCCGTAGGGGACGGACTTCCAGGCGGGATCGGTCTCTCCGACCTCGAACACCGTGGAGTGGACCGCGGCCTCCGTCATGCCGCCGAGCGCCACGAAGCGGCAGCCGGGCACGAGCGCGCGAAGCCTGCGGGGCTGGTCGAGGCCGACCCAGTCCCCGCCGAGCAGGACCATCCGCAGAAAGTCGCCGAGGCCGTCGTCCTCCCCGGCGGCCATCAGCAGGTCCAGCAGGGCAGGCACACACTGCACCAGCGTCACACCGTGCGCGCGCACCAGGTGGGCCCAGTGGTGGGCGTCCCGGCGGTGCTCCTGTCCGACGGCCACCACCTGGCCGCCGAGCGAGAGCGGGGTGAAGATGTCCCAGGTGGCCAGGTCGAAGTCGAGCGCGGAGATCGCGAGGGTGCGGTCGGCGGGCCCGAGACCGAGCTGATCCGCCATCGCCTCGATGGTGTTGACGACCGCCCGGTGTGACACCTCGACGCCCTTGGGCAGTCCCGTGGAGCCCGACGTGAACAGCACGTAGGCGGGCAGGGCGGGGTCCGGCTGGACGACAGGGGCGGGGTCGTGCGTCCCGGCGTCCTCCAGGAGCAGCACCGGGGCCGGGACGTCCGCGCAGAGGGAGGCGTGGTCCCGGTCGGTGAGTACGGCGGAGACGCCGGCCACGGAGTGGATGCGTTCCCGGCGCACGGCGGGCTGTTCCACGCCGACGGGTGCGTACGCCGCGCCGGCGGCCAGGATGCCGAGGACCGCGGTGATCTGGTCGGCGCCCTTGGGCAGGGTCACCGCGACGGTGTGGCCCTCCCGCACACCGTGGTCGTGCAGCAGGGCGGCGACCCGCTGGGCCGCGTGGGCGAGTTCGCCATAGGTGACGGTGTCGCCGCCGGTGCGGACGACCGCCGTGCGGCCCGGCTCGGACTCGGCGAGCCGGAAGAAGCGGGTGTGCAGGGCGCGGTCCGGGACGGGTGCGGGGGGCAGCGCCGCGCCCGTCCGCCCCGGCAGGACCTCGGCAGCGAGCAGGCCGTCCACCGGCCGGTCCCAGGCGCCGGGGTCCGTGACCAGGCGGGTGATGAGGCGGTGGTAGGCGCCGAAGGCGGCGTCGGGCACCCCGGCCTCGAACACGCCGTCGCGCACGTCCCAGTTGAGAAGGAGACCGCCGTCGAGTTCGGTGACCTGCGCGTCCAGGTAGACCTGCGGGCCCTGCGAGATGATCCAAGAAGGGCGGCCGAAGGATTTCTGCACGTCCTGCTCGAAGATCTCCCCCAGTCCGATGGCGCTGGTGTACACGACCGGGGCCAGCACCGGGGCCCCCTCGGCGCGTGCGAGGTCGCGCAGCACCTCGACGCCGCCGTACGCACCGTGGGCGATGCCTTCCTGGAGGCGTTCCTGGAGGCCGCGGGCCTGCCGGGAGAAGGGCAGGGACGCGCTCATGTCCGCGTCGAGCAGGACCGAGCTGCTGAAGTCCCCGACCAGACCGGCCACGTCCGGGGTGAACATCTCCCGGTCGAACAGCGGGAGGTTGAGCAGGAAGCGCCGGCTGTCGCTCCAGGCGGCGACGACCTCGGCGAAGGCGGTGGCGAGCGCGGCGGCGGGAGTGATGCCGTGCCTGCGCGCCGCGCCGATCAGCGCCGCCTTGTCGGCGGGGCCCAGCCAGTGGTGCAGGCGGCGGGAGTGGGTGAGCGCGGTGTCGCCGGCGCTCACCGGCGTCAGCGGGTCGACGGTCGTCGGCAGGCGCGGGGCGCGGGGCAGGTCCGGCAGCCGCTCCCGCCACCAGGCGGCGTGCCGCTCGCGTTCCGCCTTTCGCCGGGCATCGTGCTCCGCCAGGTAACGGCGGTAGTCGAGGGCGAGTTCGCGGGGCCGGTCGTCGGGACACTCGTAGAAGCGGCGCAGGTCGGACAGGAGGACCCGCAGGCTCAGGGCGTCGCCGGCCATCATGTCCAGGTCGATCTGCAGCCGGGTCCGGCCGTCGGGGAGCAGGCAGAGGGCGACGCGGAAGACGTCGCCGGAGGTGATGTCGGGACGGGCGTGGGTGTTCCGCTCACGCAGCAGGTCCAGCTCGGCCTCCGCGTCGGCGGCAGTGTGCCCGCGCAGGTCGTGGACCGTGAGAGAGGTACCCGGAGAGCCGAAACGCTGCCGTCCCCCGTCGTCGAGGACCGCCCTCAGCATGCCGTGCCGCAGCACGAGCGCCCGCACGGCGGCGCCGAGCCGGTCGGGATCGACGTCGTGGCCGTCGAGTTCGACGTAGAAGTGGGCGGCGACACCACCGAGCGGCTGGCCGTCCTGGCGTCCGATCCAGTAGGCGTACTGCATCGTCGCCAGCGGGAAGGGTTCCGTCCCGGCTCCGGGCGCTTGGACGGAGGCGGGCGGGCCGAACTCGGCGGGACGTGCGGCGCCGGCCCCTGCGGCACGCTCGTGTGCGAGCAGGGCCGTCCAGGCGCCGAGGGTCGGAGTACGGGTGAGGTCCTGGAAGGTGACCGTGCTGCCCGCGCGGCGCCAGGTGCCGACCAGGGACATCAACGCCAGTGAGTCGAGACCGAGTTCGAAGAGGTCCCGGTCGTCGTCCAGCTCGTGCGGCGCCAGCTCCAGCACGCGTGCCACCGTTTCCCGCACCACGCCGGACGCGTGAAGGGCCCCCTCGTCTGCCGCTGTTCGTGCCTGGACGACTGCTTCATCGCTCACTGAGGGACCTTCCGGGTCGGAGGGGCGGATGGGTGGCCCTGCCCGGAGGACAAGGCTCCAGAGGACAAGGCTCCGCAGGGGGAGGGCTCCGGAGGGGGCCGCCATCACTCTAGATGGAAATGATTATCGTTTCTATACTTCGCATCGTAGTCACACAAGAAACTGCGGTGCCAGAGCCCGAGGCCCGGAAGCGAGAGGCAGAACCCCATGACGGAGATGACGGAGACCGAACAGACCTGGCCCGAGGCGGAGTCGGCGCGGTATCGAGCCGCCGGCCACTGGCAGGGAACGACGTTCGGCGCCCGGCTGCGCCAGTCGGCAGCCGCCCACGGCGAGCGCGTCGCCCTGGTGGACGGGGACCGCCGGTGGACCTACGCGGACCTGGACGCCGAGGCCGACCGCGTGGCCCGCGGACTGAGGAGCCACGGTGTCGGGCGGGGCGACCGCGTCGTGGTCCAGCTCCCCAACCGGGCCGAGTTCGTACTCGTCTGGTTCGGCCTGCAGCGGCTCGGCGCCATCCCGGTGCACGCCATGCCCGGCCACCGGCGGCGCGAGATCGGTCACCTGGTACGGGGGTCGGGTGCGGTGGCGTGTGTGGTGCCCGACCGCCACGCGAGGTTCGACCACCGGGAGCTGATGCGCTCGGTGCGGTCGGAGCACGGGCCGGGCCGTTCGCCGCGGGTCGTCGTCGTGGTCGGAGACCCCGGGCAGGAGAGTGGCTTCGTCTCCTTCGAGGCGCTGCGGACCGCCTCTTCCCCGACGCCCGTCGGCTCCTCGCCGGAGGCGTTCCGGGGACCGTGTGCCGATGACGTCCGCGGACCGTGTGCCGATGACGGCGGAGCGGACCCGGCCGACGTCGCCCTCCTGCTGCTCTCCGGCGGCACCACCGGCCTTCCCAAGCTGATCCCGCGCACCCACGACGCCTACGCGTACAACGCCCGCGCCTGCGCGGAGGTCTGCGCCCTCGACGAACGGACCGTCTACCTCGCGGTGCTGCCGATCGGGTTCAACTTCACCTTCGCCTGCCCCGGCGTGCTCGGCACCCTCATGGCCGGCGGAACGGTCGTCGTCGCCCCGGACCCCAGCCCGCAGACGGCGTTCGCGCTCATCGAACGGGAGGGCGTGACCCTCACCTCCCTCACCCCGCCGCTCGTCAGCCACTGGATCGACGAGGCGGCATCCGGCGTCTGGAATCTCGGCAGCCTCGCCGTGGTGCAGGTCGGCGGGGCGCGGCTGCCGGAGGAGCACGCCCGCGCACTCGGGCCGGCGCTCGGGGTGACCGTGCAGCAGGTCTTCGGCATGGCGGAGGGGCTGATCAACCTGACACGTCTCGACGACCCCGAGGACCTCGTCCGCGCCACCCAGGGCCGGCCCGTCTCACCGGACGACGAGATCCTGGTGGTGGACGCCGACGGCAGGCCCGTGCCGGACGGTTCACCGGGAGAACTGCTCACCCGCGGGCCGTACACACTGCGTGGCTACTACCGCGCCGAGGAGCACAACCGCACGGCCTTCACCCCGGACGGCTACTACCGGACCGGCGACGTCGTGCGGCGGCTGCCGACCGGGCACCTCGTGGTGGTGGGGCGGATCAAGGACCAGATCAACCGCGGTGGCGAGAAGATCGCCGCGATCGAGGTGGAGGAGCAATTGCTCACCCATCCGGTGATCACGGCGGCGGCGCTGGTGGGTGTGCCGGACGAGCACCGTGGTGAACGGACCGTCGCCTTCGTGGTCTGCGACGGCGAGGCTCCCGGCGTGCGGGAGGTGGCCGCCCATCTGCGGGAGCGCGGACTCGCCGAGTACAAGACTCCGGACGAGGTGGTCCAGGTCGCCGCCCTCCCGCTCACCGCTGTCGGCAAGATCGACAAGGCCGCTCTCGGCGCGGAACTGTCGCGGCGGTGACGCGGGGCGCGCGGGGGCGCCCGTCGCCCGGCCGGGTGCTCTGCCCGCCCATGCCGGAAGCACCGCGCCCGCGCCTGGATATCGCCCGTGACGCAGATGGCGCACGCGGCGCACGTGGCACACGTGAGCACGTGGCGCACCTCATGCGCAGCGACTGACCCGCCCGTGGGGCAGGCGCCGCTTTTTTCGGTACGCGCCCGTCTACTCCCCCACTCGGCCGTCGATCCGCTCGCGCAGGAAGTCCGCGTGCCCGTTGTGCCGGGCGTACTCCGCGATCAAGTGCACCAGCACCTTCCGCAGCTCGACCCGCTCTTCGCCGAGGGTGCCGGTGATGTCGAGGTCCGGTGCGTCGGCCACGAACCGCTCCGCGAAGGCGACCTCGGAGCGCCAGCACGACCGGGCCTCCGCGACGACCGCGGCGTCGGGCGACGCACCGTTGAAGTCCAGGTCGGGATCGTCGGGGGACCGGTAGTGCAGCCGCACGTCCTCCCCCGCCATCACGCGCCGGAACCAGAACTGCTCCACCCACGCCATGTGGCGCACGAGCCCCAGCAGTGTCACATTCGAGGGCTCGACCGAGGGACGAGCGAGAGCGGCCGCGTCGAGATCGGCGCATTTCAGCTCCAGGGTCAGCCGCTGGTCTCTCAGATAACCGACGAGGAGGGCCCGTTCACCCGCGAAAGACCCGTTGCTGCGCGGGTCCTGGGCCGGGCCCACGAACATTCCCGACCATCCGAGGTCTTCGGCGGACCGCTCCGTGAACGAAGTGTCAGACATGGCACCAGCATGGTCCGTCACCGATGGATGCACCACCGAGTGTTCATCGCGCCGTCAGGCGCCCCGGGGACCCGTTCCCGCCTCGGCGATCGCGGGCGGCACAACGGCCGGTCCGCGAGCCGCCGGTGGCCCGGCGCCGCCCCCCTCCGGGGCCGCATCCCGTCCGGAACCGACTCCGGTGCCGCCTCCGAACCGGGGCCGCCCCCGTCCGGTGCCGCCTCCCGTCCGCGCACGGCCGCGTCGGCCGAAGCGGCGGGCGGCGGGCCTCCCGCCGAGCGCCTCCGGCCGGGCGCGGGTCCGCCGCCCCCCGGGGCGGGGGGGGGGGG
>NZ_JAIUKE010000077.1:17532-38199 GCF_020176795.1 Streptomyces sp. 8L
CCCCCCCGCCGCCCCCCCCCCCCCCGCCCCCGCCCCCCCCCGGCCCCCCCGCCCGCGCGCCCGCCCCCCCCCCCGCCGCCCGCCCCCCGCCCCCCCCCCCCCCCCCCCCCCCGGGGCCTCCCGCCGAGCGCCTCCGGCCGGGCGCGGGTCCGCCGCACACCTGGGCGGGACAGGAGAGGCGGTCCCGGGCTCGCGGGCGTCGCCTTCGTCCGCCATGGCCCGTCAGTTCACCCGCGGCGGCGTCAGATCGTCTCCGCGGGTGTATCTGATGTAGCAGTAGTCGTCCAGCAGCTTCGGCAGCGTCCGGTCCTCGGCGTCGACCGCAGCGGCCAGGCCCCTCTCGTCCAGATCGGTCTCTGCGAGCAGCCGGCGCGCCCACGCGCGGCCGAGGCGCTGATGGGCCATGTACGCGCAGTGGTCCCTCGCACCGTGCAGCTGCCTGGCGATGGCCTCGTCCCAGGGCATGAACGCGTGCGGGCGCAACCGGTGCAGCAGCTTGGACGCCGCTGTGGCGCCGAGCGAGCGAGGCCTTCCCGGGATGCCGATGGGCAGGGTCACCAGGTCCGCGTAGCACTCGCCCGCCGTCGCGATCTCCTCGTCGGTCAGCTCCGACATCCTGGCCGTGGTGCCCACCATCGCGGCGCTCCAGCGGGCCGACCAGTCACGGATGCCGATGTCGAAGAGGTCCGGCTCGCCGAGCCGGCTGTAGCGGATGCGACACCCCCACGAGTTGAGCCAGCGCAGCATCGCGACCCGGTCCTCGCGCCCCGACAGGTCCATCTCCCGGCTCGTCTCGTCGGCCACGGAACTGGACACGGCCGGCGAGACGGCCTTGAAGGCGGCCACCGCGGTGCGCAGCTGCTCCAGGTCGGGCGCCATCTGGTCGGGGTGGGACGGCACGAGCGTCAGACGGGGTCTCATGGGAGCAGCTCCGAGCGCTCGGACGTCGATGCGTTCACCGGCACCGCCGCCGGCGGCTTTCGCTTGCGGAACCGCAGATACAGCAGCGCGGCACAGCTGACCGCGAGCGGCCACAGCAGGTACCTGCCCGACATGACCAGCAGGACGAGGACGGCGGCCAGCGCCGCCCAGGCCGCGGTGCGCGCCGGGCCGCGGGGGAGCAGCCGCAGAGCGGCCGCCGTCCCCACCGCGTACACCGTGACGAACGACCCCGTCGTCAGCAGGACCAGGGGCTGGGTGCCGCCGCCGCTCGCGACGACCGCGACCAGCGTCGCGAAGGCCAGGCAGGACACCACGGCGAGGCTGCGCCTTGGCACCTCGCCGACGAGGCTGCCGCGCGACATCCATGCGGGAAGCGCCCCGTCGCGGCCGAGGGCGGCGCCGAGTTTGGAGGCACCGGCCACATAGGCGTTCATCGTCCCCAGCGTCAGCAGGACCGCGGCCACCGCCGCAGCCGTCCTCGCGCCGCCGCCCAGCCCCCTGGCCATCAGCGCGCCGAGCGGCGCCTCGTCGTGCGCCGCGCTCGCCCCGAGCACCGCGATCACGGAGAAGGCGACCAGCAGGTACAGCACGCCCACGATCACCACCGCCGCACCGGTCGCCCTCGGCAGGTCGCGCGACGGGGAGCGGAACTCGCCCGCCAGATGGGTGATCGCCTCCCAGCCCGCGAAGCTCCACACCAGCAGCGCCGCCGCCGGGCCGATCGCCAGCCAGCCGTGCGGTGCGAACGGCCGCAGGTTCGCGGTGCTCGCGTGCGGCAGCGCCAACGTCACGGCGACCACCAGCACCACCACCAACAGTCCGGCCAGCGCGAGCTGCAACCACCCCGCGACGCGCAGGCCGACCACGTTGGACACCACCACCACAGCCATCAGCACCACGGCCGTGACGGCGGTCGTGACGCCCCCGCCCCCCACCGCGCCCGACACGTACGCACCGGCGAACAGGGCCGCGGCGGACGCCCCGGGCGGCACCGCCAGGTAGAAGCACCATCCCACCACGGCCGCCGCGCGCTCCCCGAAAGCCAGCCGCGCGTACGTCGACACGCCGCCCGCGTCCGGGTGCCGCGCTCCGAGCGCGGCGAACACGGCAGCCAGCGGCGCGGACACGACCACGAGTCCCAGCCAGGCCACCAGAGACGCGGGGCCCGCCACCTGGGCCGCCAGCGCGGGCAGCGCGATGACGCCCGTGCCCAGCACGGCACCCACGTACAGCGCCGTCCCCTGTAAGACCGTGAGACGGCCACCGCCCTGGCCCGCACTCCTCGTTTCGCTCATACCGAAAGTCTTCCGATATGCGCCGAGATCGACAAGTGTCGAATACGACAGGGCACGCTAAATTTCTGCCATGCGACGACACGTGGTGGCTCTTGCGGTGACGGACGCTGCTCCTACCTTCGAGCTGGCGGTTCCTTGCGAGGTGTTCGGTATCGACCGCAGCGATCTGGCGGACCCCTGGTACGAGTTACGGCTGTGCGCGGGCGAGCCCGAGCCGGTGCGTACGGCGGCCGGACTCGTCGTGCCCGCTCCCTACAGCCTCGACGATCTGCCCGAGGCGGACACCGTGGTGGTGGCCGCGTGCAGCCGGTCGGTCCAGGCCTCGCCGCCCGCCGAGCTGCTCGAAGCCGTACGCGAGGCACACCGGCTGGGCCGGCGGATCGTGTCCCTGTGCTCCGGCGCCTACGTGCTGGCCGCGGCGGGGCTGCTGGACGGGCGCAGGGCCACGACACACTGGATGAACGCGGTCGACTTCGCCCAGCGCTTCCCCGCGGTCGACTTCGACCCGACAGCCCTCTACACCGAGGACAGTTCCATCCTGACCTCGGCCGGCACCGGTTCCGCCATCGACCTGTGCCTGCACCTGGTACGCAGGGACCACGGCTCCGCCATCGCCAACGAGGTGGCCCGCCGCATGGTCGTACCGCCGCACCGCGAGGGCGGGCAGACGCAGTACGCCAAACCGCTGGTGCAGGCCGAGCGCGACCCCTCCCTCGCACCGGTCCTGGACTGGGCCAGAGACCATATGCACGAGCCTCTCAGCGTTCCCCAGCTCGCCAGGGAAGCCCGGCTGGGGGAACGCACGTTCGCCCGGCGCTTCCGCGACGCCCTGGGCACCACGCCCTTGCAGTGGCTGCTCCAGGAGCGCGTGCGGCTCGCCCAGGAGCTCCTGGAGACGACGGACGATCCCGTGGAGAACATCTCGCAGCGCACCGGGTTCGGCTCCGCGACCAATCTCCGCCACCACTTCGGCAGGCTGGTGGGGGTTTCCCCGCAGACCTACCGCCACGTCTTCCGGCACCGCGCGGCCGGACGGCGGCCGGACGGCCGCGGGGAGAGCGGGCGGGAGGAGAGAGGTCCGGGACAGGCTCCGCACACCATGGAAGTGGAAGTGGAAGTCCCTTGAACAGGGCCGCCATTGCTCCCCCGGGCAACTTTTGGTTGCCTTCCCCGCATGGTGCAACGCATAGAAGCACATCAGCTGATACCGGGTTCCGGAACTCCTCTGCGGGACGCGGTCGTCGTCCTCGACGGCGAGACGATCACCTACGCCGGAGCCGCCGCGGACGCGCCGCCGACCCCGGGGGCGGTGGTCACCGCCGCCGACACGGTCATGCCGGGTCTGTGGGACTGCCACGGCCATTTCATGGGCCTGCGCGACTCCGACATGACCCTCATGGCCCAGGAGCCGATCGCCCTGCGGGCCGCCAGGATCACCACGGACCTGCGCACCGCGCTGCGGGCCGGGTTCACTTCGGTACGGGAGGTCGGCGGCCTCGGCATCCACCTGGCGCGGGCGATCGAGGAGGGCACGGTCGAGGGGCCCTCCGTGTACGCGGCGGGCTCCACACTGTCGGCCACCGGCGGACACGGCGACCTGCACAGCTATCCCGTGTCCTGGATAGCCGACTTCGCCCACCTGGGGGGCGAACTCCGGCTGTGCGACGGCCCCGTGGAGTGCGCGGTGGCGGCCCGTGAGCAGTTACGGCGCAATGCCAGGCTCATCAAGATCTGCGCCTCCGGCGGAGTGCTCTCCGAGGTGGACCACCCCATCCACCAGCAGTTCACCTTCGCCGAGATGAAGGCGATCGTCGAGGTGGCGGGCATGGCGGACCGGATCGTCGCGGCACACTGCCACGGCAAGCCGGGCATCATGGCGGCGCTGGAAGCGGGGGTCACGACCATCGAGCACGGGACCTTCATCGACGAGGAGGCCGCCGACGCGATGCGCGAGCGGGGCGCGATCCTCGTCACGACCCGGACCATCTTCCAGGAACTGCTCGACAACGGACACGTGCTGCCCCCCTTCGCCCTGAAGAAGCTCCACGAGACCGCGGACCGGCACGCGGAGGCGGTCGCGATCGCGCACGAGCGGGGCGTCACCATAGCCGCGGGCACCGACGTCGCGCTGACCGGCACGGACCTCCAAGATTCCTGGGGGCGCAACGGCCGGGAGTTCCCGCTGCTGGTGAAGCTGGGCCTGTCGCCCCTGGAGGCCATCGAGGCGGGCACCGCCCTCGGGCCCAGGACCCTCGGCCCGCAGGCGCCCCGCTCGGGGCAGCTCGTCGCCGGGTACGACGCCGACGTCATCACGCTCGACGACGATCCGCTCACCGACATCGGTGTGCTGGCCGAGCCCGACCGGATCACCGGGGTGTGGAAGGCCGGCCGCAGGGTCAAGTGACCTGACGCGCGGCACAGACCGACTCCGCCGGCCGGTGCCCCACCGGTCGCCCGCCGCCGGCGGCCGGCACGCGTACCACGGCGCATGGGGCCCGCCCGCGTGCGCCGTGCCCGGCCCCGGGCGTCCCCACCGGAGCGCTCCCCAAGGCCCGGCGCCGGCCGCGATGTCCATCGATTCGGCCGACACTGTCCTGAATTCGGCGCCGCGACAGCCGAAATTGGGGGCACTTCGTGAGGAACTCGGCGTGTGGGAGAACGGAAATGCGCCGAGCATGCCGGACACACTGGATATCCCGGGCGTCCGGGCTAGGGTGAGGCCATGATCGGATTGCCTGCCCTCCCCCAGCATTCAGGCGCCCTCAGAGCACGGGAGGCAGTCGTCGCCCTGGAACGTCCGGCGATCGCGAACCACAGCTTCCGTACCTACGTGTGGGCTCTGCTGGCCGGTGAGAAGCGCGGGATGCGGGCAGGCGCCGATTTCGATGCCGACCTGCTGTTCTACGCCTGCGTCCTGCACGACCTGGGGACGGCCGACGCCCATGACGGGCCGTCCCGATTCGAGGTCGAGGGGGCCGACGCGGCGGCGGAGCTGCTCGCCGCGCAGGGCGTGGGGAGCGCCGAGATCGACCAGGTGTGGGAGGCCATCGCCCTGCACACCTCTCCGCACATCGCCGAACGCAGGGGCCCGCTCTCCCTGTTGACCCGGCTCGGTGTCCTGGCCGATTTCCAGGGGCCTGGCGCGGACCACTCCCAGCTCGTCGCGGAGACGGAACGCGCCTACCCGCGGCTGGACATCGAACGGGAACTGACCGACGCGGTCGTCTCCCAGGCCCTGCGCAAACCGGAGAAGGCACCCGAGCACTCCTGGCCCGGCGGGCTGCTCCGCGCCCGGCTCGACGCCACCCCGCCCCCGTGACCCGACGCGTTCCCGTCCTTGAGCCCAAGACACCGCCACCCACCGGGAGACAGACCTCATGACCGACGCCGACGCCCGCCCGCGAGGGGCCGGAGCCTTCGACTTCCTGATCGGCACGTGGAGCGTGGCCAACCGCAGGCTGAGCAGACCGCTGTCCGGCAGCACGGAGTGGGACGAGTTCCCGGCGACCGCCGTCTGCCGGGGCACCTTGTTCGAGGGCGGGGCCAACCTGGACGAGATCGTCTTTCCCACGAAGGGCTTCGCCGGCCTGACGCTGCGGCTCTACGACCCTGAGCGCGACGAGTGGTCGCTCAACTGGGTGAGCAGCTCGACCGGTCGCCTGTCACCACCCATCGTCGGACGGTTCGGGACGGACGGCACCGGGGAGTTCAACGGCAAGGAGATCCACGAGGGTGCCACCGTGGCGTGCCGCTTCATCTGGTCGCGGATCACCGAGGACACCGCCCGCTGGGAGCAGGCGTTCGCCACGGCCGACGGGGACTGGGAAACCAACTGGTACATGGACTTCAGCCGGACCGCCTGACCCGGCCGCCCGGCCCGGTGCGTACGCGGGTACGTGTGTACGCGCGCGCACCGGGCCGGACACGACGTCGCGGCGCGGGCCCGTGACACGGGTGCGACGGGCGGTGTCAGGACGGGAGCGGCTCGCTCCCGTCCGCCGCACGGCCCCGGGGACCGTGCGGCCACCACCCGTCGGCGATGTCCCGCGGGCCGCCCTCTCAGGCGCCCAGCCGCACGGGCAGTGTTTCCAGGCCGTGCATGATGGTGCTCGCCTTCCACTGCAGCTTGCCGGGGTCGACGGCGAAGGACAGGTCGGGGTAGCGCTCCAGCAGCCGGCCGAGCGCGATCTCCACCTGCAGCCTGCCGAGCGGCGCCCCGGCGCAGTAGTGGATGCCGTGGCCGAAGGCCAGGTTGCCACTGATCTTCCGGGTGATGTCCAGCGCGTCCGGGTTCTCGAACTTCTCGGCGTCCCGGTTCGCCGAGCCGAGGGCCACCACGACGATCTCACCGCCGGGGATCGTCACACCGTTCAGCGGTATGTCGTCGGTGGTGAACCGGAAGGTCGCCAACGCCACGGGGCCTTCGAAGCGCAGGAGTTCCTCCACGGCGCCGGGCAGCAGTGTGGGATCGGACCGCAGCCGAGCCAGTTGTTCCTGGTTGCGCAGCAGGCTGTGCACGGCGTTGCCGATCATGCTGAGCGTGGTGTCGTGGCCCGCCACCACCAGGAGGAAGACCATCGCGACGAGTTCGGACCTGGTGAGCCGGTCGCCTCCCTCGCTGGCTTCCACCAGGGCGCTGAACATGTCGTCACCCGGTTGGGCGGTCTTCGCGTCGATCAGGTCCTCGGTGAAGCGGGTCACCGCGGCCGACGCGGAGGCGACTTCCTCCTCGGTGTGGTTGGCGCCGACCAGGGTGCTGGTCCAGCTCCGGAAGACAGCCCTGTTCTCGGGGGGTACGCCGAGCAGCTCGGCGAGGACGGTGATGGTGAGCGGGGCGGCGAACTGCTCCACGAGGTCGGCCTCGTCGGCCTCGGCCAGGCGGTCGAGCAACTCGTCGGTGATCGCCTCGATCCGGGGCCGCAGCGCCTTGGTACGGCGCTCCGTGAAGGCCTTGCCGACCAGCCGGCGCAACCGGGCGTGGTTGGGCGGGTCGCTGTTGAGCATGTGCGCGGCGATGTCGTTGTCCACCTGGGCCGGGGCCTCGGTGGGAGTCGGCGAGTGCCGCGCGAACATCTCGTTGATCCGCCGGCCGTCCTTGCTGACGCGTTCGTCGGCCAGGAGCTGGCGTACGTCGTCGTAGCGGGTCACCAGCCAGACCTTGACGCCGTGCGGCATGAGCACTTTGCGCGGCGGGCCCTCTTCACGCAGTCGCGCGTAGAGCGTGTAGGAATCCTGGACGAAATCGGCGGGTATCTCTTCGAGGACCTCGGCCTCGGAACCCGGACTCTGCATGATGCAGCCCTCTCAGTCGACTGGCGCGAGAACTGTTCCGGTGGATATCTCCACCACTTGGATTGCCTCACGCGGACATGAATCCGCGACGGCCAGTATTTCGTCGTCGGCGTCTATCTCGCCCTCGACCGGCTGCGAGGTCCCGTGGACCAGCTGGAACCGGTCGGGCCTGTCACCCACACACACGCCCGAGCCGATGCAGGCGGTTTCGTCCACGGTGATGCGCCAGCGCTTCTCGGAAGGCATCCTCTGTCACTCCCCTTTCAGGTGATCGACAGTACAAAGGAATTTCGAGCACGAAGGGTTTCTCCTGTGGGAGTCCGCACACGGGGACTCCCCCGGGCATCCTCAAAGAATTCAGGATGGCAGGCCCGAAGGCCTCGGACCGCGGAATTCCATGTGCCAGGGAAGCAGCCCTGTGTCCCGTGGGCAACGTTCACTCGGCGCCCGGGCGTTCAGACGCGGAGTCCTGGCACTTGAACGCTCCGGGCCCGCGGCCTCAGACCTGGCCCGGCCTCAGACCTGGCCCGGCCTCAGGCCTGGCTCTCGCTCGGCGCGAAGAGGACCAGGACGCGCAGATCCTCGGTGACGGAGTGGAACCGGTGGTCCACCCGCGCGGGCACGTAGACGACGGAGCCGGCCTCGACGGGCTGCTCCCGCGTGCCGATCCGCAGTACGGCCCGGCCCGCGAGGACGTGGTAGAGCTCGTCCTCCGCGTGCGGGGTCTGCGGATCGGTACCGCCCGCGGGCAGCACGTACAGCCCCGCGCTCATGTCCTCGACGCGCAGGAACTCCATGTACCGCTCGCCCTTCTGGTCCTGCTGGGCGGCCAGTACGGAAAGGTCGTACGCCTGCTCTTCACTCATCGTGTGCCCCTCTCTGCCGCAGCCGCTCCTGGTAGGGGGCCGCGAGCCGTTTCGGGGCGACCATGGACCAGGCGTCCACGACAAGTTCGGTCAGTTCCGCCTCGTCCAGCCGGTCGAGCCGTACGCGCACCCAGTTGAACCGCTCGTCGGAGGGGACGGGGCCGAAGAACCTGTCGGGGTCGGCCGCCAGTAGCGCGGCACGCTCCTCGCGCGGGAACGCGAAGCCCATGGACCGCTCGTCCCGGGACAGGGCGATGTACACGAGTCTTCCGACCCTGAACTTCACCTGGTCGCGTACCAGTGCCTCTTCCGTCCTGGGCAGGCCGATGGCCACGCGCCGGACGTCCTCTGCGGTGGCCATCGGCCGGCCTTCCTCTAACGGAGCTCCAGGGTGCAGCACTTGACGCTACCGCCTGCCCTGAGCAGTTCGGCCAGATCCACTCCCACGGGATGGAATCCGCGGGCCTTCAGCGCCTCGATCAGGCCGGCGGCGGCCTGCGGCAGCACCACGTTGTATCCGTCCGAGAAGGCGTTGAGGCCGAACACACCGGCGTCGCTCTCGCTCGCCTCGATCGCGTCGGGGAACATCGTACGCAGGACCGCGAGGCTTCCGGGCGAGAACGCACCGGGGTAGTACATGATCTGATCCTCCGCCAGGACGGACAGGGCGGTGTCCAGGTGGTAGAAGTTCGGGTCGACGAGCTGGAGTCCGACGACCGGCAGGCCGAAGAACTCCTGTGCCTCGGCGTGCGACCTGGGGTCGGTGCGAAAGCCCGTGCCGGCCAGGATCTTGCGCCCCACCACGAGGTAGTCGCCCTCGCCCTCGTTGACCGCGTCGGGCCACAGGACGTCCTGGTAGCCGTGGCGCAGGAACCACTCCAGGTAGGCCGGGCCCTCGGCGGTGCGTTCCACGTGTCTGAAGCGCGCTCCGAGCACCTTGCCGTCGACGACCGTGGCCCCGTTGGCGGCGAACACCATGTCGGGCAGTCCGCGCAGGGGTTCGATGAGTTCCACGGTGTGGCCGAGCCTGACGTACAGATCACGCAGGTACTCCCACTGCAGCAACGCCAGGGTGGTGTCCACGGGCTTGCCCGGGTCCATCCAGGGGTTGATGGAGTACGAGACGTCGAAGTACTGGGGGCGGCACATCAGCAGGCGGCGCGGGGTGGCGACGGGCGCGGCCGGCGTCCGGCCGCTCATCGGTCGAGTCCCTGGAGAGCGCTCCGCAGGTCGGCGGGCGACCCGAGGACGGCGGTCTGGTACGCGGCGATCATGTCCATGACAGCCTTGTCGTAGTTCTCCACCCACTCGGTACTGGCGTAGAAGCGCTCCTGCACCGAGACGCGGTCTTCCTCGGAGTCGAAGGCCCGCAGCAGGTAGTAGCCGTCGTCGTTGTTCGGCGAGGAGCCGTACGCGACCACCGTGATGCCGAAGCGGCGCATCATCGGGACCGTTCCCTCCTCGCTGACCCGTGCGAACTCCGCACGCCGGCCCGGCTGTACCGTGAACAGCCGCATTTCGAGCACACTCATGTCAACTCCTTGGCTTCGGGTGTCCGGCGGGGCCGGATCTCAGTGCTCCAGCGCTTTGGCGACCAGTGCCGTCATGTCGTCGACGGTCCGCGCGGTGTGGAACTCCCGTAGTTCCAGCCGGACATGGAAGCCGCTCTCCAGCTGCGCGAGCGCTTCGAGAGAGGCCAGGCTGTCCCAGTCGTGCGCGGCGAGCACCGGCTGCTCCCGCAGCTCGGCCACCGGGCAGCCGAGGACGTCACTGACGACCCCCAGTACCGTCTCGCCGATCTCCTCCGCGGTCTTGGCGTTGTTCACGTGGTTCCCTCCGCTGTTGTGTTCCGGCCCTCGCGCACCGACCCGTCGAGGACGATCCAGGACGGAGTGGGATCGGGGCTCTGCCCGGGGACGAAGACGAACCGCCCCTCCCCCTCGGCCTCGAACCCGGCCTTCTCCCAGAAGCCCGCCGCCACCGCGTTCTTGGGCGACGGTGTGAAGGCGCCGGTCAGCCGTGCGGCGCCGACCTCCCGTGCCAGCTCGGCCAGCAGCCCCGCGATGGCGAACTCCACGCCACGGCCCAGGACCCGGCAGCTCAGCACCAGGTTGAGCACATGCCAGGCGTCCGGCGCCTGTTCGACCCACACCGCGCCGACGATTCCCTCGTCGCCGAACCGGTCGCGTGCGGAGATCGCGGCCACCAGATGGTTCTGACCGGCGATCATGGCCTTGGTCTCCGCCGCGTCGAAGCGTAGCCCCGTCAGGTTGAACTGGTTGGTACGAGCGCCGAGTTGAACGATCCTGGGGACGTTGAACGGGGTGGCGGCCTCCACCGTCACCCGGATCTCCAGGGCCGAGAGGTACTCCTCGGGCGAGGCGAAGGAACCCGAGAAATCCTTGCGCAGGCCGCGCGCGCGGTAGAGCTCGGGACGCTTGCGGTCGGTGCCGGTGAGCTCGGTGACGTCGAAGAGCCCGCCGCGGACCAGGGACGCGGACAGATACGCGGGGTCGCCGCCGGCGTCGATCAGGGTGACTTCGGGCAGCAGCGCCTCCACCTCGCCGCGCTCGAACGGCGAGTCGTCCATGAAGACCATCGACTGGGTGCCCAGCCCGAGGGTCTCGGCCGCCTCGGCGAGATTGGCGCCCTTGGAACTCCAGTTGACCGCCGTGAAGGAGAACGCCTCGGGCCGCAGCAGCACATCGGGGTGCTCGGTGAGTGCGGCCGTCACGGCATCCGCGTCGTTCTTGCTGGCGAGGACGAGGATCACACCCTGGTCCCGCAGCGCTCGCACGGTCCGCTGGAGCGCCAGGTAGGACTTCCCCGGATACAGGCCGCCCAGTACGACGCCCTCGGCCCCCACCTCGCCGAGCACACCGCCCCACAGCGTGTTGTCGAGGTCGACGGCCAGCACCTTCCGGGACAGCCCGGCGCGCGCCTGGGCGATCCGGCGCAGGCCGTCGGCCAGCAGCAGCAGGGCGCCATCGGTGTACGGCAGGTCGGCGTAGGCGTGCAGCCGTTCGTCCCTGGCCGCGACGCCCCGGTCGGCGAGGAGGCCCACCAGGTCGATCACCTGGATTCTGCCGTCGCTCGTCTCCGCCATCTCCAGCAGGCCGGCGTTGAGTTCGTACCACAGCCGGCTCAGCCGGCCGCGGGCCCGGAGGCTGAGCACCGTGTCGCTGACGGTGCCGGGAAGGGGGACGGTGTGGAGCACCACCGTGGCGGTGTTTTTACTGAGAGCGGCCTCCGCCAGCGCGCGCAGGTGCCGCAACCGGTCCCTCAGGTGTTCCTCGGCGGACTCGGGCGCGGCGAAGTCGAGGTCCGCGGGAAGGAAGTAGTCCGCGTCCAGCAGACAGGCGACGAGGTCGGACCCGCTGTCGATGCCGCCGGTGGCCAGTGTGAGGTCGAAGGCCCCGTAGGGAGCCGCGCTGATGGCGGGCAGAGCCCCCGCACCGACGAGGCGGGCCCGCAGCAGCGTCTCGTACGGTCCCACCGTGCAGGCGGCCACCACCGCCACGCTCACCGGGCGCAGTTCGCCGGCCGGGTCCTTGAGGCCGGCCAGGGCGCGTCCGGCCCGGCGCAGCACTGCCGGGTCGTCGCCGCGGGCCAGCTCCGCGCGCAAGGCCGGGGCAGGCGCTCGCCCTTCGGCGACGGCCGCGCGCAGGGCGTCGATCAGTTCGGACATCAGACCCTCACCAGTGTGCAGTACCAGCGCATGCCGATCGAGATGCCGATCAGCGCCGCCAGGTCGCCGGACACGAGCTCGCCGCTCTCGGTCAGCATGGCCAGCGTGGCGAGGTGATCCGCCGCTCCCATGTGCCCGTGGAGCTTCGCGAGGTCCGCGTTCGTCCGGCCGACCGGCACGTCGAACGCCTCGGCGATCTCCTCGAACGAGCCCTGGTTGTCGTTGAGATGGATGAGTTTGGTGATGTCGGCGCGGTCCACGCCCGCACTCGCGCAGGCCAGGTCCGTCACCTCGACGAGGCGCCGGTTGAGTCCGCCGACGAAGTCACGCAGCCCCTTGGGGTCGGTGCGGAAGTGCTCCTGCACCCGCTCAAGACCGTTGGCGCCGGTTCGCACGCTCCAGTTCTCCGGGGCCACGGGGGCCGTGGCGCCGCCGTAGTCGGACCGGAACCAGTCGGCGACGTCCGGGTCGGTGAACTGCTCCGTGGCCAGCCACCGGCCCGCCGGGTGGCCCCGGCGCAGGACGGCCGCGGAGGCACCGTCACTGTGGATCGAGTTGTTGACCCGCATGCGGTTGCGGTGGTACTCGCTGACCCTGTTGACGGCCACGAACAGGATGTTGTCGAGGCGCGGGTGGACGGCGAACAGGCCCGCCGCGTCTCCGATTCCGGTGACTCCGCTGACGCAGCCCTCGCTCAGCAGCAGGGACGGCTTGAGGCGGATCTTCAGTTCGCGCGCCAGTGCGGCGCTGGCGTCCCAGTTCAGGTACTCGGGTACGTCGGACACGGCCAGGACCACCTGGTCCACGTCGTCAGGGGCGAGCTGGGCCCGCTCCAGTGCGATCCGGCCGGCCTCGGCCGCCAGGTGGGTGCCGGTCACATCCGGCGCGGCGCGGTGGAAGGCCTCGTAGCCCCACCGGTGCACACGCTCGGGGTCGTCGACGAATTCCTTGAGGGTGCTGGTGCTCACGTCTTGTTCGTCGCCGAAGGCGTATCCCAGGGCGGCGATTCCGAAGTCGACAGGCTGGCCGGTCACTGATTACCGCCTTCGAGGTAGTGCCAGTTCTCAGGATTGATCATCCCGAACGGGTTGACGGGCCCGAATCCGTGCAGGTCTTCGGAGACTTCGAAGAGCCTGATGGGGAAGTTGGGCGTGAAGATCACCGGGGCCTGCTCGGCGATGTAGTCCTGGTAGGCGTAGAGGGCCTGAGGATCGTCGCTCGTCACCGAGGCGTCAATGAGCCGGTCGGCCTCCGGGTCGCTGTAGTGGCCGAAATTGCCGCCCGCGCCGGCGCTGAAGAGGATCTCGCCGGTCGGCTGGTGGAAGACCCAGCCGCCGTTCCAGCAGCAGGCCTCCCACAGGCAGTCGGGGCCGGCCTCGCAGGGCGCGTCCTCGGCCACCAGGACCGATCCGTACACCTCCTGGAGCCGGACGTCGATGCCGGCCTTGCCCGCGTCCTCCCGTAGCTGCTCCATCAGCCGCGTCAGGGCGGGGCGCCCCTCCACGTAGCGCAGCAGGAAAGTGAGTTCCGTGCCCGCGGGGATTCCCTCGCCGGCCTCGCCGGGCCCGTTGCCCGGCCGTACGCACACGGCGGGCGTGACGCTCGTGTCCCAGCCGTTGTCCTCAAGGAGCCGGCGGGCGCGGTCGGGATCGAAGGGCAGCGGCCAGGCGCCCTCACGCTGCCGCGGCGAGACCAGATCGGTCTTCGGAAGCATGGGCACCGGGCCGTTCTGCCGGTAGGCGTAGCCCTGGTAGATCTCCCGTACGGCCGAGTCCTGGTCGAGGCACATCTGCACCGCCTGCCGGAAGTACGGCTGGTCGAACAGACGGCCCCGGACGGTCGGATTGTTGTAGTTGAGCGATATGTAGCGGATGCAGTAGGCCGTCTGCGGAACGAGCCGGTAGTGCTCAAGGGGGTTGGGACCGCCCTTCTCCGGGCTCTCCGCGGGCTCGTTCGCGAAGCTGAGCGGCAGGTAGCCGACCTGGATGGCGCCCTCGCCGCGCGGGCCGCGGCGCAGCATCTCGTACTGCTGCTCGTCCGACACCGTGGGAATCTGCCGGAACTCGTCCAGATAGGGCTTGTTGGGTCCGGAGAAGTGCTCGTTGGGTACGAAGGTCACCACACCGTCCAGCGTGTAGCTCTTCAGCCGCCAGGGCCCGCTGACGACGGACCAGATCGGGCTGTCCGCCCACCGGCTGCGGGCCGCGTTGCCCTCGTCCAGGATGTCGCCCTGCTCGGCCATGAGGTAGGCGTAGACGGCCTCCACGTCGGCAAGGTCGCCCGACGCGTTGGCCGGGCCCTCGGCGGTGCGGTCCCAGGCCTTCGGCAGCGGGGTGATGGTGCTGAGCTGGTTCATCAGCACCCAGCGCTTGGAGTACGCGCGGTCGAAGGTGAAGTAGACCTGGTCCTCGCGGCCCTCCACCTTGCCGTAGTCGGTCAGGTTGTCGGGGAAGTAGCCGGGGACGTACTCGCCGTAGCGGTCACCCTTCACCTTCATCAGGTTGACCCAGAACAGCACGTTGTCGGCGCTCAGCGTCTCGCCGTTGGACCACTTCCAGGGCTTCACGGTGATGGTGACCGTCCGGCCGTCCTCGCTCCACCGCGGGGGCTCGCCGATGCTCCTCGCGTAGTCCACCTCGGGGCGGCCGTCGCTGCCGAAGTAGTACAGCGTGCTGTACATGAGCGCCTGGAACTCCAGGATGTTGCGGGTGCCCATGCGTTCGGCGGGGGTGAACGGGAAGATCACCGCGGGCGGGAACCCGGGGGCGCAGGCCCAGGTCACGGTGCCGCCGCGTCGGGGCTTCGCCCCGCCGGCGCCCTGGCCGGTGTCCGTACGCGCCGTCTCGGCCGTCCTCGTCGTCCGGGTCACCGCTCGGCCTCCTTCTCGGGTCCGCGGCTGCCTGCGGCCGTGGACGGGATCTCCTCAAGCAGGCCCTGGCCGCTGTCCGCGTTCTCGCCGAAGCGCTGCCAGTGCTCGGTCAGCCTGACCCTGCCGTCACCGAGGAGTTCGGGCGTGGAGCGGCAGGCGCCGCTGACCACGGCGCCGTCGGTGAGCACCACGCAGTAGGCGAAGTCCAGGGCCCCGTCGGGGCCGCAGACGCCGGTCAGGGTGCCCCGGCGCGCGTCGCCGCCGGAGAACTCCCCCCACAACAGGTCGCCGCTCTGGTGGTACACGGCGGTCCGGCCGGACTCACCCTCGTCCGCGCCCAGCGGCCTGAACCGCTTTCCGTCGTAGTCGATCACTTCGGCTCCAAGGTGACGGTGATCCGTTCGGCGAAATCGTTCATCGTGGCGCGCGCGTCCTGAAGCGAGTCGCCGGTCGTGCCCAGGAAGCCGAAGATGGTGTTGCCCTCGGGGGGCCGCAGGATCTTGTCGCCGGGAGCTGCGGTGATCTTCAGCAGGAAGACCCGGTCGGAGGAGCTGACCTCCTCGGGGACGTGGACTTCGCGCACCACACCCGCGTCGCAGATCAGGCACATCGCGGTGATGTGCACGCCGGTCGGCTGGTAGTGGCGCACCTTCGGCTTGACGCCGAGGCCGATGTCCCGCACCGCCCGGATCGGGTCGTAGTCGGCCGTCAGCCGGGCGATCTCGTCGAGTCCGCCGCCGCCCACCCGGGCTGCGATCTCCAGCAGGTAGGGCTTGCCCTGGTGGAAGCGGACCTCCGCGTGGGCGACGCTGCGGCGCAGCCCCTGCGCCCGCATACCGGCGCGCACCACGTCGTGCACGGCCTTGAGGTCGTCCGGGGCGAGCGAGGTGGGGCCGTGGTGGATGTCGTCGTCGAACGTGGCCCCCTCGTCGGTGATGCGGTCGACGACCGAGCCGAGGTAGACCTCGTCGTCCCAGGCCAGGGCCTCCATCAGATATTCGCGGCCGTCGAGGTAGGACTCGACGAGCAACCCCTGGGGGCCGAGGTCGAGGCCCGCGACCTCGGAGCGGGCCCAGAACATCGACTCGATGCCGGCGGCCGCCTGGCGGAAGCGGTCGGTCATCTCCTCGGGTGTGTCGATACGGAAGACGAAGTGGCTGCCGGCGCCCATGGTCGGTTTGAGGACCACCGGATAGCCGAACTCCTCGCCCGCCGCGTGCGCCTCGTCCAGTGTCGCGACGTAGCGGAACGAGGGGTGCGGCGCGGCGGCCCGCTGGTGCGCCTGGCGCATCAGGTACTTGTTGCGTGAGGTCTTCGCCGCCTCCACCCCGATGCCGGGCAGGCCCAGTTCCTCGGCCACCGCCGCCGCGGTGATCACGGCGGATTCCGAGAAGGTGATGACGCCGTCGAACTGTTCCGTCTTGTGCCAGTCCCGGGCGATCTCGAGGATTCGGCCGATGTCCCTGCTGCCCGCGAGGCGGTAGCGCTCCTCGGGCCAGAAGTCCTCGGTCCCCTCGCCGTTGAGGACGTAGAGGTCGACCCCCATGTCCTCGACCTGGCGATACCGGGATATGTAGTAGGACAGATACTGGATTGTCTCGATGGTGAGCAGCTTCACTGAGCCCTCCAGGCCTTGTGAGTGAACGCGGTGGTGAACGCCCGTGCCCGCATCGCGGGCCGCGGCAGTCGGCGTCAGAGGCCTTCGTCCGCGGTCCCCGCCTCGACCAGCCTCGGCAGCCGGAACGGCATGATCTTCTCGATACGGCCCGGTGCGGGCGTCAGTTCGACGCCGTCGGCCGCGGCTTTGGCGGCCGTGTCGACCAGGATGGGAGCCGCCCAGGCCAGCAGGGTGCGGACGGCGAGCAGGAGGTCGCCCGGCTCGCTCGCGACGGCGCTGTCGCCGCAGAGCTCCGTGGCCCTGGCCACGATGAGACGCGCCGCCTCGACCAGGCTGAAGGTCTCCAGCTCGAAGCAGCCGCTGACGGCCCCGGCGAAGGCCGCGTCGGCCGCACGGCCCGCCTCGGTCACCGGCATCGGCTCCTCCCAGTCGCAGCCGGCCAGCACCGTGTCCAGCAGGCCGGCGAGCTCGTTCCAGGGGCCGGTGAGCCGGCCCGCGGCGAGCTCCGCGGGATCGAAGTTGGTGCGTTCCCGCTCGGGACAGGTCAGCGCCAGATGGAATCGCGCCACGTCCCGCGGGCAGTGGGCGACGAGTTCGGCCGCCCGGACGAGGTGGCCGCGGCTCGTGGAGAACTTCTCGTGCCGCAGCTCGTAGAACTCGTTGCACACACTGGCGCTGGGCGTGATGTAGCGCTCGCCGTGCGCCAGCAGCAGCGCCAGGTCCATCAGCGCCCAGTGGTACACGTTGTCGAAGCCGTGGAAATAGACCAGTTCGGTCTCCCGGCCGCTTCGCCAGAACTCGTCGTACGGGAGGTCCTCGGGGCCGCCGTGCGCCCACCAGGTGGCGTACATGGAGGCGGGCATCGCCTCGACCCACGGATAGACGATCTGGTCCGCGAAGTCCTCGAACGGTGCGGCGGTCCCCCAGCGTCCGGGGAAGGTCACCGGGATCTCGGGCAGCGGGCCGTCGAGCAACTGCCGCATCAGAGCGAGGGGGCGAGGCCTCCAGCGCGCGGCGGCCTCCTCGATCCGTGCCTCGATCGCCGGGCGGTGCTCCTCCATCGGCAGCACCAGGATTCTCCGCTCCCGCAGCACCACCGGCTCGTCCGGGTGCGCGGAGTACCGCGGCTGCGTCAGCTCGGCGAAGTTGTTGGGGTGTCCGCAGTCCTCGCACACCCCGCCCGCGCTCTGCCCCTCGCAGTGCGGGCAGACGCCGCTGAGCAGGCCGTCGTACAGGAACACCCCGCTGGTCTCGGCGTACGGCAGGGCGACCGTACGGGCCCGCAGCCGACCGGAGTCCCGCAGCGCGGTGACGAAGCCGGTGACCGCGTCCCTGTACCCGTCGCCGACGGGCGGCAGGCAGCGGCCGGCCGGGGCGGTCAGCTCGACGCCGAGTGCGGCGAGGGACGTCTCGATCTCGGACGTCGAGCGCTCGCACAGCCGCTCGGGCGTCAGGCCGAGCCGTGCGGCCGTGGTGACCACATAGCTCTGGTTGTTGTCCGTGATGGTGGTGAGGGTGACGTCCTCGCCCTGTGCGCGCAGCGCGCGGGCGTAGATGTCCGCCGCGAGATAGGGGCCGGCCATATGGCCGACGTGCAGGTCGCCGTTGGGGGTCGGGGTGGCCGGCACGACGATGCGCGGTCGGCGGCGCACGGTCATGCGGACCGGCTCCCGGTCTCGGCGTCCGGCGAGGCGGCCCCGGCGGCGCTCGGCTCGGTGCGGTGCCGTTCGGCGAACGAGCCCGCGAGGTCGGCGTCCCACCAGATCGAGTACATCTCGAAGTCCTCGGAGGAATCATTCACCAGCTGGTGCACGGTCTCCGGGGTGAAGTGGATGATGTCTCCGGCGACGAACGGAACGCGCTCGCCCTCCGTGATGATCTCCGCCGCGCCACTGAGCGCGATCCAGATCTCGTACTCGTGGTGGCCGTGGGCGCCCGACGACACTCCCGGTGCCGCCACACACCAGGACCCCTCGAAGGGGGCGTTGAGCAGGGGCCAGGGCACCAGGCGCTGGGCGCGCAGCTGGTTGTCGGTCTTCAGCCGGTCCCGCAGCAGCGGGCGTATCTCCATCGGCACGGTAACTCTCCGTTCGAAGTCAACTGCTCACGTGTGGGGGTGACGGGGCTTCAGGCGAGGTCGACCAGCGCCGGCGCCTTGCGGCGGTCGGCCAGCATGCCGCCGACGATGTCGCCCGACCGGCTGGCCAGCACGCTCAGCAACGAGTCCGCGATGCCGTGCGTGGCCTCGTTGACGCCCTGGAGGTAGCAGGAGGCGCCGTCGCGGTCGGGTACGTGGAGCCGGTAGCCGCGGTCGACGGTGATGTCCTTGAGGCCCAGCTCCCGGGCCAGGTTCCGGACCAGCGTCGGCATCGTTCCCCGGAAGCCGGTGCCGAGCAGGATCAGGTCGCAGCGCAGCTCTTCGGCGAGCCCGGTGCGGCGGTTCGTCAGCGACAGCACCACTTCGTCGCCGTCGAGCCGGGCAGCGGAGATGTCGGTCATGGTCAGCAGCCGGAGCCGCTCCTGCCCGCTCAGCCGCTCCAGATAGCGCTGGCGGTAGAGCGTGTCGAGCATCGCAGGCGCCAGGCCGCCGTAGTTGCTCAGGTGCATCTCGCCGAGCAGCTGCCGTCTGGCCTCGGGGCCGGCTTCGTGGAACTCGTCGATGAACGAGGGGTAGAAGATCTCGTTCGTGAACTTGCTGGACTCGTAGTTCTTCAGCCCGATGGAACGCATGATCATCGTCGTCTCGGCGGACGGGAACCCCTGGTGCGCGGCCCACACCAGCTCGGCGGCGCTCTGTGCCCCGCCGACCACGACGATGCGCCGCACGGACGCGGGGTCGACGCCCGCGATGCGCTCGGTGTACTGGCCGCTGTGGAACACCCGGTCGTCCGGAAGATCCGCCAGCGCGTCCGGGATCAGCGCCTCGCGCCCGATGCCGATCACCACGTCGCGGGACTCGGTCGTGGTGCCGTCGGTGAACCGGGTCTCCCAGCCTTCTACCCGTCCGCCCCGCGTACGCCTGGGATAGACCTCCGTGGCCCGCTTCCCGTAGGCGATCCGTACGCTGCTCAGCGATTCGGCGACCCAGCTCAGGTAATTCGAGATCTCCTGGCGATAGGGCGTGAACGTTCCCAGGTTGATGAACTCGTCCAGCCGGCCGACGGAATGCAGGTAGTTGACGAACGAGAACCTGCTTCGCGGATTGCGCAGCGTCACCAGGTCCTTGAGAAAGGAGACCTGACTCTGCGTCCACGGCAGCAGCATGCCGCGCTGCCAGGCGACACTTCCGTGGGCTTCGGCGATGACCGTGTGTTCCGCCAGTTCGTCGGCGGCCATCTCTTCCATCGCCACACCGAGCGCGAGATTCGCCGGTCCGGCGCCCAGGGCGAGCACTTCCACTTTCTTCGACACCAGGATCATTCTCCTATCGGGCGAGATGACAGATCACTTGCCCCGCACTTCCGCGTGGGCATGTCGGCTCATATCGAAGTCCGCAGGACGGCTCACACACGTCCGGAGATCGACAGGCAGGAAAGGCGCCGAACCTTCGATCGGGCGGCGACCGTGAAGAATGCTAGCCATAGATTTTCCCGCTGCACAGAAAAGGTCTCTGAATTCGGGTTCGATCGTCGGGCGGGGGCCGCGGGGGGCGGGGGCGGGGGGCGCCCCCCGGGGGGGGGCGGCCCCCCCCCCCGGGGGCGCCCCCGCCCCCCGCCGCCCGGCGGGGCCGGGGGGGGGGCCCCCCCCCCCGCCCGCGGCGAGGCCCGCGAGGCCCACGCCCTGGAGCGCGGCGCCGAGGAGCAGCAGCCGGCCGGTGGGGCGGCCGCGGGCCCAGCGGCTGACCGGTATCTGGAACAGGACGGTGGCCACGGCGTCGACGGCGAACAGGGCCGCGTAGACGGTGGTGCTCAGGGGGTGCAGGGGGCGCAGCAGCACGAGGCCGTCGGCCTCCCACCAGGTGAAGGTGATGCTCAGCAGCCCGCCGCCGAGGACGAGAAGCACCAGCCGCCTGTCGCGCAGGATCGGTGCGAGCACGCCGGCCACGGCCTCACCGCCGTCCCCGCCCGCGTCGCCGTCCCTGCCCCCGTCTCCGTCCC
>NZ_JAIUKE010000078.1:0-2808 GCF_020176795.1 Streptomyces sp. 8L
TTCCTTACGCGATCCGGACGCACTGCCCGCGCCTTCGCGCCGCCTGGCCGGATCGCCGCCGGGCGCGTGATCCGACGGGCCGTGCCCCGGTGTGCGCCCCGGGGCACGGCCGCGGGGCCTACGCCGGTGGGACGCAGTCGGGTACCCGGTCCACCAGCGTGGGGACCAGCGCCTGTAGCCCGGGCTCGGAGCGCACCTCGAACAGCAGGTCCTCTCCCTCGGGGATGGCGCCGGGCCTGATGACGTGGGCGACGGTTCCGGCCGGCCCCCGGTGGATGAGGGCCGGAGGCATCACCTTCGCCACGTTCTCCGCGCTGTGGTCGGCGCTGTGGACCGGGGCGTGGCAGGGGGCCGACACCTCCATCACGCTCGCCGGGACGCCTGCTGTGCGCAGGGCGGCCCGGAGACCGGGCGGTCGGCCGGATGTCAGCGGCGAGGTTCGATCTTCAGGTCGCCGCTGGTCACCATGCGGCCTCTGGCACTGGCGAGGAAGTCGTGCGGGAAGCCCAGTGCGATCGCGCCGGCCTCGTCGAGGCGGGCCAGGTGGGAGGCGCCGAACTCGACGTCCAGGGCGCCCAGGTTGTCCTGAAGCTGCTCGGGCGTGCGGGCCCCGATGATCGGTGCCGTCACGCCCGGTTGGCGCAGAGCCCAGGCGAGCCCGACCTGGCCGGGGGTGCGGCCCAGCTCCCCGGCGACCTCCTTCACGACGTCCGCGAGGGCGAGGCCGCGTTCGGTGAGGCCGCCGTTGGCGATGTTGAAGGCCCTGCGGGTGCCGTCGTCCGCGGCCTTCGTCGCGGTCAGGTCGTCGCGGCTGTACTTGCCGGTCAGCACCCCACCGGCCAGCGGTGAGAAAGGGACCACCCCGAGCCCCGTCTCGCGCGCCATGGGGATCAGGTCGCGCTCCGCGCTCCGTTCGATCAGGTTGTACTCGATCTGCAGCGCGACCAGCGGGGACCAGCCGCGCAGGTCGGCGATCGCCTGCATACGCGACACCTGCCAGGCCGGGACATTGCAGATCCCGACGTACAGGACCTTTCCCTGCCGGACCAGGTCGTCCATGGCGCGCAGGATCTCCTCGACCGGCGTGGTGAAATCCCACACGTGCAGGTAGAGAAGGTCGATGTAGTCCGTGTTCAGCCGTCGCAGACTGGTTTCCACCGACGCGAACATGGTCTTGCGGTGGTTGCCCCCGGAATTGGGATCGCCGGGCCGGCTCAGTGTCGAGAATTTCGTCGCCAGTACGAGGCTTTCGCGGTTGTCGCGGGTGAATTCTCCGAGCAGCCGCTCGGAACTGCCGTTGGTGTACGTGCTCGCGGTGTCGATGAAGTTGCCACCGCGCTCGACGTAGAGGTCGAACAGCTTGCGCGCGTCGTCCCGCTCGGCGCCCCAGCCCCATTCGGTGCCGAAGGTCGCCGCGCCCAGCGCCAGCGGCGAGACCCGCAGCCCGGAGCGGCCCAGCAGTCGGTAGGTGTCGAGGGTGAGCGACATCGAGTCCTCCTGTGCTTGTGATCCGTTGTTGTGGATTCCTGATCCGTGGACCACTGCCGTGGCCGGTGACCCATTGCCGTGATCCGTGATCCGTGGCCCGGTGCCGTGATCCGGTTTCCGGAAACGAGTCTGTGAGCGCGGCCGTCCGCGGTTAAGGGAGAGAAGTTCCTGGGAACGCCGGTCCTACCCTCGCTGTACGATCGAATGTCATGACCGGCACCGTGGACACGACACAGGAACTGGCCGCCTTCCTGCGGACCCGGCGCGAACGCCTGAATCCGGACGATTTCGGATTGCCCACTCGCCGGCAGTCCCGGCGGACTCCTGGATTGCGGCGCGAAGAGGTCGCCGAGCTGGCCGGGGTCAGCGTCGACTACGTCGTGCGGCTGGAACAGGGCCGCGGGCTGCGGCCCTCGGCGCAGGTGGTGGAGGCGCTGTCCCGAGCGCTGCGCCTGCCCGCCGAGGAGCGTGCCTACTTCTTCAACCTGGCCCAGCAGCGGCCTCGGGAGGCCGACAGGCCCGCCGCCACCACGGCGGCACCGCCGCTGGTCCGGCTGGTCGCCGATCTTGCGCCGCTTCCCGCCATGCTGATGAACCACCGCTACGACATCCTGGCCTGGAACAGCGAAATGGCGAGGCTGCTTCTGGATTTCGACACCCTGCCTCCGTCGCGGCGCAATGCGATGTGGCTGTGCCTGATGCATCCGAAGACGCGTGAGTTCTATGTCGACCGCGAACGGGTCGTGCGGGAGGGCGTGGCCCACCTGCGCGCAGCGTGGGCGGCGTACCCGCAGGACAGGGTGCTCAGCGGCCTCATCGCCGAATTCATCGCCCAGGACGAGGAGTTCGCGCGGTGGTGGGCCGAGCGGGACATCAATGTCAACGGGCGCGGGCACAAGGTGTTGCGGCATCCGGACATCGGCGTGGTGGCAGTGGATTTCGAGGTGCTCATGCCGCTCCAGGACCCGGACCAGCGGCTCGTGCTTTATCGCGCCGCGAACCAGCAGAGCCAGTCGGCGCTGGACCGGCTGTGCGCGGTGTGAGGCGGGGCCGTGCGCTTCGTCCCGTGGGCGAGGCCGGGTCGTCCGCTCGCCGGGTGGGGTTGAAGTGTCCACGTGGACCGCATGGTCGGGCCGTCCGTCCGCGCGTCTGCCTGTGCCGTCGTCAACGCGCGACGCGTAATCCGTAACGCTCGCGGCGCCCTGCACCCTGCGCCCTGCGCGGCGGGGGGGGGGGGGGGCCCCGGCCGCCCCCCCCCCCCCCCGCGCCCCCCGGCCGGGGGGGCCCCCCCCCGCCGGCGGGGGCCCCCCCCCCGCCCGG
>NZ_JAIUKE010000078.1:2817-34276 GCF_020176795.1 Streptomyces sp. 8L
TCGGCGCTCGCGCTGTCCCCCCTGCTGCGTGCCCCGAAGCCCTGGCGGCGCCGGTGCGCTCTTCCCGCCCGGGGCGGGGGGGGGGGGGGGGCACCCCCCCCCCCCCCCCCCCCCCCCCGCCGCCCGTGCTCCTCGGGCCGAAGCCCTCAGGACCGGCGTGCTCCTCAGACCGCGACCCGGCCGCCGTCCACCGGCAGCAGGGCACCGTGGACGAAGCTCGCCCGCGGGGACGCGAGGAACACGATGGCCTCCGCGATCTCCTCCGGACCCCCGGGCCGTCCCGCGGGGCCGCCCTGGGCGAGGGCGTCGAGCGCCTCTCCCATGCCGGCCGTCCCCTCGGTGCGGGTCGGCCCCGGGCTGACGGCGTTCACGCGGACGCCCCGCGGGCCGTATTCGGCCGCCCATGCCTTGGTCAGCAGCTTGAGGGCGGCCTTGCTCGACCCGTAGAGGCCCATGCCGGCGGCACCGTACTCCGCGACCATCGTCGTCACATTGACGATGGCTCCGCTGCCGCGTTCGGCCATCGCGGGCGCGAGTTCCGCGACCAGGAAGTACGGGACCTTCACATTGGTCGCGTACACCCCGTCGAAGGTCTCCTCGCTCGTCTCCTCCGTGGGGCCGAACGGGAAGACGCCCGCGTTGTTCACCAGGATGTCGACCGGCCCCGCCAGTGCGGTCGCGCTCCGCGCCAGGGCGCGCGCCGACTCCTCGTCGCGCAGGTCGGCCGCCGCGAAGTAGCCGGTGCCACCCGACTGTTCGATGTCGGCGACCACCTGCTTTCCGCGGGTCGCGTCGCGCCCCGACACCACGACCCGGGCGCCGAGCCGCGCGAGCGCCAGTGCGGCCGTGCGGCCGATCCCGCTGGTCGCACCGGTCACCAGTGCCGTCCTGCCCGCGAGTTCGCCCGCGACGCCGCCGGCCGCCCGGGCATCCTGTGCCGGGGTTCCCGCTCCGGCCGCCTTCGGTGTGCCGGTGTTGTCGTTCGCTGCCGTCGTCATGACGTCCTCACCTCTCCTGCCGGGCCGAGCCCGACCGGGCTCGGGGCCGCGGCGTCTGCCCGCCGCGGCTACGGGAGGTGTAAGCGGCATCCGGCCCGAAGCCTTCCGATGTGGTCATCGGCGTTGCTTATGGAGCCCATGTCCCCTCCTTCGGCCCCTCTGGCCTGCGGAAAGAGCACGGTGCGCGCCGCCGCGCTCAGCCCAGGACGTGCTGTCCGAGCGCGGTCACCAGATGGCCGAGGTCCCGCCTGGTCGCGTCTGCCGGCCACACCGCCCAGGTCCGCCGTACGAGCGGGTGCCCGATCAGCGGCGCCCAGCGGACGAACTCCGGCAGCGGCTGTGTCCAGTTCGCCGGTGCCAGGGCGAACGCCCGGCCGCCGCCCACCGCCGCGAACTTCACGTGCGGGATGCCCGCCTCCCCGTACGACCCCTCGGGGCCGAGATCGATGCCGTGACTGCGCAGCACCGCCGTGACCTCGTCGTACCAGGCGGGGCTGCCCGAGCGCGGGAAGCCGACCCAGTCGAGCCCCGCCAGTGCGTCCAGGCGGATGCCCGCGGGGCCGGTCCCACCCGTGGTGCCTGGGATGCCTGGGGTGCCTGGGGTGACCGCGCTGCCCGCGGGGCCCGTGGTGTCCGTCCCCGCCGGGCCGGTCGGCCGGCCCGCCAGCTCCGCGGCCCGCTCGGCGGAGAGCAGCACCCCGAGCCGCTCTTCCACGACGAGCAGCGCGTCCAGCGCGGGCCCGGCCGGCCGCTCCCGCAGCAGGCCCATCTCCAGTTCGCCCGCGAGGAGCGCCTCCTGCTGCTGCGCGGTGGACAGATGCCGGGCCCGGACCGTGGTCTCCGGGCAGGTCCGCGCCAGGTCCGCGATCGCGGGCAGCAGCACCTCGTCGGGCAGTTCGAGGGGGATGCCGAGGCGCAGCAGCCTGCTCCCGGGCGCGCTGTGCCCCGCCACCGCCGCGACGGCCCGGTCGTGGCGGGCGAGGACGGCGCGCGCCTCGGCGAGCAGGGTCATGCCCGCATCGGTGGCCCGCACACCGTTCCGGCCGCGTACGAGCAGCGGCACGCCCAGTTCCCGTTCCAGCGCGGCCACCGTCTGGGACACGGCGGGCTGGCTGACGTGCAGGCGCCGCGCCGCGGCGGACAGGCCGGCCGCCTCGACGACCGCGATGAACGTACGCATCTCCCGCAGCTCCATGTCCTCCATCGCATCACGAGGAGCACCGGGTGGCCGCACGGCGGTCCGCGGAGGCGCTGTGCGGTCGGGCGGCCACCCCCTGTGCGCCGCCGTCGCACGCGTACCGCCCGGAGTAGCGTTCAAAATATGACGAACGATATCGACGCGGTAGATATGGAAGAAATCGTCCTGTCATCGGGGCAGTGGGGCGGCCTGTCCGGAGACTCCATCGGGCTCGGCCCTGATCCCTGGCCCGGTCCGCCCGCCGCCCCGGAGCGGGGCGCGGAGACCGGGCCGCCGGGCCCCGCCGCGCGTGACGGTGCGGCGCCGGCCTCCGGTGGCCCTGGCGCCGTGTACGGGCGGGGCCGGTCGGTGGTGCTGCTGCACGGCCTGACCTTCGACCGCGCCATGTGGCGCCCCGTTCTCTCCCAGCTGTCGTCCGGTCACCCGGCGCTCGCGCTGGACCTGCCGGGACACGGTGAGTCACCGCCGCTGCCCGGCGGTGAGCACGGGCTCGACCACATCGTGGAGGCCGTGCACGACGCGGTCGTGGCGGCCGGTCTCGACGCGCCGGTGATGGTGGGGCACTCGATCGCCGGGGTGTTCGTCACCGCGTACGCCGCACGGCACCCGGCCGCAGCCGTGGTCAACGTCGATCAGCCGCTGCGCGTGGACGAGTTCGCCCGGTACGTGCAGCGCATCGCACCCCGCCTGCGGGGCGAGGACTTCGGTGAGACATGGGGCATGCTCCAGGCCAAGCAGCGGACGGAGAACGTCGGCGAGGCCGCCCACGAGCTGCTGCGGGCCGGGGACACGGTGTCGCAGCAGCTCGTCCTGAGCTACTGGGACGAGCTGCTCGACCTGCGCGTCGGGGACCTCGTCAACCGTACGGAGACGATGCTGGCGGACGTCCGTGAGCGGCGCCTCCCCTACGTGGCCCTGTTCGGCGACGAGATCGAGACGGCCGAGCGCACCTGGCTCCTCGACCGGCTGCCCGGCGCGGAGATCGTGGAGTGGCCGGTCGGCCACCACTTCCCGCACGTCACCGAGGCGGCGCGGTTCGCCGCACTCCTCACGGGGCTGCTGTCGGCGCGGCCGTGACCGTACCGGCAGCGGGCCGGGCACGCTGCCCCCGCGCGCGCACTCCGATCCCGATCCCGGTTCCGGTCTCGGTCTCGCCCGGCGATGCCGAGCCCCATCTCGCTGCCGCCGACGCTGCCGCTCCCGCCGACGCCGACGCTCAGCGCAGCGCGGTGAGCGCGGCCTTCGTGGCGTCGGCGATGAGGGCGTCGTCGGAGGTGGCGTCCTTGTGGCCGCGCTCGGAGAGGACCGCGATGACGACGGGGTCCCCGTGCGGCGGCCAGGCGACGCCGATGTCGTTGCGGCTGCCGTAGTCCCCGTTGCCGGTCTTGTCGCCGACCTTCCACCCGGTGGGCACACCGGCGCGGATGTAGGGGCCTCCGGTGGTGTTGTGGAGCATCCAGTCGGTCAGCTGCTTCCGCCGGTCACTGGTCAGGAGGTCCCCGAGGACGAACCGCCGCACGTCGGTGCCGAGGGCGCGGGGCGTGCTGGTGTCCCGTACGTCCCCCGGAACGGCGGTGTTGACGTCCGGCTCCGTGCGGTCGACGTGCGTGGTGCTGTCGCCGACGTCCCGCAGCGCCTGCTGGAGCCCGTGCGGGCCGCCGAGCCGGCCGAGCAGCAGGTTGGCCGCGGTGTTGTCGCTGTAGCGCAGGGCCGCGTCGATGAGCGCGCGCAGCGTCATTCCGGTGGACACGTGGGAGCGGGTGATCGGTGAGTAGTCCTGTAGGTCGGCCGCGCGATACGTGATCACGTGGCTGAGGTCGGCGTCGGAGACGTGGCGCAGCAGAGCGCCCGCGGCGAGCGCTTTGTACGTCGAGTCGAAGGCGAAGCGGTCGTCCGCGTGGTAGACGACCTCGCGGCCCGTGCCGGTGTCCAGCGCGTACACGCCGAGCCGCGCGCGGTAGCGGTGCTGGAGCCCGTCGAGGGCCTGCGTCGCGGCCGTCATGGAGGCGGTTCGCGAGGCGGTTCCGGGGGACGGGGCGGATGAGGGGGCCGAGGACGCGGAGGAGCGGGCGGCCGAGGGCGTCGAGGCGGGCGTCTTCCCGGCGGTCGGCGTGTCCTGTCCGGCGCACGCGCCGAGCGTGCCGACGAGGAGCAGGGCCGATGCGACGGACAGCGGGCCGCGGAGTGGAGTGTGGCGCATGCGCCACAGCGTCGCCCACCACGATCCATGCGATCAAAGACACAAAAGGGCATTCCCATGCTGTTTCGGCATGCTGTTCCGGATACGATCCGGGACCGTGGATCTGGTCGGAGCGTGCCGCGTGTTCGTCCACGTCGGCGAACGAGGGAGTTTCACCCTGGGTGCCGCCGCCGCCCAGGTGCCGCAGTCGGTGGCGAGCCGGCGCATCGCCGCCCTGGAACAGCGCTTCGGTGAGCGGCTGTTCGACCGGTCCACCCGGCGTGCGGCGCTGACCGCGTTCGGCCGCGACATGCTGCCGGCCGCGAAGCGGCTGGTGCGGCTGGCCGACGAGCTGGAGTACAGCGCGGAGCGGGCCAGGCTGCGTCCCCTGACGGTGGCGGTCCCCGAGACCTGCGCGGTTCGCCATCTGGCCCTGCTGGACGCCGCCTCGCGCGAGCGCGGCACAGCGCTGGACTTCCGTACGGCGGGACCGCAGGAGCGCGCGAGGCTGCTCGCCGACCGCGACGTACGGGCGGCCCTGGTCGCGGTCGTGCCGGACGAGGCCACCTGGTGCGTACCCCTGGGCGTGGCCTCCCGGAGGGGCGACGGCGCCGGCTCCCGGCCGGGCGGGGACGCCCGGCCGCTGCGGATCGACACACTTCGGCCGGCCCGGACGGCGCCCGCGGGCCCGCGCCTGTGGCTCCAGCCCGAGGACGACGTGCCGCACGTACGGGACCGGCTGACGGAGGTCGCCCAGGGCGTGGCCCTCGCTCCCTCGCAGGTCGCCGTCGCCGCCTCGCTCACCGCGGCCCTGTCCGACGTACTGCGCACGGCGAACCTGCTGGTGTGTTCCGCGGCCCAGGCCCGAGAACTCGGCCTGGACTGGCGCCCCTTGGCCGGGCTCACACTCGCCCGCGGCTACCGCGCCGCAGCGATCGGCGACGAGACACACCGCCTGGACACCCACCTGTGGGACGAGACGGCCCTGTGCCTGGGCGCCCCCGCCGGTCGAGAGGATCGGCGTGCTCCCGCCGGTCGAGAGGACTGGCGTGCCCCCGCCGATCGCGAGGATTGGCGTGCTCCCGCCGGTCGAGAGCAGCGGGACGCCCCCGCCGGTCGAGAGGACCGGGGCGCCACCGCCGGCCGAAACGAGCGGCGCGCCCCCGCCGGTCGAGAGGAGCGGCGATGCCCGCCGAACGCGTGATCCACGAGCTGCGCCGCCTCCTGGCCGACGCCGGGCTGAGCGGGTCGTTCCTGGTGCGGGACCTGTCGACCGGCGAGGAGGCCGCGATCGACGCGGACCGCGAACTCCCCATCGCCTCACTCGTCAAACTGCCTCTCGCGATCGCCGTCCTCGACCGTGTGCGGACCGGCCGGATCGACGGCGCCCGTACGGTCACGGTCCAGCCGGGACGGGTCACCTCGCCGGGACCCACCGGTCTCAGCAGATTCCGCCATCCGGCCCGGATCGCCGTCGAGGATCTGCTCTACCTCGCTCTCGCGATCAGCGACAACACCGCGGGCGACGCGCTGTTCGGGCTCGTCCCGCCGGCGGAGGTCCAACGGACCCTGCGCGACGCGGGCCTGGCCGGCATCACCGTGCGGCACCTGCTCCACGAACTGTCCGACACCCCCGCCGAGCGCTTCGCGCCGGACGAGGCCCGGCTCGCCCAGTCGCTCGCGATCGACCGGGGAACGCCGGGACGGGGGCACGCGATCCCCCAACTGGACGTCGGCCGGGCGAACACCGGCACCGCACGCGCCTTCGTCGATCTCCTCGAAGCCCTGTGGGTGCCCGGCCGTATCCATGCCGAAGTCGCGCGTCCCGTACGGTCGTTGATGGCGGCCAACGTCATCAGGCACCGGCTGGCCCCCGACTTCGGCGCGGACTCGGCCGTGTGGTCGTCCAAGACCGGCACCCTGCTGAACCTCCGCCACGAGGTGGGCGTGGTGGAACACGGCGACGGTACGGCCGTCGCCGTGGCCGCGCTCACCGAGTCCTCCGTACCCGCCGCCGTCCAGCCCGCCGCGGAGGCCGCGATGGCGCGGGTCGCCCGTGCCCTCCACGACCATGTGCGCGCGGACGGGCGGACGGCGCCCTGGTGACAACGCGCGCCCGACCCCGTACGCCGGACTCTGTCCCGGCGGACCCCTCACGCGGTAAAATCCGGATTGCCCGTGTTGACGGGCCGTTAGGCCGCGAAGAGCCCGCAAGCTCAAGTGAGTTGACGGGGTTGGCGAGGTCGACGGGTTGGCCGTTGGTAGGGGGACCACCGGTGACGCACTACGACGTGGACATCGATCCAGTACAGGTGTTGCTCTCGTCCGCGGGCTTCGCGGACCTCCAGGTATGGGCCTCGCAGATCCACTCGGGCCTCGTCGGATCGCTGGACGACGCCGCCGGCATGGCGGGCGACGACGACGCCGGCCACGCGTTCGCGGCGCTCTACGATCCCGCGGCGCAGCGGGTCACCGACGCGCTGGGCAAGAGCGTCGCGTACCTGGGCGGCGCGGCGAACACCCTCTACACCATGTCCACGAACTACCTCGTGGCAGAGGTCAAGCTGCTGAACGGCATGCGGCTGCCGACGCAGCTGCCCGCGGGTTCGAACCCCGGGTGCGACAGCGAGCCGCGATCCGTGAAGATCCCGACGGCGGTCGGGCACCAGAACTGGGCCGTCCGCGACATCATCGCCAAGTTCTGGCCCCAGGGCGACCCGGACGCCCTGCGCCAGGCGGGCAAGGACTGGCAGCGCCTGGCCGGCCTGCTCACCACGCTCGGCCTCGAAGGGGACCGCCATGTCACCCCGGTGACCGCGGAGAGCGACGCGAGCGATGTCGAGGCATTCGGGGCGAGCTGGCGGCAACTCCACATCGACTGCACGGTCACGGGCCCCCTCCTCAACACCCTCTCCACCACGGCCCACCAGCTCAGCCAGGCCTGCGACACGTACGCGGGAAAGATCGACTCGCTGCGTACCCACCTGACGCACCTGGCCGAACTCGCGGGCGGTGTCGCGGTCGTGGGAATCGGCCTGACACTCCTGACCTTCGGCGGCTCGGACGCCGCCGCCGCGGGCGGGGAGGCGGCGATCGCGGCAGAGGCGTCCGCGGCGGCCGTGGCCATGGCGGCGGAGCTGGAGGCCAGCGCCGAACTCGCCGTGCTGGCCGAGGCCGCGGCGACGGTGGAGGCCGCGGCGGCCCGCATCCTCGTCCCCGTCGTCGTCACCACGGCGGCCACCGGTGCCACCATGCTCCTGGCCTCCACCGCGGCCGGTGCCGCGCCGGGACCGCCGCCGGCGCCCGGCACCTCGCCCCTGCCCCGCGATCCGCTGAGCCGCTTCCCCGCCCTCTCCGCCACGGACCAGGCCGCGGTCGTGCGGTGGATGCAGACCATGCGCAACGACGGCCGTACGAGCCCGTCCGTGCTGCCGACCACCGGAAAGCCCAAGATCGACGCGCGCCGCGCCTACCAGTTGAGGGTCGCTGGTTCGACGGAGTACAACCTCTACACCACGGTCCCGGACGGGAAGGGCGGCCAGCGTGGCATGAACGCGGACGGAGTGCGCTCGTCCGACGGCGCCGCCGTGGACGCGAAGTACATCGGAACGCAGAAGGGCTGTTCGTCGCCGCTGCGCCTCGGCAACGTGGACAACGTGCCCTCGTACGTCTACGAGTCCACCGAGAAGAGCCAGAAGGACGAGATCGCGCGGTACGGCTCCGCGTTCAAGGACCCCCGCAACCAGGTCAACCACCTGGAGATCATCACCAACGACGCCAAGGCGGGCGCCTACTTCGACGCGTTGCTCGCCGCCGGGAAAGTCCCCGGCGAGACCCGTATCGTGCCCTAGCGTCAACCAGGACGCCTGAGAGGAATCAGCAGTGGGAGCCACCTTCTTCGTGAGCGCGGACCGGGAGAGCGGCGCGGCCTGGACCTTCACGGACGACGAACTGTCCGCCTGCGTGACGCGCCTGTGGCCCGGCAGCCGATTGTCGGACGGCGACGGCATCCTGGAGCTGGCCATCCGGGAGACCGACGCGCAGGACGCGGGCGTTACGAACGCGGGCGTCACGGATGCGGAGGGGACGGACGTCCGGGACCCGGGCGTCATGGACGCGGGCGGCCGGGAGACCGGCCGGGTGCATCCCTTCGCGTGGCAGACCGAGCACCGGGTCCTGACCTTCCCCGACCAGGACCCGCTGGACGGGGCGGCCCGGATCGTGCACCGGCTGCTGAGCACGCTCGCGCCCGACGTCCCGGCCGTCTGGTGGGCCGACTACGACGCCGATCTCGAACCCGTCGACCTGTCGCTGGACGAAACCACCTTCGCCAGGGAGTTCGGCGGCTGAGGGCGCGCGCCGCCCGGCACGGCCTGCCGCGGCGGCGTGCGTGATACGCGCGTGTGGCCGCCCGTCAGTGTCCGGGCAGGCGCGTCTCCAGCTCGCGCAGGACATCCGCAGGGGACGGCAGGGCCGCGTTCCTGGCCCGCACCTCGCCGGCGGCTCGTGCGAACGCGGGATCGCCCAGCACCTGCCGCGCGGCGGCACCGGCCTCGCCCGGTTCGGTGATGGTCAGGGCCGCGCCCAGCCGCTCGGCGCGGGCCGCGTTGAAGGGGTGGTCGGCCATGACCGGCCGGATGACGAGAGGCACTCCGAGGGCGAGCGCGCCGAGCACGGTGCCGGTGCCGCCCGCCGAGACCACGAGGTCGACGTCGGGCAGGACCCGGGCGAGCGGTACGAACCCGATGTGCCGGACGGCCGGGCCGAGTGCGGCACCGTCCGGCGCAGGCCCGGTGACCAGGACGTTGAAACCGGCCTCCGCCAGGGACGTGGCGAACTCCCGCTCCATGTCGCGGTCGTCCACGCTCGTCCCCAGCGTGACGAGTACGCGGGCACCGGGACGGCCGAACTCCGGGGGCTCGTAGTCGGCGCCGCTCCGGTCGAACGGCACGATCCGTACCGGCAGCCGGTCGGCCGCCAACGGCGCGTCCTCGCCGTGCAGCAGGTCCGGGTACGGGTCGACGTAGGCCAGTCTGGGCGTCCTGGTCAGGCCGTACCGAGCGAGCTGGGCGTCCCACCGCTCGTCGAGGACCTCCCCGAAGTGCGGGGGCAGGCCGCCGGAGACGCCGTGGAGGGCCCAGGGCGTGCCCAGCTCCGCCGCTAGCATCGGGCCGACGAAGTCCAGGGTGTCGCACACGATGAGATCGGGGGCGAACTCCTTCGCGCGGGTGCGCGCCTGCTCGTAGGTCAGGTCGACCCGCGTGCCCGCGAACAGCTCCGCCGCTCCCGGGCCCGGGCCGTTCCAGGGCCCGCCGAGGCGCCGCACCGTCTCCGCCACCAGCTCCTTGGCCGGCGGCCCCGCGATCAGCAGGGGGAAGGGCGCCAGCAGCTCACGGAGATCCTCCGAGGTCAGAAGGGCCGCTTCATGGCCGTCGGCCACCGCCGCCGAGGCCATGGGCACCAGGGGAAGCACATGTCCCGTGGCAGGGACCGCGCTGAAGAGAACACGCACAGGAACCTCGCAGCATCTGTTGTGTGGTTGCGCCCGCCGGAGCGGCGACCCCGGCGAACGGGCCTGCGGGGCCGGGAACACACCCATCGTATGAACCTCACGTGGACCCTCTGGACGGGGGGGGGCGGCCCGGGCCCCGGCCGAGGGCGGCGCGAACGGCGATGGCGCGGGCGCCGGGGGCGTGCCCCCTCGGCCGACCGGTCGCCCCGGTCGCCCCGTGCGCGCCCGAGGCGGTCGCGGAAAGCCGGGAACACGCCCCGACAGGTGCCTCCACCGCGGTGGCGCGGCCTGTCGTTAGGCTGCAACTGGCGCCCGTGTGACGTGAGTTGAAGCTCGGGCGGTGAGTGGCAAGAAATGCCGAAGTGTCCCTGTAAGGAGTCGTCCGTAGGCATGACCGACAATCTGACGCAGCGTCTGGCTGACCATGTCCGTACCGAGGGCTGGGGCGATCGGAACGCCTTCCTGGTGGACGACGACGCCTGGACGTTCCACCGAGTCTTCGACGGCGCCGCCCGGGTGGCGGGCGGGTACCGGGCCGCGGGGCTGCGCCCGGGCGAGCGGGTCCTGCTGGCCCTGCCCGACAGCATCGAGATGGTCTGGTGCCTGCTCGGAGCGTGGCAGGCGGGTCTCGTCGCCGTGCCGGTCAACGTGCAGATGAGCCAGGAGGACCTGACCCGGGACATCGCCACGGCCGAACCGGCCCTGGCCGTGATCGACCCGGAGACCGCCGGGTGGCTGGAGGGCGCGGACCTGGTGCCGACCACGCACGTACCGCCCCTGCTCAAGGGGGAGCCGGAGCCCGGATTCCGCGGCGGCGCGGACGACTCGGCGCTCGCCCTGTTCACCTCGGGCACCACGGGCCCGCCCAAGCTGTGCTTCTTCCGCCACCGCGACCTCGGCGGCGTGCGCGGCGGGGGGTCGACGTCGGGACCCGGCACGGTCGGGCTCTCGGTGTCGCGGATGTACTTCCTGGGCGGGCTGAGCGCCTCGCTGTTCACCACCCTCACCACCGGCCAGGTCTCCGTGCTCTCGCGTCCGCGCGCCACCCCGGCCGCCGCGGTCGGGCTCATGCGCCGCCACCGCGTCACGCACCTGTTCTCGCAGCCGAGTTTCCTCGCGCGCCTACTGCTCGAACCCGGCCACGCCGACGTGCTGGGCCACCTGCGGCTGGCGATCTGCGCGGGGGAAGTGCTCTCCGCGCGGATGCGCGAGAAGGTGGTGCCGCTCCTCGGAGAGCGGCTGATCAACGCCTACGGCGCGACCGAGATCGGCGGCATAGCCATCGGCCCGCCCGCCGCGTACGACACGCCCTCGGCGGTCGGACGGCCCTTCGACGGCCGTCCCGTGCGCATTGTCGACGCCGAAGGCCGGACGCGACCGGTGGGGGAGCGGGGCGAGCTGCACATCCATGTGCCCTTCGCCACGCGCGGCGTCGCGCGCGGCAGCCTCTGCCCGCGCCACGAGGCGGACGTCTGGCATCCCACCGGGGACCTGGCGTCGCTCGACGAGGACGGGGTCGTGCACGTGCACGGCCGGCTCGACGACGTCGAGGTCATCGGCGGGCAGAACGTGGTGCCTGGCGAGATCGAACAGCTCCTTGAGAGCCACCCGGAGGTGCTCGAAGCGGCCGTCAGCGCCGTGCGGCGCCCGGCGGGGGACACCAGCCTGCGCGCGTATGTGGTGCGCGCGCCCGCGGCCGGGCCGGGCCCTGGGGCGGACCCCGACGCCCTGGCCGCCGAGCTGGTCGGCCTGGCCGAGTCCCGGCTGTCCTGGTACAAGGTCCCGCACGACCTCGTATGGCTGGACGCGCTACCGCGGAACGGGAACGGGAAGATCCTGCGCAGGCAGCTCCGCGCGAGCGGCGGCCAGTTCGTCTGAGCAGGGCGGTCGCGGTCACCGGCCGGCCGGGGGCAGTCGCTGACCGGTGACCGCTGACCGGTGGCCGACTGGTGGTGACCGGCGGCCGGGTGCCCGCGGCCGGGCCGCGTCGGGGCGCCCCGGCCGCCTGCCTCCGGCCGCCGCGCGGACGCGGGTTACGCTCGCCGGATGGCCCCCGCCGACCCGCCCGCAGCCCCGCACACCGACACGCCCGCCGACATGCGCACGGACCAGCCCCGTGTCACGGGCACCGACGCACACCGCGTCACGCTCGCCGAACTCGCCGCCGACCCGCACCCGCACCTCGCCCGGCTGCGCGCCCGTGGCCCCGTGGTGTGGGTGGAGGCGCTCGGCGGATGGCTGGTGACCGCGCGGGAGTCGGCCGTACGGGTGATGCGCGACGCGGAGACGTTCACCGTGGACGACCCCCGGTTCACCACCGCGAAGGTCATCGGTCCGAGCATGCTCTCCCTGGACGGCGCGGAACACGGCCGCCACCGGGAGCCGTTCGTCGAGCCGTTCAAGCCGCGCGCGGTGCGCGCCGCGTTCGCCGGGACCATCAGGGCGGAGGCCGACCGGCTGCTCGACGCCCTCGCCCCGCACGGCGCGGGCGAGCTGAGGCGGGGGTTCGCCGGGCCGCTCGCCGCCGTCGTCATGGCCGACGTCCTCGGGCTCAGGGACGTGCCCGTCCCGGACGTACTCGGCTGGTACGACGCCATCGTGGGCGCCGTCGACCGGCTCACGCGCGGCGAGGACGCCGGGGCCGAGGGGCCCGCCGCGTACGCGGCGCTGCGCGAGGCCGTCGCCGCGACCGTGGGGGCGAAAGGCGCGGAGTCGCTGCTGGAGGCCGCGTCCGACCGGCTCGGGGTGGGGGAGATCGCCGCGAACGCGGCGGTCCTGCTGTTCGGCGGCATCGAGACCACCGAGGGCATGATCGTCAACGCGCTGTACCACCTGCTGTCGGAGCCCCGGCTCGCGAACGAGGTACGCGCCGACCCGGCCCTCCTCGACCAGGCCGTCGAGGAGTCGCTGCGCCTGGAACCCGGCGCGGCCGTCGTGGACCGCTACGCCACCCGGGACACCGAGCTGGGCGGCGCCCGGATCGGGGCCGGCGACCTCGTCACGGTGTCGCTCGCCGGGGCCAACCGCGACCCGGAGGTGTTTGCCGACCCCGACCGCTTCGACCTCGGGCGCGCCAACTCCCGCCTCCAGCTCGCCTTCGCGTACGGCCCGCACTACTGCCTGGGCGCGCACCTGGCCCGCCTGGAGGCGGTGATCGCGCTGCGCGCCTGCTTCGAGCGGCTGCCGGGGCTGCGCCTGGACGGGACGCGGCCGAGCCACCCGTACGGTCTGGTCTTCCGCAAGCCGCCGTCCCTGGAGGCCCGTTGGGACACCGGGGCGGCATAGGGCTCCGGCCGGGGCGCGCGGCGTAGACCCCGGTCCCCGGCGGCGTAGGGCTCCGGCCGGGGCGCGGGGTGTAGGCCCCGGTCCCGCCTCACGCCTTCGCGGCGCCGGGCTCCAGCATCTTCTCCATGCGCTCCACCAGGGGCTGCGACGCGGCGATGGCGAGGGCGATCGCGCCCAGCACGATGAAGGTGTTCAGCCACACCGCGGTGTGCACCGGCAGGGTGTACGCGCAGACCACGCGGACCGCGCAGTCGCAGAGCAGGGCCGTGCCCCAGACCGCCGAGTGCAGGCGCTGCGCCGTACGGAAGGCGCCGGGGCCGGCCGAGAGCCGCCCCCAGGCCGCCGACTTCGCCGCGTCGCTCTTCACCAGCATCGGCTTGACCGCCGTCGCCATCAGCGGCGCGCCGCCCAGCGAGGACAGCAGGATCGCGATGCCGACGGTGCTGCTGACGGCGCCGTCCTTGGCGAGCATCAGGCGCGGGTCGCCGGTCAGCAGGCTCACCCCGATCCCGACGACGTTGACCGCCAGCATCAGCGCGCCGAGGGCGTTGAGCGTCCTGCGGGTGAGCGCGGTCCACACGGTGCTGATCGCGGGCGGGACGCTGGAGATCACGAGTGCGGGGACGGTACCGACGCCGGCCAGCTTCGTCAGTCCGTAGTAGAGCGCGAGGGGGAGCGCGACATCCGCGAGGAGGGGGCGCAGCGCCTCGCGGCGCGGATCGCGCGGGCCGGCGTCGTGCGCCCGCTGCTCGGACACGGTGGCCGCCTGCTTCTTCGCTGTGGTGATCGAGGTCATGGCAGGACCGTAGCCGTAAAATTTGTACCCGGTCAATCTTTTTTCTCGGCTTAAAAATTAGCCTGGTACAGTCGATGCATGACGGCAACCACGGCAACCACGGCCGCGAAGGCGGCCCCGGCCCCCGGCCTGCGGGAGCGCAAGAGGGTCCAGACGCAGCGGGCGATCTGGAGCGAGGCCATCTCGCTCTTCCTTGAGCAGGGCTTCGACGGGGTCACCGTCAACCGGATCGCGGCGGCGGCGAATGTCTCCAAGATGACCGTCTTCAACTACTTCCCGACGAAGGAAGACCTGGTCACCGCCCCGATGCGGGACCACATCGAGGACCCGGCCCGCGTCGTGCGGGCCCGCGCGGCGGGAGAGGGTCCCGCCGTGGCGCTCCATCGCGACTTCCGCGCCCTGCTGGACGGGCGCGACGCCTCCAGCGGGCTGTGCGACATCACCTGGGTGGTGGGCTGCCAGCGCCTCCTGCGCGAGACCCCCGCACTGCGCCTGCGGCTGTACGCGATGCACGAGGAGGCCCGGGTGCTGCTGGCGGGCGCCCTGGCCGGCGGCGACGGGGACGACGGGGACGACGGAGACAAGGGTGGCGGCGGCGGGCCCGGGACCGGCGGTGCCGCGCCGGACGTGTTCGCCCACGCGGAGGCCGGCCGGCTCCTCGGCGCCCGTCAGGCGCTGATCGAGGAGAACGTGCGGCGGATGATCGCGGGCGAGACGGCGGACGCGGTGCACCCGGACGCGGTGCGCGCGGCGGACCGCGTCTTCGGCCTGCTGTCCGGACAGGCGCCCGGGTAGCCGGGGCAGGCGTCCGGGCATGCGCCCGGGTGGCCAGTGGCCCGGCCAGGCGTCCGGGCCGTCCCCTCCCTGATCCGTCCCCTTCTATAAGGAGGACGCGAAACAGGCCGTCGGCCGGTGCCGCCGCCGCACCGCCGGCCCGGTGCCGCCGACGCGCCACCCGGCCGTCCCCGGGGCGGCGACGATTCGGACGTGTGCCCGTGGGGTAGGGTTCTCCGTCGCGATTGGCCAGGCCCTGGGGCCCTGTGGCACACTGGTCCGGTTGCTCGGTTGAGTGCCGATGCTGCGCGCCTCCCGCCGGGAGGACTGGAAGCGAGTCCCACAGTACTCGTCGCCTCAACTGCCCTTCCGGGCAGCGCTGGAGCGGACGTACGGGAATCTTCCGGGAATGCGTGGCGGGGTATCAGCCAGGCGCCGGTGGTGGTCGGCCTCTCTGGTCGGCCCGGTTCCGTTTCCCCCGCAGTGTGGGTCCCGTCATGGGGTCTTCCACAGAGGAAGCGCGACACGCCCGACCGCGTGGGTCGGCTAGCGGCGTCAGAGCGTAAGACAGAGAACGGGAATTCGAAGCAGCCATGGCGGGACAGAAGATCCGCATCCGGCTCAAGGCCTACGACCACGAGGTCATCGACTCCTCGGCGAAGAAGATCGTCGAGACGGTGACCCGCACTGGTGCGTCGGTCGCGGGCCCGGTGCCGCTGCCCACAGAGAAGAACGTGTACTGCGTCATCAAGTCGCCGCACAAGTACAAGGACTCGCGCGAGCACTTCGAGATGCGCACGCACAAGCGCCTGATCGACATCCTCGACCCGACGCCCAAGACCGTTGACTCGCTGATGCGCCTGGACCTTCCGGCCGGCGTCGACATCGAGATCAAGCTCTGAGAGGCGCGGAAGAGATGACCAAGCAGATCAAGGGCGTCCTGGGCGAGAAGCTCGGCATGACCCAGGTCTGGGACGAGAACAACCGTGTCGTCCCGGTGACCGTCGTCAAGGCCGGGCCCTGTGTCGTTACCCAGGTCCGTACGAATGACTCCGACGGCTACGAGTCGGTCCAGATCGCCTTCGGCGAGATCGACCCGCGCAAGGTGAACAAGCCCCTCAAGGGCCACTTCGCCAAGGCCGACGTGACCCCCCGCCGCCACCTCGTGGAGCTCCGCACCGCGGACGCCTCGACGTACACGCTCGGCCAGGAGATCAAGGCCGACGTGTTCGAGTCCGGGCTCAAGGTCGACGTGACCGGCAAGAGCAAGGGCAAGGGCTTCGCCGGTGTCATGAAGCGCCACAACTTCAAGGGCCTCGGCGCCGGTCACGGTACCCAGCGCAAGCACCGCTCTCCCGGCTCCATCGGTGGCTGCGCCACCCCGGGCCGCGTGTTCAAGGGCCTCCGTATGGCGGGCCGCATGGGCAACGAGCGGGTCACCACCCAGAACCTGACCGTGCACGCCGTGGACGCGGAGAAGGGCCTGCTGCTCATCAAGGGCGCGGTTCCCGGTCCCAACGGCGGTCTCGTTCTGGTTCGTACCGCGGCCAAGGGGGCCTGAGGTAAACCATGAGCACCATTGACATCCTTTCGCCCGCGGGCGAGAAGTCGGGCAGCGTCGAGCTCCCCGCGGAGATCTTCGAGGCCAGGGTCAGCGTTCCGCTGATCCACCAGGTCGTCGTCGCCCAGCTGGCAGCGGCCCGCCAGGGCACGCACAAGACCAAGACCCGTGGCGAAGTCCGCGGCGGTGGCAAGAAGCCGTACCGCCAGAAGGGCACCGGCCGGGCCCGCCAGGGTTCGACCCGCGCGCCGCAGTTCGCCGGCGGTGGCGTCGTCCACGGCCCCGTGCCGCGTGACTACTCGCAGCGGACCCCGAAGAAGATGAAGGCCGCCGCCCTGCGCGGAGCCCTCACGGACCGCGCGCAGAACGCCCGCGTCCACGTCGTCTCCGGCGTCATCGAGGGCGACGCGCCCTCCACCAAGGCCGCGAAGACCCTGTTCGGCAAGATCAGCGAGCGCAAGAACCTGCTCCTGGTCGTCGAGCGCGCCGACGAGGCCGCGTGGCTGTCCGCCCGCAACCTGCCCCAGGTCCACATCCTGGAGCCGGGCCAGCTGAACACGTACGACGTGCTCGTCTCGGACGACGTGGTCTTCACCAAGGGCGCCTTCGAGTCCTTCGTCGCCGGCCCGAACAAGGCCAACGAAACCGAAGGGAGCGAGGCCTGATGGCTACGCGCCACCCCAGCATCGCGCCCAAGGCCGCCAAGGCCGCCAAGGCGAAGCGCCTGGCCAAGGCCAGGAGCGGCGTCAAGGGCCCGGTCGTCGAGACCCCGCTGAGCAAGTCCCTCGCCGACCCGCGCGACATCCTCGTCAAGCCGGTCGTCTCCGAGAAGAGCTACGCCCTGCTCGACGAGAACAAGTACACGTTCGTCGTCGACCCGCGCGCCAACAAGACCCAGATCAAGCAGGCCGTCCAGGCGGTCTTCTCGGTCACGGTCACCGGCGTCAACACGATCAACCGGCAGGGCAAGCGCAAGCGCACCCGCTCCGGTTTCGGCAAGCGCCCTGACACCAAGCGCGCCATCGTGACCCTTGCCGAGGGCGACCGCATCGACATCTTCGGCGGCCCGACCTCCTGACGGAGGCCGGTTCGTTCAGAAGTCCGGAATCTTCCGAGGACTGAGAAATGGGTATCCGCAAGTACAAGCCGACGACCCCGGGCCGTCGTGGCTCCAGCGTCGCCGACTTTGTCGAGATCACGCGGTCCACGCCGGAGAAGTCGCTGGTCCGTCCCCTGCACAGCAAGGGCGGCCGCAACAACGCCGGTCGTGTGACCGTCCGCCACCAGGGCGGTGGCCACAAGCGCGCCTTCCGTGTCATCGACTTCCGTCGGCACGACAAGGACGGCGTCCCCGCCAAGGTCGCGCACATCGAGTACGACCCGAACCGCACCGCGCGCATCGCGCTGCTCCACTACGCGGACGGCGAGAAGCGCTACATCCTCGCCCCCGCGGGCCTGGTGCAGGGCGCGCGCATCGAGAACGGCGCCGGCGCCGACATCAAGGCGGGCAACAACCTGCCGCTGCGCCACATCCCCGTCGGTACCACGGTGCACGCCATCGAGCTGCGTCCCGGCGGCGGCGCCAAGTTCGCCCGCTCCGCGGGCTCCTCGGTGCAGCTGCTCGCGAAGGAGGGCTCCATGGCCACCCTTCGTATGCCGTCCGGTGAGGTCCGCATGGTCGACGTCCGCTGCCGCGCCACCATCGGCGCCGTCGGCAACGCCGAGCAGTCGAACATCAACTGGGGCAAGGCCGGCCGCATGCGCTGGAAGGGCGTACGCCCGACCGTCCGCGGTGTCGCCATGAACCCGGTGGACCACCCGCACGGTGGTGGTGAGGGCAAGACCTCCGGTGGTCGCCACCCGGTCTCCCCCTGGGGTCAGAAGGAGGGTCGTACTCGTTCTCCCAAGAAGGCGAGCAACAAGTACATCGTCCGCCGCCGCAAGACGAACAAGAAGCGCTAGGAGCGGGTTTAAGATGCCGCGCAGTCTCAAGAAGGGGCCCTTCGTCGACGACCACCTGATCAAGAAGGTGGACGTACAGAACGAGGCAGGCACCAAGAACGTCATCAAGACCTGGTCCCGTCGCTCGATGATCGTCCCGGCCATGCTGGGCCACACGATCGCGGTGCACAACGGCAAGATCCACGTCCCGGTGTTCGTCACCGAGTCGATGGTCGGCCACAAGCTCGGCGAGTTCTCGCCGACTCGCACCTTCCGCGGCCACGTCAAGGACGACCGGAAGTCGAAGCGCCGCTAGCAGCGGGGTGGAACCGATCATGACAAACACCGAAGGGACAACCATGGAAGCCAGGGCCCAGGCGCGGTACATCCGCGTCACGCCCATGAAGGCCCGCCGTGTGGTGGACCTCATCCGTGGCATGAACGCCACGGAGGCTCAGGCGGTCCTGCGTTTCGCCCCGCAGGCCGCGAGCGAGCCCGTTGGCAAGGTGCTGGACAGCGCCATCGCCAACGCCGCCCACAACTACGAGCACACGGACGCCACGTCGCTGGTCATCAGCGAGGCGTACGTGGACGAGGGTCCGACCCTGAAGCGGTTCCGGCCGCGCGCGCAGGGTCGCGCGTACCGCATCCGCAAGCGGACCAGCCACATCACCGTGGTCCTCAGCAGCAAGGAAGGAACCCGGTAATGGGCCAGAAGGTAAACCCGCACGGGTTTCGGCTCGGCATCACCACGGACTTCAAGTCCCGCTGGTACGCCGACAAGCTGTACAAGGACTACGTCAAGGAAGACGTCGCCATCCGCAGGATGATGACGAAGGGCATGGAGCGGGCCGGCATCTCCAAGGTGGAGATCGAGCGCACCCGCGACCGCGTCCGCGTCGACATCCACACCGCCCGGCCGGGCATCGTCATCGGCCGTCGCGGCGCGGAGGCCGACCGCATCCGCGGCGAGCTGGAGAAGCTCACCGGCAAGCAGGTCCAGCTGAACATCCTCGAGGTCAAGAACCCCGAGGTGGACGCCCAGCTGGTCGCGCAGGCCGTCGCCGAGCAGCTGTCCTCCCGCGTCTCCTTCCGTCGCGCCATGCGCAAGAGCATGCAGTCGACGATGAAGGCCGGCGCCAAGGGCATCAAGATCCAGTGCGGTGGCCGCCTCGGCGGCGCCGAGATGTCCCGCTCGGAGTTCTACCGCGAGGGCCGCGTGCCCCTGCACACGCTCCGGGCCAACGTCGACTACGGCTTCTTCGAGGCCAAGACCAGCTTCGGCCGCATCGGCGTGAAGGTCTGGATCTACAAGGGCGACGTCAAGAACATCGCTGAGGTCCGCGCGGAGAACGCAGCGGCTCGCGCCGGCAACCGTCCGGCCCGCGGTGGCGGCAGTGACCGCCCGGCGGGTCGCGGTGGACGCGGCGGCGAGCGCGGCGGCCGTGGCCGCAGGCCGCAGCAGCAGGGTGACCGGCAGAGCCCGGCGACCGAGGCCCCCAAGGCCGAGGAAGCCACGGCTGCGGCGCCGGCTCCTGCCGAGAGCACCGGAACGGAGGCCTGACCGCCATGCTGATCCCGCGTAGGGTCAAGCACCGCAAGCAGCACCACCCCAAGCGCAGCGGTATGTCCAAGGGTGGTACGCAGGTCACGTTCGGCGAGTACGGCATCCAGGCGCTGACCCCGGCGTACGTGACGAACCGCCAGATCGAGGCCGCTCGTATCGCCATGACCCGCCACATCAAGCGTGGCGGCAAGGTCTGGATCAACATCTACCCGGACCGTCCGCTGACGAAGAAGCCCGCCGAGACCCGCATGGGTTCCGGCAAGGGTTCTCCCGAGTGGTGGATCGCGAACGTCAAGCCGGGCCGGGTGATGTTCGAGCTGTCCTACCCGAACGAGAAGACCGCTCGTGAGGCGCTCACCCGCGCTGCTCACAAGCTCCCGATGAAGTGCCGGATCGTTCGGCGCGAGGCAGGTGAGGCGTGATGTCGGCCGGTACCAAGGCGTCCGAACTGCGCGAGCTGGGCGACCAGGAGCTTGTCGGCAAGCTCCGGGAGTCCAAGGAAGAGCTGTTCAACCTCCGCTTCCAGGCGGCGACGGGACAGCTTGAGAACCACGGCCGCCTCAAGGCCGTGCGCAAGGACATCGCGCGGATCTACACCCTGATGCGTGAGCGCGAGCTGGGCATCGAGACAGTGGTGGAGAGCGCCTGATGAGCGAGAGCAACGTGACTGAGACGAACACCGCCACGCGCGGCTTCCGCAAGACCCGTGAGGGCCTGGTCGTCAGCGACAAGATGGACAAGACCGTCGTCGTCGCCGTCGAGGACCGCGTCAAGCACGCCCTGTACGGCAAGGTCATCCGCCGTACGAACAAGCTCAAGGCCCACGACGAGCAGAACGCCGCCGGCATCGGCGACCGCGTCCTCCTCATGGAGACGCGGCCGCTGTCGGCGACCAAGCGCTGGCGCGTCGTCGAGATTCTCGAAAAGGCCAAGTAAGCCTTTTTCGGCAGGGCCAAGTAACCCCCTCCGAGGGGGAATTCCTCCTCGGAACAGTTCCGCCAGGCTCCGGGGGCCGCCGTTCGCGGCAGCCCCCGGGGAACCGGCAGACGATCAGGAGATAGACGTGATCCAGCAGGAGTCGCGACTTCGTGTCGCCGACAACACGGGTGCGAAGGAAATCCTCACCATCCGTGTTCTCGGCGGCTCGGGTCGCCGCTACGCGGGTATCGGTGACGTCATCGTCGCCACCGTCAAGGACGCGATCCCCGGTGGCAACGTGAAGAAGGGTGACGTCGTCAAGGCCGTCATCGTTCGCACCGTCAAGGAGCGTCGTCGCCAGGATGGCTCGTACATCCGCTTCGACGAGAACGCCGCCGTCATTCTGAAGAACGACGGCGACCCCCGCGGCACCCGTATCTTCGGCCCGGTGGGTCGTGAGCTGCGCGAGAAGAAGTTCATGAAGATCATCTCGCTCGCGCCGGAGGTGCTGTAGGCATGAAGATCAAGAAGGGCGACCTGGTCCAGGTCATCACCGGTAAGGACAAGGGCAAGCAGGGCAAGGTCATCGTGGCCTACCCCGCGCGCGACCGCGTCCTCGTCGAGGGTGTCAACCGGGTCAAGAAGCACACCAAGACCGGCCAGACCGCTCGCGGTTCGCAGACCGGCGGCATCATCACCACCGAGGCGCCCATCCACGTCTCCAACGTCCAGCTGGTCGTGGAGAAGGACGGCAAGAAGGTCGTGACCCGCGTCGGTTACCGCTTCGACGACGAAGGCAACAAGATCCGCGTTGCCAAGCGGACCGGTGAGGACATCTGATGGCTACCACCACTGCGCCGCGTCTGAAGACGCGCTACCGCGAGGAGATCGCGGGCAAGCTGCGTGACGAGTTCAAGTACGAGAACGTCATGCAGACCCCGGGCCTCGTCAAGATCGTGGTCAACATGGGTGTCGGCGACGCCGCCCGCGACTCGAAGCTGATGGACGGCGCGATCCGGGACCTCACCGCGATCACCGGCCAGAAGCCCGCCGTCACCAAGGCCCGCAAGTCCATCGCGCAGTTCAAGCTGCGCGAGGGCCAGCCGATCGGCTGCCACGTCACGCTCCGCGGCGACCGCATGTGGGAGTTCCTGGACCGTACGCTGTCGCTCGCGCTGCCGCGTATCCGTGACTTCCGCGGTCTGTCCCCGAAGCAGTTCGACGGACGCGGCAACTACACCTTCGGTCTCACGGAGCAGGTCATGTTCCACGAGATCGACCAGGACAGGATCGACCGGGTCCGGGGCATGGACATCACCGTGGTCACCACGGCGACCAATGACGACGAGGGTCGTGCCCTGCTGCGCCACCTCGGCTTCCCGTTCAAGGAGATGTGACCGACGTGGCGAAGAAGGCTCTGATCGCTAAGGCCGCCCGCAAGCCGAAGTTCGGCGTGCGTGCCTACACGCGCTGCCAGCGCTGTGGCCGGCCCCACTCCGTGTACCGCAAGTTCGGCCTGTGCCGTGTGTGCCTCCGTGAGATGGCGCACCGCGGTGAACTGCCGGGCGTTACCAAGAGCTCCTGGTAGTCCTTTCCCGGACTCCCGGAGTCTCTCGGTAAGCAACTGGTTGGCAGAAGCCCCACCCCGCATGGCTTAGGCTGGTGGGGTCGGGCCTCTGCCGCCCGACATCCGCGGGCATCGCCCGCACGTGCTGCTTACTACGCCGTAGGTCCCCGCGTCACACCTGCCCCGTCTCGGTTCGGGGAGAGGGACGACGCATACAGGAAACCCCGGCGAGAGAGGCCGAAGGCCAATTCATGACCATGACTGATCCCATCGCAGACATGCTCACGCGTCTGCGGAACGCGAACTCGGCATACCACGACTCCGTCGTGATGCCGCACAGCAAGATCAAGTCGCACATCGCCGAGATCCTCCAGCAGGAGGGTTTCATCACCGGCTGGAAGACCGAGGACGCCGAAGTCGGCAAGAACCTCGTCCTGGAGCTGAAGTTCGGCCCGAACCGCGAGCGTTCGATCGCCGGTATCAGGCGCATCTCCAAGCCGGGTCTCCGCGTGTACGCGAAGTCCACCAACCTGCCGAAGGTCCTCGGCGGCCTGGGCGTGGCGATCATCTCCACGTCCCACGGTCTCCTGACCGGTCAGCAGGCGGGCAAGAAGGGCGTGGGTGGGGAAGTCCTCGCCTACGTCTGGTAGTCGGGAACGGAAGGAGAAAGCTCATGTCGCGTATCGGCAAGCTCCCCATCCAGGTTCCCGCCGGTGTGGACGTCACCATCGACGGCCGTACGGTCTCCGTGAAGGGCCCCAAGGGCTCCCTCGCGCACACCGTCGCGTCCCCGATCGAGGTCACCAAGGACGAAGACGTGATCAGCGTCACGCGTCCGAACGACGAGCGTCAGAACAGGTCGCTGCACGGCCTGTCCCGCACGCTGGTGGCGAACATGATCACCGGCGTGACCCAGGGGTACACCAAGGCGCTCGAAATCAGCGGTGTCGGTTACCGCGTCCAGGCGAAGGGCTCCAACCTGGAGTTCGCCCTGGGCTACAGCCACCCGATCACGGTCGAGGCGCCCGAGGGCATCAGCTTCAAGGTTGAGTCGCCCACGAAGTTCTCGGTCGAGGGCATCGACAAGCAGAAGGTCGGCGAAGTCGCTGCCAACATCCGCAAGCTGCGGAAGCCCGACCCGTACAAGGCCAAGGGTGTCAGGTACGCGGGCGAGGTCATCCGCCGCAAGGTCGGAAAGGCTGGTAAGTAAGCCATGGCATACGGTGTGAAGATCGCCAAGGGCAACGCGTACAAGGCCGCTGCCATCAAGCGCCGTCACATTCGCGTCCGCAAGAGGATCTCGGGTACGCCGGAGCGTCCCCGCCTCGTCGTGACGCGGTCGAACCGCCACATGGTGGCGCAGGTCGTCGACGACATCGCGGGCCACACGCTCGCGTCGGCGTCGACCCTCGACACCTCCATCCGCGGTGGAGACGGTGACAAGAGCGAGCTGGCGAAGAAGGTCGGTTCCCTGGTCGCGGAGCGCGCCAAGGCCGCCGGCATCGAGGCCGTCGTGTTCGACCGTGGTGGCAACAAGTACGCCGGGCGGATTGCCGCTCTGGCTGACGCCGCCCGCGAAGCCGGTCTGAAGTTCTAGAGCCCGGTTCCCACGCACAGCGGACGTAACAGAGAGAGGTAATTCCAATGGCTGGACCCCAGCGCCGCGGCAGCGGTGCCGGTGGCGGCGAGCGGCGGGACCGGAAGGGCCGTGACGGTGGCGCCTCCGCCGCCGAGAAGACCGCATACGTTGAGCGCGTCGTCGCGATCAACCGTGTCGCCAAGGTTGTGAAGGGTGGTCGTCGCTTCAGCTTCACCGCGCTGGTCGTGGTGGGCGACGGTGACGGCACCGTGGGTGTCGGCTACGGCAAGGCCAAGGAGGTGCCGGCCGCCATCGCCAAGGGTGTTGAGGAGGCCAAGAAGCACTTCTTCAAGGTCCCCCGTATCCAGGGCACCATCCCGCACCCGATCCAGGGCGAGAAGGCCGCGGGCGTCGTCCTGCTGAAGCCCGCTTCCCCCGGTACGGGTGTTATCGCCGGTGGCCCGGTGCGCGCCGTCCTGGAGTGCGCGGGCGTGCACGACATCCTGTCGAAGTCGCTCGGCTCGGACAACGCGATCAACATCGTGCACGCGACGGTGGCGGCCCTCCAGGGCCTCCAGCGCCCCGAGGAGATCGCGGCCCGCCGCGGTCTGCCCCTCGAGGACGTCGCCCCCGCGGCTCTGCTGCGTGCTCGTGCGGGAGCGGGTGCGTAATGGCCCGCCTCAAGATCACGCAGACGAAGTCGTACATCGGCAGCAAGCAGAACCACCGCGAGACGCTGCGTTCGCTCGGGCTCAAGCGCCTGCACGACGTGGTCGTCAAGGAGGACCGTCCCGAGTTCCGCGGCATGGTGCAGACCGTGCGCCACCTCGTGACGGTTGAGGAGGTCGACTGACATGGCGGAGCAGAAGCCGCTGAAGGTCCACAACCTCCGTCCTGCCCCCGGCGCCAAGACCGCCAAGACCCGTGTGGGTCGTGGCGAGGCGTCCAAGGGCAAGACCGCTGGTCGTGGCACCAAGGGCACGAAGGCCCGCTACCAGGTTCCGGAGAGCTTCGAGGGCGGGCAGATGCCCCTCCACATGCGGCTCCCGAAGCTGCGGGGCTTCAAGAACCCCTTCCGCACCGAGTACCAGGTCGTCAACCTGGACAAGCTCTCGACCCTCTACCCGGAGGGTGGCGAGGTCACCGTTGACGACCTGGTCGCCAAGGGCGCGGTGCGCAAGAACAGCCCGGTCAAGGTTCTCGGCCAGGGCGAGATCTCCGTGGCGCTGACGGTGTCGGTGGACGCCGCCTCCGGCTCCGCCAAGGAGAAGATCACCGCCGCCGGCGGGACCGTCACCGAGTCCGCCTGAGCGGACCCGATGGCCTGAAACATCCGACCGGGGATGCCTCTGTGAAAGGGGTATCCCCGGTTGGTCGTTCCGCCGGAGCCACTGCCGCCGGTATGGTGGCGTGGATTGTTGCTCCACCCACCGGGTCCCCCGACCGCCACAGCGGGGTTTGGTCCCGGCACCCGAATCCGTCGATCCTCAAGACCGTCACCTCTGACGCACTGGCGCGGGGGTCGCAGGAGGCACCGTGCTCACCGCGTTCGCCCGGGCGTTCAGGACGCCCGACCTGCGCAAGAAGCTGCTCTTCACGCTGGGCATCATCGTGCTGTACCGGCTCGGCGCGCACATCCCGATCCCCGGGGTGAGCTACGAGAACGTGCAGACGTGTGTCAGCGCCGCCCAGAAGGGCAACAGCAGTCTGTTCGGCCTGGTGAACATGTTCAGCGGCGGGGCGCTGCTCCAGATCACCCTGTTCGCGCTCGGCATCATGCCGTACATCACCGCGAGCATCATCCTCCAGCTGCTGACCGTCGTGATCCCCCGGCTCGAAGCCCTCAAGAAGGAGGGCCAGTCGGGTCAGACGAAGATCACGCAGTACACCCGCTACCTGACGATCGCGCTGGCCATCCTCCAGGGCACCGGCCTCGTCGCCACCGCCCGCAGCGGCGCCCTCTTCCAGGGCTGCCCGGTGGCCTCGGACATCGTCCCGGACCATTCGCTCTTCATGACCATCACCATGGTCATCACCATGACGTCCGGCACCGCGATGGTCATGTGGCTCGGTGAGATGATCACCGACAAGGGCATCGGCAACGGCATGTCGATCCTGATGTTCGTCTCCATCGCGTCGGGCTTCCCCGGCACGCTGTGGTCCATCAAGGAGAGCGGCTCGCTGGCCGGCGGCTGGATCAACTTCGGCGGGGTCATCCTCATCGGCTTCGTGATGGTCGGGCTCGTCGTCTTCGTCGAACAGGCGCAACGGCGCATCCCCGTCCAGTACGCGAAGCGGATGATCGGCCGCCGCTCGTACGGCGGAACCTCGACGTACATTCCCCTCAAGGTGAACCAGGCCGGTGTGATCCCGGTCATCTTCGCCTCTTCGCTGCTGTACATCCCCGCCCTGATCGCCCAGTTCTCCAGCTCCACCTCGGGCTGGAAAACCTGGATTCAGGACAACTTCGTCAAGGGTGACCACCCGTACTACGTGACGGCGTACTTCCTGTTGATCGTGTTCTTCGCCTTCTTCTACGTGGCGATCTCGTTCAACCCCGAGGAAGTCGCCGACAATATGAAGAAGTATGGTGGCTTCATCCCAGGTATTCGTGCTGGTCGGCCTACCGCCGAGTATCTGAGCTACGTGCTCAACCGGATCACCTGGCCGGGTTCGCTGTACCTGGGGCTGATCGCACTCGCGCCGACAGTGGCGTTGGCGAGTTATGGCGGTGCGGGCAACTCGATCGGCGGCACGAGCATCCTGATCATCGTGGGTGTGGGTCTGGAGACCGTGAAGCAGATCGAGAGCCAGCTCCAGCAGCGCAACTACGAAGGGTTCCTCCGCTGATGCGAATCGTCCTCGTCGGGCCGCCCGGTGCGGGCAAGGGTACGCAGGCCGCGTACCTTGCCAAGAACCTGTCGATCCCGCACATCTCCACCGGCGACCTGTTCCGCGCCAACATCAGCCAGGGCACCCCGCTCGGCAAGAAGGCCAAGGAATACATCGACGCCGGCGAGCTGGTGCCCGACGAGGTGACCATCGGGATGGCGCGCGACCGGATGGGCGAGTCCGACGCCGCCGACGGCTTCCTGCTGGACGGCTTCCCGCGCAACGTGGCCCAGGCCAAGGCGCTCGACGAGTCCCTCGCGGGCGACGGCCTCGCACTGGACGCCGTCCTGGACCTGGAGGTCCCGGAGGACGAGGTGGTCAAGCGGATCGCCGGCCGCCGCATCTGCCGCAACGACAGCGCGCACGTCTTCCACGTGACGTACAACCCGCCGAGGACCGAGGGCGTCTGCGACGTCTGCGGCGGCGAGCTGTACCAGCGTGCCGACGACGACGAGGAGACGGTGCGCAAGCGTCTTGAGGTCTACCACCGCGAGACCGAGCCGATCATCGACCACTACAGAACCCAGGGCCTCGTGGTCACCATCTCCGCCCTCGGCAAGGTCACCGAGGTGACCGAGCGGGCGATGGAAGCGCTCAAGCGCGACGCGGCCGCGTAACACCGGACACCACCCGGATCGCAGAACGCCGCGGACCGGGGAACGACGGCTCCGGCTCACGCCGGGGCCACTGATGTGAGTGACGGCCGTGGTGTCCTACGGGCACCACGGCCGTACCGTTTGACGGGGACCGTGCCGTGCACGGGGCCGGGCCCCACGCAGGGCGCGCCCCTCCCGGGGCCGTCCCCGACGACGAGCACGGACGAGCACGGACGAGCAGGGCACGCAGGCGTACGGATTCTGGTGGGAAGGCGCGGAACGCACATGGTGGAGATCAAGAACCCCGAGCAGATCGCGAAGATGCGTGAGGCGGGCCTGGTCGTCGCCGCCGTCCACGCGGCCACGGCGGAGGCCGCCGTGCCCGGCGCGACCACCAAGGACCTCGACGAGGTCGCCCGCAAGGTGCTCGCCGACCACGGCGCGAAGCCGAACTTCCTCGGGTACGGCGGCTTCCCCGCGACGATCTGCACGTCGGTCAACGACGTCGTCGTCCACGGCATCCCCGACGACAAGACGGTCCTCAAGGACGGCGACCTGATCTCCGTGGACGCGGGCGCCATCGTGGACGGCTGGCACGGCGACGCCGCGTACACCGCGTTCGTCGGCACCGGGCACTCGCCGGAGCTCGTCGAGCTCTCGCGGGTGACCGAGGAGTCCATGTGGGCCGGCATCGCCGCGATGAGGACTGGCAACCGCCTGATCGACGTGTCGCGCGCGATCGAGTCGTACATCCGCAGGCAGCCCAAGCCGGGCGGCGGAAAGTACGGGATCATCGAGGACTACGGCGGCCACGGCATCGGGACCTCCATGCACATGGACCCGCACCTGCTGAACTACGTCTCGCGCAAGCGCGGCAAGGGCCCCAAGCTGGTGCCCGGCTTCTGCCTCGCGATCGAGCCGATGGTGTCGCTCGGCACCCCGCACACCGAGGTCATGCCCGACGAGTGGACCGTGGTCACCCTCGACCACACCTGGTCCTCGCACTGGGAGCACTCGATCGCGCTGACCGAGGAGGGGCCGCTGGTCCTCACCGCGGTCGACGGCGGGCGCGCGAAGCTCGCGGAGCTCGGCGTGACGGCGGCGCCGGACCCGCTGGCCTGAGCCTCGGTATCCGTTGCCCGTCCCGGGCACAGGAACGTTCCTGTGCGCCCGGTCCTCGGGGCCGGGGCGGGCCCTGTGCGGGGGCGGGACGCGTGCGCACCCGGGTGAGCGGGGCGTCAAGGGTTGCTTAGGGATCATCGTGCGTGGGCACACTTCACGGATTCGTCTTTTCAGAAGCGCTGCCGTAGACTGACGCGTCGGCTCTGGTGCACCCGTGTGTCCCCACACGGTGGCCGGAATCGATCAAGGTAGCCGATTCGAAGGGCGAAGCGTGGCCAAGAAGCAAGGTGCCATCGAAATTGAGGGCACCGTGATCGAGTCCCTCCCGAACGCCATGTTCAAGGTGGAGCTCCAGAACGGTCACAAAGTCCTCGCGCACATCAGCGGCAAGATGCGGATGCACTACATCCGTATCCTCCCGGATGACCGGGTCGTCGTGGAGCTCTCCCCGTACGACCTCACGCGCGGTCGGATCGTCTACCGATACAAGTAGATCTTGCGGTGCCCCCTCGCGGGCTCCCGCACTGACCCGGAGAACCTCAATCCCATGAAGGTCAAGCCGAGCGTCAAGAAGATCTGCGACAAGTGCAAGGTGATCCGCCGTAACGGCCGGGTCATGGTCATCTGCGACAACCTGCGCCACAAGCAGCGCCAGGGCTGACGCGGGCTACCGCCCCGTACCGCACTTCTCGTAACTCTTCGCGCGACGCGAGCAGCTCACGTGACAACGCAGCGCACGGCGCCCCCAGGGCGCTGACACCCCCGGTGGAGGCCGGGGACCCGGACGCCATCCGGGAGCGGTGCTGCGGCAGACCTCCGAATCCAACAGGAGCCATGAATGGCACGCCTCGCAGGCGTTGACCTTCCGCGCGAAAAGCGCGTCGAGGTCGCCCTCACCTACGTCTTCGGTATCGGGCGCACCCGGTCCAAGGAGACGCTCGCCGCCACCGGCGTCAACCCCGACACCCGCGTCCGCGACCTTCCCGAGGAAGACCTCGTCAAGATCCGCGAGTACGTGGACGCGAACCTCAAGACCGAGGGTGACCTTCGTCGCGAGATCGCCGCCGACATCCGCCGCAAGGTCGAGATCGGCTGCTACCAGGGGCTGCGCCACCGTCGCGGTCTGCCCGTCCACGGGCAGCGCACGAGCACCAACGCGCGTACCCGCAAGGGCCCGCGTCGCGCGATCGCCGGCAAGAAGAAGCCGGGCAAGAAGTAGTCCGCAGCAGGACATCACGCTTCACCAGCGGTCTTCGCTGTAGGACCGACCACCTCTTCTCCGTAGGAGACAACCCGACATGCCCCCTAAGGGACGTCAGGGCGCTGCCAAGAAGGTGCGCCGCAAGGAAAAGAAGAACGTCGCTCACGGCCACGCGCACATCAAGAGCACGTTCAACAACACGATCGTCTCGATCACGGACCCCTCGGGCAACGTGATCTCCTGGGCCTCCGCCGGCCACGTCGGCTTCAAGGGCTCGCGCAAGTCGACCCCCTTCGCCGCGCAGATGGCCGCCGAGTCGGCCGCGCGCCGCGCGCAGGAGCACGGCATGCGCAAGGTGGACGTCTTCGTCAAGGGTCCCGGCTCCGGCCGTGAGACCGCGATCCGCTCGCTCCAGGCCACCGGCCTTGAGGTGGGCTCGATCCAGGACGTGACGCCGACCCCGCACAACGGCTGCCGTCCGCCCAAGCGCCGCCGCGTCTGAGGCAGGCACCTCTCGGGTCACGGGCGGCACGACGCGAACATGTTCGCGCCGGGTCGCCCGTACCCTTGTAGTACTGAAGGGCGTCAAATAGCGGGCGCCCCCAACAGAAGGATTCATCCATGCTTATCGCTCAGCGTCCGTCGCTGACCGAAGAGGTCGTCGACGAGTACCGCTCCCGGTTCGTCATCGAGCCGCTGGAGCCGGGCTTCGGCTACACCCTCGGCAACTCCCTGCGCCGCACCCTCCTCTCCTCGATCCCCGGTGCCGCTGTCACCAGCATCCGGATCGACGGGGTCCTGCACGAGTTCACCACCGTGCCGGGCGTCAAGGAGGACGTGACCGACCTCATCCTCAACATCAAGCAGCTGGTCGTCTCCTCGGAGCACGACGAGCCGGTCGTGATGTACCTGCGCAAGCAGGGCCCCGGCCTGGTCACCGCCGCGGACATCGCGCCGCCTGCCGGTGTCGAGGTGCACAACCCCGACCTGGTGCTCGCCACGCTGAACGCCAAGGGCAAGCTGGAGATGGAGCTGACCGTCGAGCGCGGTCGCGGCTACGTCTCCGCCGTCCAGAACAAGCAGGTGGGCCAGGAGATCGGCCGTATCCCGGTCGACTCCATCTACTCGCCCGTGCTCAAGGTCACGTACAAGGTCGAGGCGACCCGTGTCGAGCAGCGCACCGACTTCGACAAGCTGATCGTCGACGTCGAGACCAAGCAGGCCATGCGGCCCCGTGACGCCATGGCGTCCGCGGGCAAGACGCTGGTCGAGCTGTTCGGCCTGGCGCGCGAGCTCAACATCGACGCCGAGGGCATCGACATGGGCCCGTCGCCGACGGACGCGGCGCTCGCCGCCGACCTCGCGCTGCCGATCGAGGAGCTGGAACTCACCGTCCGGTCGTACAACTGCCTCAAGCGCGAGGGCATCCACTCGGTGGGCGAGCTCGTCGCCCGCTCCGAGGCGGACCTGCTCGACATCCGCAACTTCGGCGCGAAGTCGATCGACGAGGTCAAGGCGAAGCTGGCCGGCATGGGCCTGGCGCTCAAGGACAGCCCGCCCGGATTCGACCCGACCGCCGCCGCCGACGCGTTCGGCGCGGAGGACGACGCGGACGCCGGCTTCGTGGAGACCGAGCAGTACTGAGTACGCGGGGTTGGCGCGCGGCCCCGCCCGCCCCCCCGCCCCCCCCGGGCCCCCCCCGCCCCCCCCCCGGGGGGGCCCCCCCCCCCCCCCGCCCCCCCGCCCAGGTAACGGCCCGGGAGCCAAAAAAGG
>NZ_JAIUKE010000079.1 GCF_020176795.1 Streptomyces sp. 8L
CTCCGCCGGCCCGCCCCGGCCGCCGGGGGGGGGGGGGCCGCCCCCCCCCCCCGGGGGGGGGGGGGCCCCCCCCCCCCCCCCCCCCCCCCCCCCCCCACCGCCGTGCCCAGCCCGGAAGCCTCCGGCGGGCGACCGCTCGCCGGACCTGACACCGGTACCTGATACGGCCGGTGCAGACAAGAAGGAGAACGACCATGCCGAGGCCCACCAAGGGTGCCCGACTGGGCGGCAGCGCCGCGCACGAGAAGCTGCTCCTCGCGAACCTCGCGAAGTCGCTGTTCGAGCACGGCCGCATCAAGACGACCGAGGCGAAGGCCCGCCGCCTGCGTCCGGTCGCCGAGCGTCTGATCACGAAGGCGAAGAAGGGCGACATCCACAACCGTCGCCTGGTGCTGCGCACGATCACGGACAAGGACGTCGTGTACCGGCTGTTCTCCGAGATCGGGCCGCGCTACGAGAACCGTCCGGGTGGCTACACCCGCATCACCAAGATCGGCAACCGCCGTGGCGACAACGCGCCCATGGCGGTCATCGAGCTGGTGGAGGCCCTGACCGTGGCCCAGCAGGCCACCGGCGAGGCCGAGGCGGCGACAAAGCGCGCGGTCAAGGAAGACGCCGAGAAGAAGGACGCGCCCAAGACCGAGACGGTCGAGGACGCGGCTCCGGCCGAGGACACGGACGAGTCCAAGTAGTCCTGGCCACGTCCCTGCCGGGGGCAGCGAAAGGCCCGCACCGCACTCCCGTGGATACGTCCACGGAGGAGCGGCGCGGGCCTTTCCACGTAACGGAGCCCCTCGCACGGCCGTGCGGCCCCGTACGCAGGCCCGGCGCGAGGCGGCCGGTGGTGTCAGGCGTCTGTCGGGCCGTCCAGTTCTCGGGTCATGTGGCGCAGGAGGGGGCCGTACTCGGGGTGGGAGAGTGCGGAGGCGAACTGGGCGACCAGGTAGTCCGCCGGGTTGCCGGTGTCGTACCAGCTGCCCTGGATGACCTGCCCGTAGACGGCGCGGCTCGACGCGTACGCGTTGATCGCGTCCGTCAGGTAGATCTCGCCCTCGCGGTGCTCGTACCAGCGCTTCGTCTGCTCGCGCAGCTCGTCGACGATGCCCGGCGTGATCACGTACCCGCCGATCGCGGCGTACGCGGACGGCGCGTCCTCCGGGGCGGGCTTCTCCACCAGGCCGGTGATGCGCAGCTGGCCGTCGCCCAGGTCCTCCTTGACCACAGGGACGCCGTAGCGCCCCGACTCCGCCGGGCGCATCGGCAGCAGTGCGAGGACCGGGCTGCTCGTCGCCTCGTACGCGCGGATCAGCTGCTGCGCGCGCGGGACCTCGGCCACGAAGACGTCGTCGGGCCACAGGACGAGCATCGGCTCGTCGCCGAAGTTGCGGGCCGCGTTCAGGACGGGGGTGCCGTTGCCGTACGGGCCGTGCTGGTCCAGGTACGTGATGTGACCGAGGCGGGACAGCTCTCCGACCTCCTCGACGGCGTCCGCGTACGCGGTCTTGCCGTCGGCGCGCAGCTGGGCGACGAGCGCGGGATTCGGGCGGAAGTGGTCCTGGATGAGGTTCTTGCCGCCCGAGACGACGATCGTGATGTCGGTGATCCCGGACGCCACCAGCTCGCGCACGGTGTGTTCGATGACCGGCTTGTCACCGACGGGCAGCATTTCCTTCGGGATGGCCTTCGTCAGCGGCAGCAGCCGGGAACCGAGTCCTGCTGCGGGGATCACGGCCTTGCGGATGGTCGTCGCCATGGGGTCGGGGTCCCTCTCAGGGTGCTACATGCGGGCGTCGTGTTGACGCAGACGCTACCGGTTCCGCCCGCGGGGGCGGATCGCGGGCCTGGGAGGATGGGGGAGTGAGCGTGAGTGGCGGAGACAGTGGGGCAGACGGCGGGGCCCGGGCGGCGGCCGGGGCGGACAGCGGTGCGGGCGAGGGTCCCGCGCCCGGTTTCGTACGGGTGCGGCTCGACCTGTCGTACGACGGGGCAGGCTTCTCCGGCTGGGCGAAGCAGACCGCGCGCAGGACGGTGCAGGGCGAGATCGAGGACGCGCTGCGCACGGTGACGCGCTCGCCCCGGGGCTATGAGCTGACCGTCGCCGGGCGTACGGACTCCGGGGTGCACGCGCGCGGGCAGGTCGCGCACGTCGACCTGCCGGACGAGGTGTGGGCGGCGCACGAGGACAAGCTGCTGCGGCGCCTCGCGGGACGGCTGCCCCACGACGTACGGGTGTGGCGGGCGCAGCGCGCGCCGGCCGGGTTCAACGCCCGCTTCTCCGCGGTCTGGCGGCGCTACGCCTACCGGGTCACCGACCATCCGGGCGGGGTCGACCCGCTGCTGCGCGGCCATGTGCTGTGGCACGACTGGGACTTGGACGTCGACGCGATGAACGAGGCGTCCGCGCGGCTGGTCGGGGAGCACGACTTCGCCGCGTACTGCAAGCGGCGCGAGGGCGCGACGACGATCCGCACCCTCCAGCGGCTCGACTGGGTGCGGGGCGAGGACGGGATCGTCACGGCGACGGTGCGCGCCGACGCGTTCTGCCACAACATGGTGCGCTCGCTGGTCGGCGCGCTGCTGTTCGTCGGCGACGGGCACCGGGACACCCAGTGGCCCGCGAAGGTGCTGGCCGCGGGCGTACGGGACTCGGCGGTGCACGTCGTACGGCCGCACGGACTGACCCTGGAGGAGGTCGGCTACCCGGCGGACGACCTGCTCGCGGCCCGCAACAGGGAGGCACGCAACCGGCGGACGCTGCCGGGCGGTTGTTGCTAGGAAGCGCCGGGACCGTTCACCCCGCGGGCCGCTGCCGCAGCGCGCGGTCCAGGACCTCCGCCGCGAGGCGGGTGGCGGCGAGCCGGGTGCGGGCGCCGAGCAGGTCCGTGCGGATCACCCCGCCGCCCGCCAGATGCCGGTCGTACGGGAGGACGACGACCTCGGCGCCCGTCTCCCGCAGCCGGCGGGCCGCGCGCTCCGTGTCCAGTACCTGGTGCGGCGCGGAACAGGCCAGTGCGACGACCGTCCCGGGCAGCAGCGGCACCGGCAGCGAGGCCATCCAGTCCAGCACCGCACGCGTGGAGTTGACGCCCTCCACGGTCGCGGGCGCGGCCAGCACCCGGGTGTGCGCGGTGTCCAGCGCCGTACGGGCCACCTCGCCGGGCACGCTCTCGCAGTCCACCACCGTCACCGCGAAGTGGCGGCGCAGGGCCACCATCACCGTCCGGTACGACGGCACGTCGATGCGCGCCCCGACATCGCCCCGGCTGCCGGGCAGCAGCCAGCCGCCGTCGTCCAGCGGTACGAGGTAGCCGGTCACGTCCGTCAGCCGCATCGACGGCCGGACGATGCCCGCGAGGTCGGCGGTCGTCCACCGCACGGTCTCGGCGCCGAGCCGCCCCGCGAGCGTCCCGAGCGCGGCGTCCGCCTCCAGGGTGAGAACCGGGTCGTGGCGGTAGTGGTTGAACGTGCGGCTCAGCAGGGCCGCCACCGTCGTCTTGCCGGAGCCGCCGCGGATGCTCGTCACGACGATGTGGCGTCCGCTCGTGATGGGTTGCTGGACGCGTTCGGCGAGCCCTGTCGCGTCGTTGACGGCGCGTGCGGCGGACGAACCCAGGGCGGCCCGCAGCGCACGCAGGGTGCGGGTGGCGAACGGATCGCCGTGCAGCGGCCGGGGCGCACCGGCGGGAGCGGGGGCCGGCGCGGGCCTGGCGCCGGGGGCACCGGCCCCGGGCGGCGCTACGCCGCCGCCGCCCACCGGGGCACGTGGGTTATCTGCGCCGCCCACACCCCGCGCCGCCGCGCCGGGCCTCGCGCTCCGCCCCGGCGCGGGCGGTGGGATACGCGGGCGCCACCGCACAAACTC
>NZ_JAIUKE010000080.1 GCF_020176795.1 Streptomyces sp. 8L
CCCCCCGCCCCGCCACAACTCCGGGAAGGCTCAGATGACTTCACCCCGTGCAGGGACTTCGCGCACCCGTCGGCTGGCCGCCGTGCTCGGCGCCGCGGCGCTCGTCGCGGTGACCGTACCCGCCGCGCAGGCCGCGGCCCCTCCTGCCGCGCCGCACACCGCCGCAGGCGGCCGGCCGGCCGCCGCGGCCACGCCGTACATGGGCTGGAACACGTACTACGGCCTCGGCGCCCCCACCGAGGACCAGGTCATGGGCGTCGCCGACTATCTCGTCAAGAGCGGCCTGAGCAAGGCCGGTTACGACATCGTCTGGCTGGACGGCGGCTGGCAGGCCGACACTCCCCGCGACAGCTCGGGCCGTCTGGTCGCCGACCCGCAACGCTTCCCCTCCGGCATTCCCGCCCTGGTCAGCCGACTGCACAGGCTCGGGCTGCGCGTCGGCATCTACACGGACGCGGGCGACTACGACGGCGGCAAGAGCTGCGGCCTCGGCAGCAGGGGCCACTACCAGCAGGACGCCAAGCAGTTCGCCGGCTGGAAGGTCGACGCCATCAAGGTCGACTTCCTCTGCGGCATCTCCGAGAAGCTCGACCCCGCCACCGCCTTCGGCGAGTTCAGCGCGGCGGTCGCGGCCACGGGCCGGCCCATGCTGCTCAACCTCTGCAACCCGCTCACCGACGACTGGGGCGTCCCGCACACGCCCGCCCAGGACGCGCACAACGCCTACGCGTACGGGCCCCGGCTCGCCACCTCCTGGCGCACCGGCACCGACATCGCCTACGGCACCCCCACGGCGGGGGAGTGGGCGAACGTCCTGCGCAACATGGATGCCAACGCCCAGCACCCGGAGGCCCAAGGACCGGGCCACTACGGCGACCCCGACTACCTCATCCCGATGCGGACGATGCCCGACGGGTCGTACGAACTGACCCAGGAGGAGTCCACCACCCAGCTGGTGATGTGGGCCGAGATGGCGTCCCCGCTGATCGTCGGATCGGACCCGCGCACCCTGCCCGAGGCGATGGTCGCGACCCTGGCCAACCCGGAGATCGTCGCCGTCGACCAGGACCCCCTCGACATCCAGGGCGTACGGGTCGCCACCGACGCGACGGGCGACGTCTACAGCAAAGTCCTCAGCGGACGGGGCAAGCGCGCCGTCGTGCTGCTCAACCGGTCCGGCCAGGCCGTCCGCAGGACCGTGAGCTTCGCCGACACCGGGCTCGGCGGCCGGGTCGCCGTGCGGGATCTGCGGGCCCGCGCCGACCGGGGCACGTACACCGGTTCGTACACCGTGACCGTCCCCGCCCACGGCACCGCCTTCCTCAAGCTGTCCGGGACCGACGCGGCGCCCGGCGCCCCGCTCGGCACCACCTCGGCCGACGACCCGGCGCTCGTCACCGACGGCGCCGTGACGACGGCCTTCACACGGGCGGCGGACGGTTCGCTGCGCGAGCGGACCGGACCGGCAGGCGCGCCGCCGTCGCGCGTGACGGACCTCGGCGGCCCCACCCGCGGCGGGATCACCGGAGCGCCCGCCGCGTACGGTTCGCCCGGCGGCCGGATCGACGTCTTCGTGCGCGGCGCGGACGACGCCGCGTACCGCAGGACGTACGACGGGCGGCGCTGGGGCCGGTGGCAGCGGCTCGGCGGCGTGCTGGCGAGCGCCCCGGCCGTCGCGTTCGACGGGCCCGGCCACTGGACGCTGTTCGCGACCGGCCGCGACGGGGGCGTGCTCTCGCTCGGGCCCTCGGGAACGGGGCCGGTGGGCGCGCCCGCCGGGCTGAGCGTGACCGGCCGCCCCGCGGCGGCGCTCGACGCGGCGGGCCGTCTGCACGTCGCCGTCCGCACGAACGACGACGCCGTCTGGGAGCGCGTGCGCGATGCCTCAGGCGGCTGGTCCGGCTGGACCCCGCTCGGCGGCACGGTCAGCGGGAGCCCCGCCCTCGTGGCCGTCGGGGACACGGTCCGCCTCTACGCGCGGGCGAGCGACTACACCCTTTGGCAGCGTACGTACTCCGCGCACGGTGACGGCGGTTGGGGCGGCTGGTCCAGGAACACCGCCTGGGCGAGCGGCGCCTTCGACGGCGCGCTCGGCGTCGCCGCGGGCCCCGCCGGAGAGGTCCTCGCCGCCTACCGGTCCGTCGCCGGCCAGATCCGCGAAGCGACGCTCTGACCCGGACCGCCGCCCTCCCCTCTCCGAAGCGCCGTCACCTTCAAACAATAAATTAGTAATTAATCTTGACGGCGGCGTTCCGTCCCGACAGTCTTGTCCCGCCGAACGAAGGGCCCGCCCGCCACGGGCGGCGCGGGCCCCGTCCGTGGGTACCAAAGGAGTTCACCCATGATCGCCACACCACCCAGCCGCCGCGGGTTCCTCGCGGGAGCGGGCGCCGCAGGAGCCGCCGCCCTGATGAGCGGATGCGTCACCTCCACCAGTTCCTCCGGAGGTAGCGACGCGTCCGGCGGCGGCCCGGTGACCCTCCAGTCGAACCTGTCCTCGCCGCAGGCCAAATCGGCGATGCAGAAACTCGTCGACGCGTTCGACAAGCGCGGCGGAGCCAAGGCGTCCCTCAACACGGTCGCCTCCGAGACCTTCCGCACGCAGCTGCCGACGTACCTTACCTCCGGGAACCCGCCGGACGTGCTCACCTGGTACCCCGGCTCCGTCGCCGACTCCTACGCCAAGCAGAACCTGCTGCTCGACCTCAGCGACCTGTGGACCGGCGGCGACCTCGCCACCTACTCCGACGCGCAGAAGAAGCTCTGCACCGACTCGGCGGGCAAGAAGGTCTTCGTGCCCGCCTCCTACTACTGGTGGGGCGTCTTCTACCGCAAGTCGAACTTCGCCAAGTGGGGCGTCGAGGAGCCGAAGACCTGGGACGAGTTCCTCGACCTGTGCGACAGGCTCAAGGCCAAGAAGATCGCTCCGATCGGCCTCGGCGCGGGCAACGGCACCACCTGGGTCGCGTCCTCCTGGTTCGACTACCTCAACATCCGGATCAACGGCGCCCAGTACCACCGCGAACTGCTCGCGGGGAAGCACCGCTTCGACGACCCCGAGGTCCACAAGGTCTTCGACCGGTGGAGCGAGGCCCTGCCCTACTTCGACCCCAACGGCACCGCCCTCGCCTTCCAGGACGCCACCACCGCCCTCCTCCAGGGCCGTACGGGCATGATGCTGATCGGCACGTTCTTCGCCGACGCCGCACCCAAGGACGCCCTCGACGACATCGACTTCTTCCGCTTCCCGGTCATCGACCCCAAGGTGCCCAACGCCGAAGAGGGCCCGACCGACGGCTACTTCGCCAGCGCCCGCACCCACCACGCGGACGACGTCAAGGAACTCCTGCGGTACATGGCGAGCGTCGAGGCCCAGGAGACCTACCTCAAGGGGTCGTCCGGCACCGCGATACCCGTCAACCCGAAGGCCAAGGACAGCGGGACACCCCTGGTGAAGAAGGGCCGCGCGCTCATCGAGAACGCCTCCGACGTCACCCAGTTCTTCAACCGCGACTCCAGCGACGCGCTCCAGCCGTCCGCCGACACCGCGCTCACCCACTTCCTGTCCAAGCCCAAGGACGTGGGCAGCATCCTCACGACGTGGCAGCGCGACGCGCAGAAGATCTGGAGCCAGTGACATGGCGCTCCTGACCGCACCCGGCCGCCGCCGGCGGGCCACCCGGGTACCGCCCGTCGTGCTGGCGTTCGTCCTCGTACCGCTGCTGGCCGAGGCGTTCTGGGTGTTCTGGCCCGCCATCCAGGGCTTCTACCTCTCGCTCACCGACTGGAACGGCGTCGCCCCCGCGAAGTTCGTCGGCCTCGGCAACTTCCGCGAGATGTTCGGCGACAGCGTCTTCCGCACCGCGCTCCTCGACACCGTGCTGTGGCTCGTGCTGTTCGGCGGCCTGTCCATCGTCCTCGGCCTCGGCGCCGCCCTGCTCCTCCAGCAGGAGCGCAGGGGAGTCGGCTTCTACCGGGCCGCCCTGTTCCTGCCCGTCGTCTTCTCGCTCGTCGCCACCGCACTGGTGTGGCAGGCGATGTACCAGCCCGACGGCCTCATCGACAAGACGCTCGGCGGCCTCGGCCTCGGCAGCTGGGAACACCCCTGGCTCGCCGACCAGTCCACCGCCCTGTACGCCGTCATCGTGCCCGCCCTCTGGCGCGAGATCGGCTACGTCATGGTGCTCTACCTCGCGGGGCTCAAGGGCATCGACCCCGCCCTGTACGAGGCGGCCAAGGTCGACGGCGCGCACCGCGGGCAGCTGTTCCGGCACATCACACTGCCCCAGCTCAGCAGCGTCAACGCGGTCGTCGTCTCCGTCGTCATCATCGACTCGCTGCGCTCCTTCGACGTGGTGTGGGCGCTCACCCGCGGCGGCCCGTACCACTCCTCAGAACTGCTCAGCACCTACATGTACTCGACGGCCTTCCAGTCCCTGCGCCTCGGCTACGGGTCCGCCCTGGCCGTCGTGATCTTCCTCCTGGCCTTCGGGGTCATCGTCTCCTACCTCGTCCGCGCCTTCCGGGAGGCCGACTGATGACCGTCACCCACCCCGAGACGCCCCCGGCGGCGAAGACGGCGCCCCCGGCGGCCCGCCCAGCGCGCCGCGCCCCGGCCGCACGGCGCCGCCGCGCGGGCACGGCGGGCTTCCACACCGGCGCCGTACTGCTGTCCGCGCTGTGGCTGCTGCCCGTCGCCCTCGTCCTCGTCACCGCCACCCGGTCCTTCGACGACATCGCGGGCAACGGGCTCGGTGCCCTGCCGCACTCCTTCACCCTGGACGGCTTCGCCCAGGCGTGGACCGACGGCGGCCAGGCCCGCGCCCTGCTCAACAGCATCCTCGTCACCGTCCCCAGTGTGCTGGTGTCGCTGCTGCTCGCCTCCATGGCCGCGTTCGCCCTCAGCCGCTACGACCTGCCGCTGCGCCGCACACTGCTGCTCGTCATGCTCGCGGGCAACCTGCTGCCCCCGCAGATCCTGCTCGTGCCGGTCTCCAAACTCACCGAGATGCTCGGCCTGTACGACAGCCTGTACGCCGTGATCGGCGTCCAGGTCGGCTTCGGCGTGGGCTTCTACGTCTTCGTCCTGCACGGCTTCATGCGGTCCATCCCCCCGGAGATCCAGCAGGCCGCGGTGATCGACGGCGCGGGGCCCTGGACGATCTACAGCCGCATCGTGATGCCCCTCGCCAAACCCGCGCTCGCCGCGCTGTGCGCGCTGTCGTTCACCTGGATCTTCAACGACCTGCTGTGGTCGATCACGGTGCTGCGCACCGACAGCAAGATGCCGATCACCGCGTCCCTCATCGGACTCCAGGGGCAGTACGTCTCGGACTGGAACGTGATCGCGGCGGGATCGGTCATCGCCGCCGCGCCCACGGTGATCGTGTTCCTGCGCTTCCAGCGCCACTTCGTGGCAGGCCTCAACCTCGGAGCAGTCAAATGACCCTGCAGCACACGCAGGGCCCGGCCTCCGCCGCGCCGGGCCCGTCCGGCAGGGAGGAAGGACACGGCCCGTGGACCCTGCGTACCGGCACCACCGTGTATGTCGTACGGCTGTCGCCCGACGGGCCCTGGCCCGAGCTCGCGGCCTGGGGACCGGCCGGCACCGAGACCGGGCCGGCGCCTCTCGACTGGTCGCACCGGACCCACTACATCACCCCGGCCGACGCGGCCCCCGCCGAGTACATCCCGTACGGGCAGCGGCCGTTCACCGGCGCCGACCTCGTCGCCTCAAGGCCCGGCGGGGAACGCGGCACCTGGTGGGCCTTCACCGGCGCCGCCGCGAGCGGCGAAGGCCCCGACGGAGGCCAGAGCCTGCGGCTCACCTTCACCGACGCCCTGCTCGGCCTCGCCACCACCCTCGTCTACGAGACCGTGCCCGGCACCGACGTCATCCGCCGCAGGACCGAACACACCAACACCGGTGACGCCGAACTGCGCCTGGAGCGCTTCGACTCCGGAGCCGTCAACGTCCCCGTCACCGGCGCGGCGCGCCTGAGCTACCTCGCGGGACAGTGGTCCCACGAGTTCCAGCTCACCCAACTCGACCTGGCGCGCGGCAGGTTCGAGATGGCCAGCACCCAGGGCGCGCCCGGCCACGCCTACGCCCCCTGGCTCGCCGTCCAGGACGCCGCCGCACCGGCCGAGGGCGACACCCCCACCTACGGCGTGGCCCTCGCCTGGCCCGGCAACTGGCACATCACCGCCGACGCGGAACCGGGCGGCGCCGTCCGCGTCCGGGCCGGCCGCCTCCCGCACGAGGGCGCCGTCCGACTCGCCCCCGGCGCGACTCTCACCACCCCCGACCTGGCCTGCGCGTTCAGCTCCGAAGGACGCGACGGGCTGGCTCGCGTCTGGCACCGCTACGAACGCCACCTCGCGGGGGAGCGGCTGCACCGCGTCCGCAAGGTCCAGTACAACTCCTGGGAGGCCACCGGGTTCGACGTCGACGCGGCCGGCCAGCTCGACCTCGCCCGCGCCGCGGCCGGTCTCGGCGCCGAACTCTTCGTCGTGGACGACGGCTGGTTCACCGGCCGCGCCGACGACACCGGCGGCCTCGGCGACTGGGCTCCCGACCCGGCCGCCTTCCCCGGCGGATTCGACCACTTCATCGGCGAAGTCCGCGCCCTCGGCATGGACTTCGGGATCTGGGTGGAACCCGAGGCGGTCAGCCCCGCCTCCGAGCTGTACGCGCGCCATCCCGAATGGGCGTACCACCTCGACGGCCGGCCCGCCACCCTCGTCCGCAACCAGCTGCTCCTCGACCTCGGCCGTCCCGACGTCCAGGAGTTCGTCCTCGCCACTCTCGACGGACTCCTCGGCGCCCACGACATCAGCTACCTCAAGTGGGACATGAACCGGCCGCCCACCGAACGCGGACGGCCCGGCGGCGGCCCCGCCGAGACCCAGGACCTCGACGCCGCCCACGTCGCGGGCTACCTCCGCGTCCTCGACCACCTCCGCTCCCGCCACCCCGAGGTCACCGTCGAGGGCTGCGCGGGCGGCGGCGGGCGCATCGAGCACGCCACCCTCGCCCGTACCGACGTCGTCTGGCCGAGCGACAACACGGCGCCCCTCGACCGGCTCGGTGTGCAGTACGGCTACCTGCACGCCCACGCCCCGCACACCATGAGCTCCTGGGTCACCGACGCGCCCGGCGTCTTCGACCCCCGGCCCCGGTCCCTCGCCTTCCGCTTCGTCACCGCCGCCGCGGGCGTGCTCGGCATCGGAGCCGACATCCGGCGCTGGAGCCCCGTGCAGCGTGCGGAAGCCGCCGACTGGATCGCCCGCTACAAAGAGGCCCGCGACACCGTCCACCACGGCGAGGCACGCCTGCTCGGCGCGGTCGGGGACGCCACCTGCGGCGTGCAGTACACGCACCCCGGCGGCAGGATCGTCGTCGCCGCCTGGAACACCGGCCCCCTCGACGGCGCGCCCCTCGTGCCCGGCCGGCCCGCGCGACTGCGGCTGCGCGGACTGCCCGACCCGGCGGCCCGCTACCGTGACGCACGGACGGGCACCGTCTACAGCGGCGCCCATCTCGCCCACGCCGGGCTGCCGTTCGCGTGGACGGCCGCATACGACGCCGACCTCGTCGTCCTGGACCGGTGGTGACACCCGTGCACACCGCGCACCGCGCCGACCCCGGGCCCGCTCCGCACCGAGCGGGCCGCCCCGAGGAGAGGAGCCGCTCCATGCACCCCGCCGCACGCTTCACCGACCGCGTCGCCGTCGTGACCGGCGCCGCCTCCGGCATCGGCGCGGCCACCGCCCGCAGACTCGCCCAGGAGGGAGCCGCCGTCGTCCTCGCCGACATCGCGCAGGACAGCGGCCGGGCCGTCGCGGACGCCATCACCGCCGAGGGCGGACGCGCCCGCTTCGTGACCGCGGACGTCGCCGACCCCGCCGCCTGGGAACGCGTCGCCTCCGCCGCCCACGCGTACGGCCCGGTCGGCGTCCTCGTCAGCAACGCCTACACCGTCGATGTCGTCCCCGCCGGGGAGATGACGCTCGACTCCTGGCAGCGCCAGCTCTCCGTGAACCTGACGGGCGGCTTCCTCGGCTTCCGGACGCTCCTGCCCGACCTGCGGGCCGAGCGCGGCGCGGTGGTCCTGACCTCGTCCGTCCACGCCCACAAGGGCATCCCGGGCCACCCCGCGTACGCCGCCTCCAAGGGCGCGCTGCTGTCCCTGAGCGGGCAGCTCGCCGTCGAGTACGGACCCGACATCCGCGTGAACGCGGTCCTGCCGGGACCCATCCTGACCGCCGCCTGGGACCGCGTACCGCAGGAGGACCGCGTCCGCAGCGTCGCGGAGACGGCGGCCGGGCGCTTCGGCACCCCCGAGGAGGCCGCCGCGGCGATCGCGTTCCTCGCCGCCGACGAGGCCGCGTACATCACCGGCGCGAGCCTCCTCGTCGACGGCGGCTGGAGCGTCGTCAAGGCATCGGCCTGACCCCCTCGGCCCGCACGCACCGCGCGGGCGCGAGAGCCTGACGGTACGACACCGGGTGGACACCCACCCGAGCGGCGGCCCGCGGACCCGCGGCGCCACCGCACCGAGCAGCAGAAAGGCAGAGAACGACATGACGCCATACGCGCGCCGCGGAGTCCACGGCCAGACCGTGGAGACACTCGCGCGGCGGGTCCTCAGCGGAGAGCTGCCCGAGGGGGCGGTACTCGACCTCCCGGCGCTGCGGGACGAGCTGGACGTCAGTCTGACCGCCCTGCGCGAATCGCTGAAGGTACTGGCCGCCAAGGGCATGGTCGACGCCCGGCAGAAGCGCGGCACCTTCGTCACCGACCGCGCGCGCTGGAACCTCCTCGACGCCGACGTCCTGCGCTGGCAGTTCGCCGGCAGCACGAACAGCGGAGCGGACCTCGCGCTCCTGCGCAACCTCGGCGAGGTCCGCGGGATCGTCGAGCCCGCCGCCGCGCGCCTCGCCGCCGAACGGCACGACAGTGCCGACCTGGAGGCGCTCCGGGCCGCGATCGACGCCATGGCCGCGGACACCGGCAAACGCGCGGCGGCGGCCGTGGAGGCGGACCTCTCCTTCCACCGGGCCCTGCTGCGCGCCACCCACAACGAACTCCTCGAACGCATGGAGATGGTCATCGAGTCCGGGCTCGCGCACCGCGACGAGATCGTCCACTCGTCCCCGCACGGCGAGGACCCGGTACCCAGCCACCGCGCCGTCCTCGACGCGGTCCGCGACGGCGACGGCGACCGCGCCGAGAGCGCCATGCGCGCCCTGCTCGACCAGGCCCTGCGCGACCTGCACAAGGTCCACGGCGAGGCCGTGGCGCGCACCCAGCCCCCGACGAAGGGTGACGAGAGCCGGTGAAGATCGTCCGAATCGAGACGTTCCTCGTGCCGCCCCGCTGGCTGTTCTGCCGGGTGGAGACGGACGAAGGGCTCGTCGGCTGGGGCGAACCCGTCGTCGAGGGCCGGGCCGAGGTCGTCAGAGCGGCCGTCGACGTGCTCGCCGAATACCTCGTGGGCCAGGACCCGCTGCGCGTCGAGGACCACTGGCAGGTGATGACCAAGGGCGGCTTCTACCGGGGCGGCCCAGTCCTGTCCAGCGCCGTCGCCGGCCTCGACCAGGCCCTGTGGGACATCGCGGGCAAGGCGTACGAGGCACCCGTGCACGCCCTCCTGGGCGGCCCGGTCCGCGACCGTGTCCGGGTCTACGCCTGGGTCGGCGGCGACGACCCCTCGCACATCCGCGAGGAGGTCGCCGCGCAGGTCGAGGCCGGCTTCACCGCCGTCAAGATGAACGCGGCGGGCCGTACCTCCCCGATGGCGACCGCCGCCGAGACGGCGGGCGTCGGTGCGCGCGTCGCCGCCGCCCGCGACGCCCTCGGCCCCGACCGCGACGTCGCCGTCGACTTCCACGGCCGCTTCACCCCTGCGGCCGCCCGCCGGGTTCTCGCCGAACTGGGCCCGCTGCACCCGCTGTTCGCGGAGGAGCCACTGCTGCCCGAGCACGGCCACGGGCTGCCCGCGCTCGTCGCCGCCAGCCCGGTCCCCATCGCGACCGGCGAACGGCTCTACGGCAGGGCCGAGTTCCTGCCCGCACTCGCCGCGGGCATCGCGGTCGCCCAGCCCGACCTGTCGCACGCCGGCGGCATCTCCGAGGTCCACCGCATCGCCTCCCTCGCCGACGTCTACGGCGCCCAGCTCGCACCGCACTGCCCGCTCGGGCCCATCGCGCTCGCCGCGAGCCTCCAGATAGCGTTCTGCACCCCCAACTTCCTGATCCAGGAGCAGAGCAGGGGCATCCACTACAACAAGGACGCCGACCTGCTGTCCTATCTGGTCGACACCGAGCCCTTCCGCTTCGAGGCGGGCCACGCCCGCAGGACCGCCACACCCGGCCTCGGCATCACCGTGGACGAAGGCGCCGTGCGCGCCGCCGACCGTACGGGCCACGCCTGGCGCAACCCCGTATGGCGGCACGCCGACGGGTCGTTCGCGGAATGGTGAGCCACCCGGCCGGGCCCGTCGGCCCCCGCGCCACCACCGACCTCGGCCACGGCGGACGCTGGACCTCCCTCGTGGCGCACGGCCGCGACTGGCTCTGGCACCGCACGGAACCGGCCAGGGCGGGCGCCGCGCCCGGCACCCCGTTCGCCGACGCGGGCGGCCTGGAGGAGTGCGTACCGACGGTACGCGGCACCCCCGACCACGGGGACGCCTGGTCGCGGCCCTGGCAGGGGGACGGCGCCAGGGCATGGGTCCAGTGCCCCGGCTTCCGGCTCGAACGCCGCATCCGCACCCACGCCGCCGAGACCGTCGTGGACTACACCCTGAGCGCGCCGGCCGGCTACCGCTTCGTCTGGGCCGCCCACGCCCTGCTCGACCTGTCGGAACAGGCCCGCGTCGGGATGGCGCGCGGCACGCCGCTGCGGCTCTACCCGGACGAAGGACCCGCCTGGAGCACGGGCCGCTGGCCCACGGCGGGCGGAGTGCGGCTCGACGAAGCGGGCCCCGCGGACGGCACCGCGCTCGGCGCCGTCGTCGAGACCCCAGAAACCACCGTGTACGACGGCCCTGACACCCTCACACTGCGGGTCGAGGCGGACGGCGCACCGGTCGCGATCGCGCTCTGGCGCAACCTGGGCGGCTTCCCCCGGCAGGCCCCCTACCGGTCCGTCGGCGTGGAGCCGATGCTCGGCCGGGTCTTCGACTCCGCGGGCGCCGCCGACGGCGACACGGCGTGCGGGCCCGCGACGGGGGAGCTGCGCTGGCGGCTGACCCTGACGAGTTCCCGCCACACGGACGGCGCGAGCCCGTAACACACCGGCGCGCCCGGCGCCGTGCACACCGTGCCGCGAGCCGCGACCGGCCCGGCGGCGGTCCGGCCGGACGCCGTCCCTCTCCGCGCCCGGCCCCGGATGTCCACCGCGACCGGCTGCCGCACGGCCCCGGCCGCCCCCCGCAGGCAGCATTCCGCCCACAGACACCCGCCGAGGAAGAGGAACCCCATGACCTCGCACGATCGCGTGACGCCGGAACAGCCCACCGACCAGCAGGACCCCCGCCGGCCCCGCCCACCGTGCGGGCCCAGCCGCCGCGGCTTCCTCGCCGCCGCGGGGGGCGGGGGGGGCGCCCCCCCCCGGGGGCCCCCCGGGGGGGGGGGGGCCCCCCGGGAAACTTCGTCAGGCGAGCGGAGCGGCGTAGCGCAGCTTCCAGCCCTCGCCCAGGACGTGCTGGGTCACCTCGACCACGCGGTCGCCAGCGGCGCCGACGTGGTTGATGGTCAGCACGTCCGCTCCCTCGGGCAGACCGAGCCGAGTCGACTCCTCCGAGGTGGCGGGACGGAGTTCGACATCCTCGACAGCGCTGGAGCCCTGGTCGAACCCGGCCTCCTTCATGCGGCTGATGATGCCGCCGACGCCGGTGTCCACCTGCTCGATGCCCGCGGCCTCTGCAACGTCGACCGGGATGTACGTCGTGACGAGCTGAATGACGCGCTCACCGTCGAACATCTCCCGAGCCCGCACGACGACCTCGCCGTCGACGCCCAGGAGCTGAGCGACATCCGCCGGCGCAGTGGCGCGGCTGACGGAGACCTTGGTCCGCGGAGCGCGGCCGGACCGGCGCAGTTCGGCGTCGAACGCACCGTGCGCGCCGTTCTCCTCACGCTGGCCGGTGGTGTACCGGGTGCGGGCGTCCCGCAGGACCACGCCGCTGTCGTCGATTCGGTTGCTAGCCATGTGCTGAATGCTCCTTGCTCGTGTCTTGATGGCCGTTTGTGTGTTCCGTGCTGGTCAGCCGGTTCCCGGAGTGTCGATGACCCACTCGTAGGCCAACCGCCACTTGGAGCGCGGCAGGATGTGCAGGCAGATCTCCACGATCCGGCCTTCGGTAGTCAGTCCCTTGTGGGTGATCTCCAGTACGGCTCGCTCAACCGGGATGCCGAGAGCATCGGCCTCTGCCGGAGTGGGCGAACGAACTTCGATCTCCTCACGCAGCCGCACCTGTCTGAAGCCGGCCTCAGCCATCCGCGACTTGCTGCCTCCCGTGCCCGTGTTGTTCTCCGCGAGCACGGGGCAGGCATCGACGACGTCCGGCGGGAACCAACTCGTGGCCACCTGGACGACTTCCAGGGCCTCGTCGTTGCCCGGGAGCCCCACCCGCATGATCCGTTCACGCTTGAGGGTCTTCGCACGGTGGTGCATCCCGTAGAGCTCAGCGACCTTTTTCGGCGGCACGTCCTTGGCGATCGTGACGACCGGGTCCTTGTTCTCGAAGCCCATCGACCGCATCTCTGCCTCGAAGGCTCCAACGGCTCCGCCGGCCTCTCGCAGCGTCGGCAGGTAGCGCTGGGTGCGATCCGAGACGATCTTCCCGATCACCAAGGACACATAGGTGCCCTTGCCCCGGCGGGAGAAGACCAGACCTTCGTCCTCGAGCAGTCCGTAGACGTCGCGCGCGGTCTGGTAGGCGACGCCGTGTTCCTTCTGGAGCTGAGGCACGCCAGGCAGGCGCGACCCAGGTGCGAGTGCGCCTCGCTCGATCTTGTCCCGGATCTCAGACGCGATCCGTTCGACCTTCCCCGGCTCCTTCTGCTTGGTGGCCACTGCTCCTCCTCTCCGTACGCGTCGTGCAGCCAGCGGATCTCGCTGCCCGGTCCGCACAGCATCGCATGTCTAGTTGTTTCTCGAAAGCCGAGGCGCGACACGGTTTAAGTGGTCCAAGAAAATCGCAGGTCAGAATCGGTTTCTCAAACTACTTAGCTAGACAGGTTGACTGGGGCGCGATAGTGAGGTTCTATCGAGATGCGCCAGCAAGCGGTGAGTAGCCGCTTGCAGGGCGTAGCTGGTGTTGTTCCTGCACGTTCGGGCGCGTTGCCAGCTGCAAGACCGCAGTAGTCGTCCGCCCTTCGGGGCGGCCGGAGTAGCCCTCAGGAAACTGAGGGCGTGAGAGCACCATCGCAGCAGATCGCCACTTCGGTGGCCGGAGTCCAAAGCCCTAGCTACATCGGGGCCCGAGGTACCTCTAACTCCTCCGCCCATGATCTGCGGCGAGTACCACCCCGCAGCGCTGATGCGTTGTCCGTCCTCCGGGACCGCCGGTTCGCCGTGCGGCCTGAAGGGCGGAGAGAGCACCCGCGACGCATTCCTGTCACTTCGTAGAAGGAGCCCTCATGCTTACGCGAACCCGTGACTTCACCGCTCAGAAGCGTCCGCGCCGAGTCCGGTCCCGTGCCATCAGCACCCTGCCGCCCCTGGTCGTCTCCACCCTCAAGCCGCACGAGGTCGACCTCGCCTACTCCACGCTGGTCTGCCCCACCTGCCGCACCTGGGTGCCGATCAACGCGCCGCACAGCGCACGGCCCAAGCTGGTCCCCCACCACACGGAGAAGGCCGGCACCGAAGACCCGATCCGCTGCCCTGGCAGCCACCGCCTGGTCACCGTCAACCTCACCGTCGACCAGTGGTTCCAGCGGCTGGAAGAGGGCCTGACCCAGACCGACGGGCGACGCTCCGCCCGTGTGGTCCGCAAGCCGAAGACCGCTACGGCCCCCGCCGTCATGCAGATCGTCGGCGGCACCATCGACGACAAGACGGCCCGCCAGCTGGACGAAGCCCACGTACGCGGCTGCTCCACCTGCTCCATCAAGGACGACAAGGGCAACATCCTGCGCGCAGCCGACATCACCTCCCGGTGCACGGACGGCCGCCGCCTCGCCCAGCTCGCCGCGCACACCAAGCGCCTCGCCCCCACCCGCCGCAAGGCCCAGATGGACCGCGAGGACTGGAACGACCGCCGCGCATGGGGCCTGCGCCTGCTGCACGAGCAGCAGTGGCAGAACGTCTCCGAGCCGGTCGCCGACGCTGACCTCCGGCGGGTCCGTGACACCTTGGCCGCGCTGATCCAGACGCTCAACCCGTGCAAGGCCGACGCCCCGCAACTCACCGACTGGGAGCGCGCCGACCTGATGAGCGCGATCACTCTCCTGGCGACGCAGGAAGAGCAGCTCACCCGGTAGGCCTGCACGACGAACGACCACAGTCGGCCCCACCGGTTTCAGTCGTCGACATCCGCCCCCGCGCGGGATGCCGACGGCTGTGAGCGGTGATCCGCTCCTGCACCACCACCACGAGTCCCCGAGCAGTCGCTCGGGGACTCGCCGCGTATCCGCCCCGGACTCACAGGAGAGACCATGACTGCCCCCGTTGCCTCCGTCCTTCCCCTTCGTCCGACCACTCACCGGCAGATCGAGCAGGCGGCGACGGCGTACGCGACGCCGCTGCTCGCCTACATCAACGACCGCCTGCCCGACGGCGACTGGTCGCTGAGCGAGGACCTGGCGCAGGACGTGTGGCTGGAGGTCCTCCTGCACGGCATCCGCTCCGAGGACCTCGACGGGTCAGAGGCCGGCATGCCGGTGTGGCTGGCCCGCACCGCGCGCACGGTCGTGCGCCGCCACGTCTCGCCGGTCGGCGATATCGATTGGGCGCAGCTCACTCTCGTCTTGGGTCACAGCGACACGTGGCCCGCCCACTGGCACGACGTCCTGATGGACGACGGACACGCCGCGCTTCTTCAGCTCGCGGCCACCGAATACACCGAGGCCGGCAGGGCGATGGCGGCGCCGACCCTGGTCGCCGCGGCCTGATCGTGCCTGCGCTCCCTGTCGTCGCCGACCAGCCCCACGCAAGGCCGGCGACGGCAGAGGCCGCACGAGCGGTCGGTGCACGCCCGGGGGCGCAACCCGGGGCGCGCGACACAGGACCTCTGAAAGGAAACCCCTGTGCAAGCAACGATGATCGCACGAACCCGGACGCCGCACGCGGCTGCTGAGCCGGAACCCAGGCACGACCGGCCCACCACCCCGGACCCGACGCCGACCCCCGCCCCGCACCCGCACGCCGCTGTTGCGGCGCTGACGCCGGAGCAGCGTCTGCACCGTGAGGTGAGGCACCGCGTGTGCACGGCCGACGCGCGGATCAGTGCGGAGCAGCGCGTGTTGCGCACTCTCGCCGAGATGGTGCCGGGCTTCGAGAGGGAGCCGCTGCTGACGCTGCACCGTCCGGTGATGGACGCGGGCTGCGCGGTGTGCGGCGGCGCGGGCGGGTGGAGCGAGACCACGACAACCTCGGACGGAGCCCAGATCACCGTCTGGCGTTCCTGCCACGCCTGCTGACCGCCATGGAAACCACCCCGTGTTCGGCGTGCGGCGGCCGCGGTCAGGTCATGGTCACGGTCAACCACATGGGAGCGGACCACCAGCCCTACCAGGGAGTCGAGATGCAGCCGTGCAGCGGTTGCGGCGGCTCCGGGCAGGTGGCGGCCCGCTGAATGCCCACATATGGATCGCCCGCGCCGCGCAGCACGCAGCGGCGCGGGCGATCCGTCTGCACGGTCTGCGGCATCCCGCCGCCCGCGGCGCCCTGGCCCTGGCCGCTTGTACGGCCGCGTGGGCGTGGGAGGCCGGCCACCGCGTTACCGACCTCCACTCCCGTCCTGCGTACGCGGAGAGCGACCAGCCGGGCCCACCCACCTCGACCGGCCCACCATCCGGTCGAACCGATTGGAGCTGACCAACCATGAGTTTTTCCTCTGACCTCGTCCTCAAGGCCCGACTCGACGCGCGTGACGCGCAGATCATGACCCGCGACGTCGACAGCTACCTCGCCGCCGCTGCCGCACCCACACTGACGCCCGAGGCGGTCGCCGAGTGGGTCGAGCGGGCCTGGCGCCTGGCCCCGCGCGGGGACTGGCTGGCCTGGGGCAGCAGCGGCACCCCACTGTCCGGCCAGGTGATCGCCGCGCATGCCCGCGCCGCCGCGGACATCCTGCGCACCGCGGGCTGGAACCCCGACGTTGTAGCAGGCCGCGGCTTGCGGGACGCCCTCGTCTACGCCGAACGCCTCGACGTCGACGGCGGGTTCAGCATGGACACGCGAATGGCGGTCGGGGAGATCGTCGGCCTCCTGGTCCGCGCGGCGACCGGGGCCCCGCACGTCTACTACGAGATGTGGGACGCGCACCCCTCCCGCACGGTGCAGGACGTGCTGCAGATCCTCGACGTCGCCGCCGCCTTCGCCCTCACCTACACGCCCGGCACCGTGTCGTCAGGGCAGGCTGCCTGACGCGGTGAGCAGAGCAATGAGCCGGGAGCATCAGCTCGTGCCCGACCGCCCGGCACGTATGACGGATCTCTACGACCGGTACATGACGGCAGCCAAGATCCACCGCGCGCACGGCGAGTCCTGCGACGCCTGCCGACCCGACGCCCCGTGCAAGACGGGCCGGCCGCTGTGGGAGCGCTTCACCCGCCTCCAGGACGCCTACCTCGCCGAACTGCGCCAACAGCAGCACTGACCAGGAGATTGCCATGTTCCCTCGCATCGACACTGCGCCCGACGTCCTCACCACGATCAAGGAGTCGGTGCGCGAGCACCGCAGGCACCTCGCCAGCGGCAGCCGGTACGTCTCCCGCTACGGCACCGACAGGGAGACGGTGGGCCGCTACCAGGCGGTTGCGGACGCGGTCGTGGAGGCCGAGCTGCACATCGAGTTCGGGACGCGTTCCGGCCGGGCCTCGAACTGGACCGAGGAGCACACGGTCGCCTTCACGGCGGTCGCGCGCTGCACCGGGCACGGCTGCACCGACCCCACGCACCAGAGCGCGAAGGGCGAGGTGTTCCTGCTGGACGCGGACGCCGACGAGACCGCCCCGAACGCGCTCCCGCTGATCGCCACGGCCCGCGCCTGGGCGCAGAAGCACGCCGAGACCTGCCGCGCCCTGCCCTACACCGGCCGCTGACCACCGCCGCCTGCCCAGCAGGCGATCTCGCAGGAAGGAAGAACGAGCATGGATTGGAAGAAGTGGACGGGGCGCTGCACGCCGCGCGGGATGGTGCTCCTCATCCTGGGGGCCTTCACCCTGGGCGTCGCGTCGATGTCGGTCAGGGCGAGCTACCAGGTCCTGGACCCGCACTTCGGACTGTGGGCCGCGCCGACGGTCGCCGCCCTGGACGCGTTGTGGATTGTCTTCCAGGCGACGGAGATCCTGGCCGGCAACAACAGCTCACGCGTGCGACCGGTGCGCTGGGCAGGCCTGGCACTGACCCTGGTCAACGCGGCCATCCCCACGACGGAATTGCTGCAGCACGCCGACAAGGCGGCCGGGTTCGACATGGCCTACGTGTTGACGCCTGTGGCCATCGTGTTGACCAAGCTGGCCTGGAAGCTTGTCCTGCCCTCGCTCGGGCGCAAAGTCTCCGACAAGACCCGTGAGTCGATCGATGAACGGCGCCAGAAGGTCGCGGACCGCCTGGAGGTCATGGAGGCCGACGCGGCGCACCGTATCGAGCTGCTGCAGGCCGCGACCCATCTGGAACGGCGTGTGGCCAGGGCGGAGACGGCATATCGCCGGTCCACCCTCAAGACCCGCCAGAGGACGACCGAGGCCCTGCACAAGCAGGCCCAGGCCACCGAGAAGACCATCCAGGGCAAGCCGCTGCCGGCGGCCGTCGCGGCCATCACGCTGCCGGACCTCGACACGTGGGAGCCCGGCACGCGCGCCCTGGACGCGTTCGGCACGCTCGCCCTGCCCGCCGGGTCGGGGCCGGAAGACTCCGGCACGGTTACCGGCACGGCAACATCCGACCGTCACGGCGACGGCACGCAGGTCAACACGGGTGCGGCAGGCGAAGCGGCACAGGGCGGCACACCGGCACACCCGCAGACTCCGCCCGTCACGCTCACTGAGCTTGCCGCTGTAGCGGGTGTGCCGGTCCCGGAGACCGGCGAGCAGCTGACCGACGAACAGCTCGACGTGGTGCTGCGCCACCTGCGTTACCGCGAGGACCCGCCGCGCAGCTACCGCCAGGCGCGCGATGAGTTCCGTGAGGCCGGCTTCGTCGGCAGCGAGGAGCGCATCCGGCGCTCCTTCGGCGTGCTGATGTCCAAGGAGGAAACCACGCCCGCGGACGTCGGCCGTAGCGCGTCGGCGGCCCGTAGCGCCGAGGACGACGGCACGGCGGATGACGACTCGGAGGACGCCCGAGCCTGAAATCTCTGCCTGAGCCCGCCTCAGGCACTGTCCGGCACCACCAGTGAGGGCCAGCCCGCGCACCCTGCGGGCTGGCCCTTGCTGCGACTGCCGGAACCACAGCAATGCAGTCGAAGTGGTGCAGACCCGGTGAGCGACCTCGCGAGCGCCCGACAGGGCGCAGACCGATCAGGCAGACCCGGCGAGCATCCCGAACCCGAAAAGCCCTGCCGTCGCAGGCACGCCTGCCCGTGTGGGCTCGTGGATTCCATGATCAACATAAGGAGGCGGTGTGGGGAAGCAGTCTCCCGAAGCCGAGCAAGAGGTGTATGCGCAACTCGCGGGGGCGATCGGCGGTGTGGCGATCGCGGCCGGCTGCCTGGCAGCGCTGAAGAACGCGCTGGGTGTGCCCTGGTGGGCGACTTTGCTGGTCGCAGCCGGGATCCTGGTCGCCCTCGGCTACGGCATCTACAAGCTCCGGGCCCTGTTCAACCGGTGGAAGAACGGCGAACTCCGCAAGGGCAAGCAGCAAGCTGCTGCCACGGCTGTAGCCAGCCCACAGACGGCCGTGGATGGCACCCAGGCTGTCGAGGACGTGCCGGTGCATCCGGGGCTGACGTCGGCGCTGGTGACGGCCGGCGTCCTCGGACGGGACGAGGTGATCCGGGCTGACGAGGTCAGCGTGGAGAAGGTCAAGACCGGCACGGTCTACGACTTCCTCGTTCCCCGCGGCCGCACCTACGCGGACGTCGAGCGCCGCCTGGCTCAGGTGGCGGGAACGTTCGGCGTGACCCGCCTGCATACAACGCTGGAGCGCAGCTACGACACGGAGCGCCGGGCGCGGCTGTTGGTGCTGGACGAGCCGCCGTTCACCCGCGCGTTTTCGACGCCTACGCGTGCGGAGATCGAGGCGTTCGACGGGGTCCCGTTCGGCCACGACGTCACGGGCCGGCTCGCTGGAGTGCCGACGTTCGACAAGGCCTCCCTGCTGATCGGTGGAATGACGCAGCGGGGCAAGACGACGCTGATCAACGGGATCATCGCGTGCCTGCTGATCGCCTACGGCGAGTTCGACCTGTATCTGCTCGACGGGAAATTCTGCGGTCTGGCGAAATTCTCGAAAATCGCCACACGCTATGAGGCATCCGATGATCCGGTTGTCTTCGAGAGCATGACCGACGAGCTGAATAGGCGCTCTGAGCGGCGCTACAAAAAAATGCAGGAAGCGATCCGCGAGCGCCAGCCCGCGCCGACGTTTAAGCCGGTGTTCTTCATTGTGGACGAAGCCGCCGACTTCTTCGCTAGCGACGGATCCAAGGAAGGGGCAGAACAGGCAAGGAGGATCACCGAAAAGGCACGCTCCCTGGTCGCGAAATGTCTGGAGTCAGGCATTTCCACGGTCCTGCTGACGCAACGCCCTGCCACCAATGCCATTCCCGTGCAAGTGCGGGATCAGTTCCTTTACCGCATGTGCATGTATGTGGCATCGGAAGGGACCGTGAAAGTCACGCTCGGAGACACGTACTTCGAGACTGTGGCACCGATCAATGCAGCCCTGCTCAACCCAGATATCAAGGGTCAGGGCGTCCTGTTCGCGAACGGCCGCTCCACGCTCCTTCGCGGATTCAACTTCGACGACAAGTTCGTCTGGGACGTCGTGGACAAAGTCAGAGACCGAAAAAGCGAGGTCCTCGAAACGGCGCCACCCTCTCCACTCAAGCAGGCCATCGACCTCATGCGGGATAAGGGCGTCGAGTTCATGCCTACCGCTGAGTTGGCCCCGGCGCTCGGAGTCGAAGAGACAGGACCAGTAATGCAGGGGCGGCGACTTTCGCCTCTGCTCGGCGCTGCGGCGGGCAAGGACGAGAAGGGGGTGCGGGGCTACCACCTCGCGGACCTCACGGCAGCGCTTATGTCCGGTTCGTGACTCGCCTCGGATCTGCCGGGCCATCTGCCAGGCATCCGCCGGGGGGGGGGGGGGGGGGGGGGGCCCCCGTACGCGGTCGCCTCGAAGCAGGAGGTGAAGGGCGCGCGCGGCTGCGGGGCGGCGAAGGCACCTGCTGGGTAGGGCGCTTGGGCGTAGGGAATGCCGAGGTAGGCGGTGTGGGTCTCGCGGGTGATGCCCGCGATGCGACCGCAGGGAGCGTTGACAGACACGGGGGTGCTTCTTTCTTCGCGGTGGCTTCAGTCGGAGGAAGGCGCACGGGGTTCGTTCGTGCCGGCCGGCCGGTCGTGCGGTGGTGGTGTCGGACTCAGTGGTCCTCGGCGTTGGCGGACTCAGTCGTCCTGGGCGTTGGCGGACTCAGTCGTCCTGGGCCGGGGTCGCCGCCGCGGTGTTCTGGGCGGGCTTGAGGCGCAGGGCAAGGGCGGCAGTGGCGAGGCTGAGGGCCGCGATGGCGTAGAAGGCGACGCGGTAGCCCTCGACGACCGCCGTGTTGCCGCCGGCGGTGCTGTGGCTGGTGACGGTGGCAGCGATGGTGACCAGGGCGGCCAGGCCGAGGGCGGCGCCCAGCTGGCGGCACATGTTGATCAGTCCGGAGGCGACGCCCGCGTTGCGCGGATCGATGCCGCTGGTCGAGGCGACGATCGCGGGCATCATCGTCAGGCTGGTGCCCGCACCGACGACCACGGTGGGCAGCAGCACACCGGCGACGTAACCGGAGTGGACGGGAAGCCGCCCCACCCAGACCAGACCCGCCGCGGCGATGATGCCGCCGATCACCACCAGGCGGCGCGCGCCGATGACGGGGATCAGCTTCTGCGACAGGAGGACTCCGATACTGATGACCGCGACCATGGGCAGCAGGGACAGTCCGGTGCGGACGGGGCTCCGGCCCAGAATCTGCTGCAAATACAGCGACAGGAAGAACAGCGGTGCGGTGATGACGGCGCCCATGCACAGCGTGAGGACGTTGCCCACGCGCACATTGGCGATGGAGAAGATCCCCAGTGGGACGAGCGGATCGCTGCCGCGGCGCTCGATCGCCACGAACACCGCGAGCAGCAGCACGCCGGCCACCAGGGAGACGATCACGCGGGGCGCTCCCCACCCCGCGCCGGGTGCGGCCGAGACGCCGTAGACGAGTGTCGCGGCCGACAGCGTCACGGTGATCGCACCGGGAAGATCGATTCGAGAGCGGCGCTGCCCGGTCGCGGTCGGTGCCAGGCACACCATGCCGGCGCTCAGCAGGCCGACGCCGATGGGGACGTTGACCAGCATCACCCACCGCCAGCTCAGTTGCGCCAGCAGTCCGCCGGCCACGATGCCCGCGGCACCGGCGCTGGAGGCGGCGACACCCCACCACGTCATGGCCCGGGTACGTTGGGAGGGCTCGGTGTGACTGGCGGTGATCAGGCTGAGGCTGGACGGCGCGAGTGCCGCCGCCCCCGCGCCCTGCACCACCCGGGCCGCCAGCAGCATCCATCCGTCCTGTGCCAGCCCGCCGGCCAGCGAGGCGAGCGAGAAGACGACGAGCCCGGCCTGGAAGACGCGGCGGCGCCCGAACAGGTCGCCGGCACGCGCGGCGAACAGCAGCAGACCACCGAAGGCGACCAGGTAGCCGTTGACCACCCACTGCTGCGCGGAGGCTGACAGGCCGAGGCCCGCCTTCATGGACGGCAGCGCCACGTTCACGATGGAGGAGTCCAGCACCACCATGAACTGCGCCACGCACGCCACAGCCGCGACGGCGGCGAGCGCGACACCGGGCCTGGCCACACCGTTCGAGGGGTCGGCATCGGGCGGGGCAACCGCGCCGACGCTCGGAGAGAAGTGTGATCGACTGGCCATGGCTGTGCCCCTCAAAGTTTCCGGATAGCCTGTCCGGCAAGCGTACGGCGATCGCGGATAGGCTGTCCACTTGTGAGGTGCGAGCCCGCCCGGCAGGGGCCCAGAGCACGAGCGACACACGCGGAGGAACCATGGAGGAAAACAGGGCGGCGTTCCCGAAGAGGCGTGCTGCCGCGGAACGCAATCGCGCCAAGATCCTCGACGCGGCCCGCGAGGCGTTCGCCGCCCCCGCCCCGGACATCTCCATGGCGGAGATCGCCCGCCGCGCCGGAGTGGGGATGGCCACCTTGTACCGCAACTTCCCCGGCCGCCAGGAACTCCTCGAAGCCCTCTACGCCGACGAAGTCGACCAGATCTGTGCCGCCGCCACCATCGAACCCGGCGAGAGCGCGGCAGCCGCCCTCACCGCCTGGCTGCGTCTGCAGATCGCCTTCATCCCGCACAAGCGGCTCATCATCTCCGAACTGCTGGAGCACACCGACCGGGACGACATCACCAGCCATCGCGCCCGCGCCGTGGACGCGGGCCGTCCCCTGCTGACCGCGGCCCAGGAAGCGGGGCAGATTCGCGACGACCTGACTCTGGAGCAGATCTTCGACCTGATCGTCGCCGTCGCCAAGATCAATGAAACCCCCGACTACCTGCACCCCCTCTTCGCCACCATTCTCGACGGCCTGCATCGGACGACGGCATGACGGGGCGCAGGCCGATGGCGGCCGGGACACCGGCGGTGAAGCCGTAGCGGCCGGGCGGGTTCAGGTCGCGGTGCTTGAGCGGGGACAGGCGGGAGATGTCCTCGTCGCGGATCTCACGGCCCTCGGCGCGGAGCCGGCCGACGGCGGCGTCGATGTCATGCGTGGTCCAGAGCACGACGGCCTCCATGCCGTCCTGGTACACACCCGGTGGATGGTGCCGCGCTTGCCCTGGCACACGGCGCCCAGGATCGGGCCACCTTCGCCGCGCGATCGCCGCCTGCCCGAGGACGTCGGAACCGGCCGGCTCTCGCCAACGGGAGCCGACGCGGGCTGCTCGACCTCAGCGGCACCTCGACATGTCCGGCCCCGAAGGAAGTGCCGACGCGGGCTGCCCGACCTCGGCAGCACCTCGACATGTCCGGCCCCAGAGGAAGTACCGACGCGGCCTGCCCGACCTCAGCGGCACCTCAACATGTTCGGCCCCGAAGGAAGCTCGGAAGGCGCCAGTGGCATCGACCGGGGACAACTCGCGGGCCGCGCGTCACGCAGCGGGCTTGGCCGGGTCAACGCCCGTGGAACCCGACGTCCAGATACCGCAGCACCGCAAGGACGCGCCGGTTGGCATTGTTCGTCGGCGGAAGGCCCAGTTTGCTGAAGATCCGGTTGATGTACTTGTTGACCGCGTGCTCGGTGACAACCAGGTCGGCGGCGATCGCGGAATTGGAAAGCCCACGCGCCATCAGACCGAGGACCTCACGTTCGCGGGGCGTCAGCCCGTCCATCACGTCGGTGCCGGCCAGGCGGCCGACCAGGCCGCTGATCACCTCGGGGTCCAACACGGTGCCGCCTCCCGCGACGGTGCGCAGGGCGGCAAGGAACTGCATGATGTCGCTGACCCGGTCCTTGAGCAGGTAGCCGACTCCGCCCTCGGAATCGCTCAACAGCTCCCGCACATAGGCATGCTCGATGTACTGCGTCAGGATCAGGACGGGAGAGCCGGGCCAACGCCTGCGCGCCTCGATGGCCGCGCGCAGGCCCTCGTCCCGATGGGTCGGCGGCAGCCGGATATCTACGACGGCGAGGTCGGGGCGTTCCCGGTCGAGCGCGACCAGCAGCGCGTCGGCATCCTCCACTGCCGCCACCACCGTGCAGTCGAGGTCGGTGAGCAGGCTCTTCAAGCCCTCCCGCAACAGCAGCAGGTCCTCGGCGATCACGACACGCATGGCAGCTCCACATGCAGCACAGTAGGTCCGCCGACCGGGCTGGCCAGCGACAGGTCACCGTCGAACGCGGCGACTCGGCGGCGCAGGCCGGTAAGGCCGGTGCCGTGTCGTTCGTCCGCGCCGCCTCGACCGTCGTCCCGGATCTTGATGCCGATACGGCTCCCGTCGCTGCGCACTTCGACCCCGGCCCGGGAGGCGCCGCTGTGTTTGGTCACATTGGTCAGCGACTCCGCGACCACGAAATACACCGTCGACTCCAGCGCTACGGGCAGCCGTTCGGGGATGTCCACCGTGACATCGATGTCGCGCAGGTCCGCGCCGGCGTACTTGGCGAGTGACTCGATTCCGCCGGCCAGCCCCCGGTCGGCCAGGATCGGCGGATACACACCGCGGACGAGGTCCCGCAGTTCCTGCAACGCGCTGCCGACCTCGCCGCGCGCGTCCCCGAGCAGTCTCCTCGTGTCGTCCGGAGATCCGCGGAGCTTCAGGTCGAGTCGGCCGAGCAGCATGCTCAGGGACACCAGCCGTGCCTGCGCGCCGTCGTGCAGATCGCGTTCGATGCGGCGCAGTTCCATGGCCTGCACCTCCAACGCGCCGGACCGGGTCTCCGTGAGCTCCGCGATGCGGCGTGTGAGGCGGTTGCGCTGCCGTCCGTCGAGCAGCAGCCGGTTGACGGAGGCGTGCCAGCGGGGAAGCCCGTGGCCGCAGGCTACGGCGATCAGCAGCACGAGCACGCCGCAGCCGCCGGCGATGAGTGCGTTTCCCGGGCCGTTGACCGTCACGAAGATGTCCGGCGGCGGGTGCTGTGATGCCGTTCGCCACCACAGCGGGGTGCTCACCGCGACCAGTCCCAAGGCCCACACCACCGCGCCGAGCAGCAGCACCGACGGCCCGAGTACCGCCTGGCAGAGCAGCCAGGGCAGCACACGGACCGGTTGGCGCGCCGGCTCGTCGGAGCGGAGCAACAGGGCGTCCGTCCGGTACTGGCGGGCGACCACCGAGCAGACGGCCGGCTGCGCGTCGCGGTGCAGGAGGGCCAGCAGGGGCCAGCGCAGCAGAAGGGCGGCCGCACGCAGACCGGTCAGCGCGTTTGCGACCATGATCTGCAGATCCTGCCTGAACACCGGCGTGCTCCCTGGTCGTGCTGCGGTCAGTTCTGCTTGAACGTCGAAATAGTCTGGTAAATGGTACCGAACAGCTTGAGCGCCGAATCGTTGTCGTCGACCTCGCTGTTGGCGGAGAGGGCGATCAACATGCCGGTCGACGGGACGTACACGTGCAGCACTCGGAATCCGTAGGTGCCGCCCGCGTACATCCAGACTCGCCCGATCGGAGGCTCGAACTGCTGCGTGACGCCGAGTCCGTACCCCTCCGGGGTGCTGGCGGAAGTGGCGGTGATCGGCTTGCCCGTGGTGGTCGAGATCAGTGACTCCAGTTCGCGCTGCTGCACGGCAGGCAGCTCGTGCCCGGTGTACAGCGCGCGGTCCCAGGTCGCCATGTCGGCGAGCGAGCTGATCAGACCGCCCGCGCCCTGTGCCCAGGAGACGTTGAGCGACGGCACGGGCTTGCCGTGGAGCTTGGGCAGTCCGGCCTGCATCGAGTATCCCGTCGGCATGTGTGTTGCGGTGCTGGACGGGCAGGTCTCCGGGCCGAAGCAGGTGTGGTCCATGCCCAACGGCTTCAGGATTCGCTTCGTGACCTGGCTGAAGTAGCTGTCATGGGTTGCTTTTTCGATGATCATCTGCGCGAGCACGTAGTTGGTGTTCGAGTAGGAGTACTTGTGCGAGCCTACGGGAAGGTGCTGCACGTACTGGACCAGGCTCTGGGGCGTGGCAACGGTGTCCGGATCGGCCTGGAGGGCCTTCGTGAAGGCGGGCTGGCCGGCATAGTCGGGGATGCCGCTGGACATCGTCAGCAACTGCTTGATGGTGATGTTTCGCCACGCCGGATACTGCGGCAGCCAGGTGCCCAACGTGTCGTCGATGGACAGCTTCCCCTCGGCCTCCAACTTGAGCAGCACCACGGAGGTGAACGCCTTGGTGTTGCTGCCGATCTGCCACAACGCGTCGTCGGACACCGGTGTGTGGCCGCCGTACGTGGTGGTTCCGGCGCTGGCGGCGGTACTGGGGCGTCCGTTCGGATAGGTCACGCGGACGGACATGGCGGACAGGTGGTCCTTCTTGCCCTCGGCCTTGAGGTACCCGGTCAGGTCGGCACGCAGAGCAGAGCTCAGGGAGGGCGAGGACGCGGACGCGGAAGCTGCCTTCGTGGTGGTCTTCGGACTCTGCGAGGGCGAGGACGATGCCTTCGCGGTGCTCGCGGTCTGGCTCGAACAACCGACTGTTCCCCCTGCCAGTGCGAGCACCGCCGTTGTGCCCAGGAGGACGCGAACGGATCGCCGGAACGCGGGGTACTGCATCGTGATCATCACCTTTGGTACTGGAGTTGCGTAAGTGATCACCACGCTAGAGACGGCGAGATCGACGGGTAATCCCACCAACTGCCCAATGCATTGACTTGCTGGCACCCCTTGACAACACTGCGTCGATAGCCTATGCGGATCGTTGTGTCGCCTGCGCCACCGCGGGTCGTCCCGGGCTGAGCATGCCCTGAGCGCCTACGCCCGAACCGGGCGTCGAGCAGGTTCCGGCCGATCCACCCGTTGCGGGGACCGCCTCGGCGGTCAGGGACGGGCGAGTGGTCGCGGCGGTGTGGACCGGGCCGGGCCCGGGCCGCGCTTGCCGTGACACACGCCCCGGGCCGGCGCGTGGCCGGACCCAGCCACTGTAAGCCGCCGGTTCATCCGGCGCCGGCAGGAGTCGTTACCGACCACCCGCGGCGGGTGCTCGGTCGTCGCCGTCCGCCCGTACTCCGCGCACACCGCACCGGGGGGCGAACGGCGTCTCCAAGCGGCAGACCGCGACGACGTGCACCCCTCCAGGCCCACGGCACGTCCCCGCCGCGGACCGTTCACGCGCGGCGTTACGGCCCGCTGCCGTGCGCCAACGTGTCAGGCGACGCAGATCCCCGGCACGACCTGCGCCCGGAACAGGTGGGGGGTGGCGACGAGGCTGGCCGGGTAGAGCTCGCGAGCGGCCGCGCGTACGCTGCCGTCGAGCCGGGCCGCGCGATAGTGGTCCGTCGACTCCCAGACGGCGTGGTTGAGGAACGTGCTGCTGCCTGCGATACCGCGATACAACTGGGTGGATATGAAGCCCGGTTGACTCTTCAGAGCGGCCGCGTCGGTGGACCACGCCAGCAGCAGCTGGTCGACATCGCCGGGGTCGACGGACAGGACGTTGACGAGGATGACAGGACCGCCCCCCTCGTCGAGCTGGTCGGCGAGAGCGACGTGGGCGTCCAACTCGTGGAATTTCGGCATGGTGGTTCGCTTTCAGGGACTGGCGGGGCGATCGGTCGACGGCTCGGTCAGGACAGATCCGGCAACGTCCCGTGCACGGTGATCTCCTCGGTGAGCAGCGGGTTGACGTGCTCGGCACCGAGCCCGCCACTGCCGTAGGGACGTGTGACGATCTCCAGCTCATGGCCGCTGGGATCGTTGAAGTAGACGCCGCGGCCGTCGTCGAGGCGGTTGATGTGGCCCGCGTCCTGATGCCGGGGGTCGGCCCAGTACTCCAGGCCCCGCTCCAGCACCCGGGCGAAGACCACATCGAACTCCGCCTCGCTGACCAGGAAGGCGTAGTGCTGCGCCGCGATGTCGCGGTCCGTGCTCATGAAGTCGAAGGTGACGTCGGGGCTCACCCGCACCATCACGAAGTGGCCCAGCCGCACCGGAGGCTCGAAGCCCATCATGTCGGCCAGAAAACGGGCGGAAGCCCCTGCATCACGAGACCAGACGATCTGGTGGTTCAAAACACTCATGCACCGAGTGTTCGCCACACAACAGCGAAACCTCCAGGAAGCCGACTAGAATCTGCCAATAACTTTCATTTGACCCGCCCAGAAGAACGAAACTTCACTGATGGATGTTGTAGATCAGCAAATCCTCCAATGCCTGATGCTGGACGGGCGCGCCCCGATGAGACGAATCGCCGGGGTGGTGGGCGTATCGGAGCAGACCGCGACCCGCCGCTACCGCGCCATGCGCGAGGCAGGTGTGCTCCGCGTCCTGGTCAGTGAGGCGGCCGCCTCCGCCAGGCATCCGCTCTGGCTCCTGCGGCTGCAGTGCCGCCCCGCCGCCGCCGCACGCCTCGGCAACGCGCTGGCCGCACGCGACGACGTCTTCTGGGTCGCTCTGCACTCCGGCGGCGCGGAACTGATGTGCACCACGACCCTGCCCGCCGACGCGACAGGAGGCACGGGAGTACTGCCCCGGATTTCCCACACATCGGAAGTACTCTCGTTCACCACCCACCTGGTGCTCCACTCGTACTCCGGCGGGCCCGCAGAGTGGTCGGCCTTCGAGGAGCCACTGAGCGAGGACGCGAAACGCGATCTTCTTCAGGGCTGCGCTCCGCGCCGGCGCGAGGCGACGTACAGTCCGGTCCCCCTCGAAGACCGCCCGCTGCTGGAGGAACTGCGCGAAGACGGCAGAACCACCGCGTCAGCTCTGGCCCGCGCCCTCGGCTGGCCGCTCTCCCGCGTCAGAGGCCGCCTCCAGACGCTGCTGGACAGTGGTGCGGTCACCGTGGACGTGGACGTGATGCTGGAAGCGTTCGGCTACCACACCTCGGCCACGCTGCTCCTCCAGGTGTCACCGGACCGCATCGTCACGGTCTGCGAAACACTCTCCGCCCATCGACAGACCAGCTGGGTCGCCGCGGTCACGGGCGCCGCGAACATCGCGGCCGCGGTGACCTGCCGCGACAGCACCGAACTCTTCAGCTACGTCACTGAACAGTTGGGCAGCCTCCCCGGCGTGACCCACGTCGAGATCGTCCCGTTGCTCAGCAGGCTCAAGCAGGCCGCCACCCGAGTGACCGGAGGCCGTCTGGTGTGAACCGCCTTTGGGCCGGACACCACACTGTATTTGCCCCGCATGACATCGAGCCCGCAGAGGCCAGCCGTAACGGTCTCACACCGGCGTCTGGCGGAACCACCCCTCGCCCCGGACGCCATGCCCGCAACTCGGCAAAGGAAATTTCTGGCACTATGTGAGTACTTTCCCGACACAACCGTATTCATCTGGAGGAAGCATCGGTGGTGGTGTTCCGGCGCACACCTGCGAAGACGCCATGGGCGCTTGCGGCTGTCATCCTCGTGGCCGGCGCACTGCTGACCGCGTTCGCACCTCAGCCGTACGTCGGGCTGCCCTTACTGGTCGCCGCACCGCTGATCGCCGGGGCGATGCTGTCGTTCCGTGTCACGGCGGGCTTCGCCTGCGCGGCGGCCGTGGTGTCGGGAGCCCTGGACGTATATCGAGAGCGGCCGGCGACAGCGCTCTTCGTCGACCTTGCGGTGGTCGGTCTCATCGGTGTCCTGGCCCTGGTGGTAGACGTGCTGATGGGGCGTCAGGCCCGCGATCTCGCGGAGTCGCGAGGCATCGCGGAGGCCGTCCAGTTGGCGGTACTACCGCGACCCGCCGCCCGCGTCGGACCCTTGGCCGTCGCCGTCGGCTATGTCGCGGCCCAGGCGGAGGCCCGGATCGGCGGTGACCTCTTCGCTGTTCATGACACCCCGTTCGGCGTCCGCATGATCATCGGTGACGTCCGGGGAAAGGGGCTTCAGGCGATCGCTTCTGTGCCGGTGGCGATCGGCGCCTTCCGGCAGGAGGCGGAGTACACGGCCGATCTCGCCGCCCTGGCGGAACGGATGGACGGCGCGATGGCCAGGGCTGCCGAGCCCCATCTGTCGGCAGGCATCTCCAGCGAAGACTTCACCACGGCGGTGCTGGCCGAGGTGTCCGCCACGGGCGACGCGGTGCGGCTGGTCAACTGCGGCCATCCGGCGCCGTACCTGGTCCACCGGGGAGAGGTGAAGCGGCTCGATCCGAGCGCCGCGCAGATGCCGTTGGGCATGGGGCTGGCCAAGGTCGCGCCCCCGTCCGGAACGGACCTTCCTCTGATGGAAGTTGTGTCCCTGCCGGTCGGAGCCCTTCTGCTCATGGTCACCGACGGTGTCACGGAGGCGCGCAACCACGACGGCGTCTTCTACGACCCCTGCCTGTCCGGCCTGGTCGGGCACTGCTTCGGGAGCCCCGAGTCCCTGGTGCGCGCCCTGATCGAGGACGTCCACCGCTGGACGGGGGGTGAGCAGCAGGACGACATGGCCATCCTCGCCGTCACCCGTGACACGAACACCGCGCCCACATCGCCCGGCCTCCGGTGAGTGTGTCCTTCAGCCGGTACGTATCGACACGACCCGGTGGACGACGGCCGAACTCGTCGCCGGCCCGCGGCAGGTCAGCTGGTACGGCGCGGTGCGATGGGCCCGCACCTCGACATCGAAGGCCCTGGAAGAAGGCGGGCGGCCGATGACGCGGATCAACCACCGGTGATTGTTGATACGAGAGGTGGCGGCGATCACGTAGTCGTGCCGGCCGGCCGGACCGAAGCGTTCGAGCACGGCCGCGAGAGCGGCCTGCTGCGGCGGGAAGAGATCCGTGTATCCGCGCAGGTGTTCCGCGTGTATGCGGTCGGCCAGGTGTTCTTCGACCGCCGTGACGGACGATGGGGCGTCGAGACCTCCGTAGTACACGCCGTCCGGAACCACGACGACATTGGCGGCGAACCTGTCACCACCCACGTGCGTGCATTCCCACACCACGTCCGGCCAGCGCTCGCTCAGGGCACGCCCCACAGGCCGTCCGCGCACGGCGCAGCAGGTGTCGTGCTGACCGTGCGTGCAGACGAGGACGACGGGCGGACAGCCGAGTTCGCCGGGGGCGTCGAGGGCTCCGACGATCTGCGCCAAGTCCTCGTCACCACTCCATGTGCCCCATTGCTGGCGGTGGGCGCCCGAGTTCTCGTGGCGCAGCACGGCCCACCGGCCGGGGCCCTCGGTCCTTCGGCGTCCGTGCCGTCTGACCAGAAGGACTCGTGCCCTTACCGCCTGGGCGGCGGAGAACACGCGTGCTTTGGTTGCAGGATCGAGATCGAGACCGTCGAAGCCGTTGGGCGGCCAGCCGCCCCGGTACTCGATGAGGACCCACACCGAGCCGTGTGGTGCTGTGCCCGCGATCGAGTCACCGCGTATGCGGGCGGCATCGGCGCAGAAGAAGCGTTCTGTCGCGGTCACCGCGGCGGAATCACTGTTCGGCGGGCACCAGCACGCCCGCGCGCAGCAGTCGCTCGACGAGCGGGGCGCCGAGATCACCGACGGTGCGGACCTCACCGTCGAGCAGCCGGACCACAGAGGGCAGATCGGCCGCCGGGAAGTCGAGCCAGCCCACGCGAGTGGTCAGGCGCGGACCCTCCAGCCGTGCTTCCAGAGCCCCTCGGAGCCGTACCCGCGACTCTGGGCGAAGGTTGTCGACAGCGGCGAACTGGGCCAGCGGCCCCAGCGGTGCCGCGCGGCCCTGGCCCCGCCGGGCCCGCTGGAACAGCGGAGCGGGATCGACCTGCGCGACGGCGGCTACGAGGCGCTCGCGGACGATGTCGATCTCGTCGGCCGGACCGTCCACACCGATGGGCAGGCTGCCGCGCATCCGGGGATCGTCGCGCAGCACCGCGAGCGCGGACCGGGCGAGCTGTTCAGCCAGTGCGTAGCGCGTCCAGTTGTGGATTCCGAGCGTCAGGTGGATCGAGATCTCGCCCTGCGCCTGGGCGGCGTGCAGCCATCCCCGCGGCAGGTAGAGGACATCGCCGGGCTCAAGAATGGCGTCGATGTACGCCTCGCCCCTCGCGGCCTCGGCGACGACGGAGCGACGATCGGTCCAGGGCTGGTCAGGCAGCGGATCGAGATGGACGGGTTCGTGGATGAGCCAGCGCTTGGTGCCCTCGATCTGGAGAACGAAGACATCGTGGACGTCGTAATGGTCATCGAACCCGCGGTTCTGCGGCGGAGTGACGTAGGCGTTGGCCTGCACCGGATGTCCGAGCTCCGAACTCAGCCCGGAGCTGAAGTTCGCGACTGGTTCCCATGTGCGCTGAAGCGCTTGCACGACCAGTGTGGCGCCGTCCGCGAAGCTGCGCCACAGAGCCGTGTCGTCGAGCTGGTCGGAGATGGTGGCACCGACGCCGGCGGGCGAGGTGAACGACGACTCGGGAAGTGCGGAGCCGTCCTTGACAACGCGCAGAAAGGGCGTGCGCAGCCCGCGACGTGAGATCAGTTCGTCTACGGCGTCAGCGGAAAACAAGTCGGAGAAATCGCTCGCGCGGCGTGTGAGCAGCGCCCTCCGCGCCCAGACCTCGCGAGCGAACTCCTCCTTGCTCAGGCCGGCCAAACGTGTCTCCAGAACGCCGGCTCCTGTTGTGGCGTCAGCGTCCTGAAGCTCCGTCCGGGAGGTGCTCAAGAGCGGCCGCCGGACTCGTCCGCACCACCGTCCGCTCCCCCATCGTGAACACCGGGGGTACCGGCCGCGCCACCATCCGCCGGACCCTCCGCGCCACCATCCGCTCCCCCGTCATGAACACCGGGAGTACCGGCCGCACCGCCATCCGCCGGACCTTCCGCACCACCATCCGCTCCCCCGTCATGAACACCGGGAGTACCGGCCGCACCACCATCCGCCGGACCCTCCGCACCACCATCCGCACCACCGTCATGAACACCGGGAGTACCCGCCGCGCCACCATCCGCCGGACCCTCCGCACCACCATCCGCACCACCGTCATGAACACCGGGAGTACCCGCCGCACCACCATCCGCCGGACCCTCCGCACCACCATCCGCACCACCGTCATGAACACCAGGAGTACCGGCCGCACCACCATCCGCCGGACCTTCTTCGTGGTTCGGATTCTTTTCGGAGTCGGGGTTGGTCATAATTCCTCCTGAGAATCGAATGGGCTGAACCCCGTACTGGATCTGATTCCCCCATAACCCCCCGCAATCAGGCTACCGCCACAGGCTGATCGCAGCGATACGAGCGGATGAGGAGGAATTCGTCGGGCGCCTGGCAGCCCACCGCGAGGTTCCGCATGCGGAATCCAGGGCACTGCCAGATACTCCGCGGTGGACGTCCGTACCGTCTGGATGGCGGCAGTTGTTCTTGAGGTGTCGCGCTTTGGGTCGGGGTCGTATCGTCCACAGCACCCGCGAATCGCATTCAGCGGGCTGTTCATCCCGCGCCACGCACAGTAACAGCCGTGAGCGTACGCGATCCGGAATCCTCCAATTCAAGGTGCTTGCGACGGACGGCATCCCGGCAGGGGCGAACGGTGAATGGGGCCGGTACGCAAGGACAATTGCAGTCCGCTCGCTCCCCCAACGTGGCCGGGGCGTTCTTCAGCAGCCTGGGTGGTTCCCGGCCCATATCGTGGGAGTACGGCCCGACCACGGACTTGCCTGTTCGAGTTGGCCGGCGAGGCGGAAGAGCCGGCTTTCACGTCCGCATCCGGCGGCGAACTGCATACCTATCGGTAGCCCCGTCCCGGCGTCGGCCGTCACAGGTACGGACATGGCGGGCGTGCCCGCCACATTGAACGGCATGGTGAACGGCGACAGGTCATTGATGCGCTCGATCCAGCCGAGGCCGTCCAGCGTCTCCACCCCTTCGGTATGAGTGCCCAGGGGCAAGGGGGGCTCCGGCAGGGTCGGCGTGAGGAGGATGTCGTACGCGTCGAAGTACCGCGCCAGGCTTCGCGCGACCCGGTTCCGCATCGCGAGAGCGGTGAGGAATTGCGCGCCGCCGACCCGCTGCCCGTAGTGGTGGCCGGCGAGGGTCGCGGGCTCAAGGGTCGAGGAGTCGATGGGACGGCCGAAGGCGGCGGCCAGCTCGTCGACCAGGGTGGCGAGGTTCACCGTCATGATCCGGGCATTGGCCAGGACGAATTCCTCCCAGTCGGCACCGAGGTCGACCTCGGCCTCCTCCACCTGGTGACCGAGGGATTCAAGCAACCGCACGGTGCGGGAGAGGGCGTCGGCCACCGGTGCGGTGGTGCGGCGTCCGCCCCACGCCTGAGCGAGGACACCGATGCGCAACGAGCCCGGATGACGGGTGACTTCCTCCGCGTACGGCCGTGACGGCTGCTGGGCGAAGTAGGGGTCGCCCGGTTCCGGGCCGCGCATCCGGTCGAGCAGTACCGCACTGTCGCGTACGGCACGGCTGACGCAGCCGTGCACGGCCAGGCCGCTGAAGACCTCGTCGACGCCGGGCCCCATGGACACCCGGCCACGGGTGGGTTTGATACCGAAGAGGCCGTTGCAGGCGGCGGGGACACGGAGCGATCCGGCGGCGTCGGTGCCGTGGGCGACCGGGACCACCCCCGCGGCGACAGCGGCGGCCGCGCCTCCACTGGACCCGCCCGCGCTCCGCTCCAGGTCCCACGGGTTGCGCGTCGCCCCGTACAACGCTGATTCCGTCGAGATGCCGTAGGCCATCTCCGGTGTCGCGGTGCGCCCGAACGTCACGAGGCCGGCGCGTCGGAAGCGCAGCATCAGTGAGGAGTCGGAGCCGGCGACGTTGCCGGCCGCCAGACGGCTTCCCAGCTCCATTCGCCTGCCGGCCATGGCCACCGCGATGTCTTTGATCAGAAAAGGGACGCCGGCGAGGGGCGCGCTGCCGGGGACGGGTTCGTCGTCGGACGCCCAGGTCTCCACGACGGCGTTGATCCGCGGATCGACTGCCTGTACGGCCTCGCGTGCGGCTGCCTCCGGTTCGGCGGGGTGTACCTCGCCCCTGGCCACCAGCTCCGCCAGCCCGACCGCGTCGAAGCTCACGTATTCAGAAACTTTCACTGTCACTCCCTGACAACACCGATACCGTTGAGTTCCGAATGATACCCAACGGTATCGAAGGGGTATGGCTGGTACCGTAGGGGGTCGCGAACCCCACGATCGGAGTGACGGAGCAGTCATGGCATCGCCCCTCAGCAGGCCGGGCAGAGTGGCGAAGCTGCCACCTCGTGAGCGCATCCTCGACGCGGCCGAAGAGCTCTTCCAGAGAGAAGGAATCCGGCAGGTGGGGGTCCAGGCGATCGCCGACAGGGCCGAGACCACCAAAATGGCGATCTACCGGCACTTCGAGACGAAGGACGCACTGGTCGCGGAGTGGCTGCGGATCGTCGCCGCCGATTATCAGGCGGCCTTCGACCGCGTGGAGACCGAATACCCCGACCGGCCCGAGGAACAGATTCTGGGCCTGGCCCGCTTCATCGCCGAGGGGCTGCCGGCGATCTCGTACAGGGGCTGCCCGTTCATCAACTCCCTCGCCGAGCTGCCCGACCGCCTTCATCCGGCACGGCAGGTGATCGAGGACCACAAGGCCCACCAGACCCGCAGGCTGATCGGCATGTGCGCCGAAGCCCGGATGCCCGACCCCGAACAGGCCGCGGCCGAGATCACCTTCGTACTCGAAGGGGCGCAGGTCAGCACACAGAACGGAAGCATCGATCAGACGGGAGACCGCCTGATGAGGATCATCGAGGGAATCGTGGACCGGCACCGTTCCCACCTCGGCACATGCAGGGCGGCTGACTGACCGCCCCGGCGCCTGGGACGCGGAGGTCACCGACATCCCCGACCTGGGCACGTGGGCCAAGGACATGGGGCTTATCGTCCGCAGAGAACGGCCCTGCCCTGGCGCCCAGTTGTGCTTCACCGACCTCGGCGGACCGCGGCTCACCTGTTTCGCGACCACCGGCCAAGGCGGCAGGCCCGGCTCCAGCGAGCCGGTGAGGAGATCGGTGGGCCCGACGAGTGCGCCTTCGCGGCGAGCACGCGCGGTCGGCACCCCATCATGGCCGGTGTCGTCTGCCGCGACACGGCGGGCCTCCACCGCTGCCTCACCTGCCGCCTCGTCCCTCTGGCTCCGGCCTGACGGCGGGCGGAGCGGCGAGCTCCCTCCGTCGGCACCCCGGGCGGACGGTGACGCCCGGGCCGATGCCCGCCGGGTGGCTTCTCCCGTGCGGAGGGCCGCCCGGGGGTCAAGCCGCCGCGTCGTAGCCGGTGTCGAGCTCCTTGTGCAGCCGCACCCGGTCGACGGCGTTCTCCCACTTCCCGACGACCAGGGTGGCGACGCAGTTTCCCGCGATGTTGGTGAAGACGAACGCGGCGGACAAGATGCTGTGGATGCCGAGCACCAGGGCGACGCTGCTGACGGGGATCTGGTGGGTGGCGCTCAGTGTCAGCGCCAGGACGGCGATCGCCGAACCCGACACTCCCGCGCCGCCCTTGGAGGTCAGCAGCAGGACGAGCAGAAGACCGAGCTGGGCCTGCCAGCCGAGATCCGCACCAGTCGCCTGAGCGAGGAACACACTGACGGAGGCGAAGTACAGGCACGTGCCGTCGTGGTTGAAGCTGTAGGCGGTGGGCAACACCAGGCCCACCACGGGCTCGTCCACGCCGAGCCGTTGCAGCTTGGACGTGAGCTGGGGGAACACGCTTTCGGAGGAGCTCGTGCCCAGGACGAGCACGAGCTCGGCGCGGAAGTACCGCAGCAGCTTGAGCAGGTTCACGCCGGCGTAGCGGGAGACAGGCCACAGCACCAGCACGAAGAACAACACGACGATCAGGTAGAACACACCGATCAGCTTGCCCAGTGAGGTCAGTGTGCCCAAGCCGTATTTGGACACGGTGAAGGCGATGGAGCCGAAAGCGGCCATGGGCGCGATCCGCATCACTTTGCCGATGATCCAGAAGAGCGTCTTCTGCACGCTCCCGACCATGTCGAGCACCGGCTTGGCCCGCTCTCCGAGTGAGGCCAGTCCGCAGGCGAACAGCACGGAGAACACCAGAACTTGGAGGATGTCGCCCTTGGAGAACGCGTCCACGGCCGAGGTCGGCACGAGCCCCACGAGAAAGTCGTCGAAGCCCTCCGACTTCGCCGGCGCCGTGCTTGCGCCGCCCCCGTGCAAGGAGGCGGGATCGATGTGCAGCCCCTCGCCCGGCCGCAGCACGTTGACCACCACGAGCCCGATGACGAGGGCGAAGGTGGTGATCACCTCGAAGTAGACCAGGGCACGCACGGCGATACGGCCGACCTTGCCGAGGTCGCGCACGCTCGCGATGCCGTGGGTGACACTGCAGAAGATGATCAGCGCGACCACCATCTGGACGAGGTGGATGAAGATGTCGCCGAGGAACTGGAGGTGGTGTCCCACCGAGGGGGCGAGGTAGCCGACGAGTACGCCGAGCGCGACCCCGACGAGCACCTGGAAGGCGAGGTCGCGGTAGAAGGGTTTGCGGGGCTTCGGGGGAGCCCCTGGACTGCCCACAAGGGTGGTCTGGGTCATCGTCGTTCCGGTTTCTCCGTTGAAGGTCCGGTGGCACGGGTGGTGTTGGGGTCCTCGGGCACGGTTCGTCCGCGAGGCCCGCAGGGCGCGACTTTGCGGACACGGCCTAGACGCGCGGTTCGTCCGCGAGGCCCGGAGGCACGGCCGTCGGGGGGGGGGGGGGGGGGGGGGGGGGGGGGGGCGCGGGGGGGGGGGGGGGGCGGGGGGGGGGGGGGGGGGGGGGCGGGGGGCGGCGGCGGGGGGTCTCCCCGCGCGCGGCGCTGCCGCCGGCCCGGCGCCGCAGGCGCGCTCCGGCCGGGGCGCCGCCGGGCGGGTCGGGGGC
>NZ_JAIUKE010000081.1 GCF_020176795.1 Streptomyces sp. 8L
CCGCCCACTCACCGACCACCCGCCCCCACTCACCCTCACCCATCATGGGCACGGCGGACACCGGACGGTCGGGTGCGGCGGCCATATTGGTCAGCAGGGCGCCCAGGTGGCGGGCCATCCGCTCGATGCTGTCCGCGTCGAACAGCTCGGGGTCGTAGGCCAGGGCGTACGCCAGCTCCTCCCCGGCGTACGCGACGAGATTGAGCGGGAAATTCGTGACGTCGGCGCCTTCGAGCCCGTGCAGGCGGACGCCCGTGCCTGCCGGTCCGGTGTCTCCGTCGACGGGGAAGTTCTCGAAGGCGACGAGGCTGTCGAAGAGGTTGGTGCCCCGCTCGACGCCGCTCCAGCCCTGGATGCGCGGCAGCGGCACGTACTCGTACTGCCGCGCCTCCACCTGCGCCTGCTGTACGTCCGCCAGCCAGTCGCCGACCGGGGCGTCCCCGTCGACGCCGACGCGCACGGGGAGGGTGTTGATGAGCATGCCGACCATGGAGTCGGCGCCCGGCAGGTCGGCGGGGCGGCCGGAGACGGTGGCGCCGAAGACGACGTCGCTCTCGCCCGCGTACCGGGACAGCAGCAGGGCCCAGGCCCCCTGGAGCACGGCGTTGACGGTCAGCCGGTGGGCGCGGGCGAAGTCGTAGAGCTGTCGCGAGGCGTCGGCGGAGAGCCTGGTCACGAGCCGTTCGCCGGACTGCGCACGGTGGGTCGCGGTGGGGCGGCGGTCGTACGGCAGCGCCGTCGGCTGCTCGAAACCGTCGAGAAGGGCGCGCCAGTACGCCTCCGCCTCGGTCAGGTCCTGCCTCTCCAGCCACGCCACGTAGGCGCTGAAGGGCCGCCGCGGCGGCAGCGCGGGCTGCTCGCCGGCCAGTAGTGCCTGGTAGGCCGCCGTCAGCTCGTCGAGCATCTGGAAGGTGCTCCAGCCGTCCAGCAGCACGTGGTGGGAGGTGCGTACCACGCGGACCGAGGTCCGGGACGTACGGGCGACGGCGATCCTCACCAGCGGGGCGGCGGACAGATCGATGCCGAGTGCCCGGTCCGTGGCCAGGTGACGCCGGAGCGCTTCGGCCTGCTCGTCGGTGCTCATGTCACGCCAGTCGAGATGGACGACTGCCGGATCGGCGTGCCTGCGCACCACCAGCAGCGGACGGTCCACGCCCTCCCACACCACCGCACCGCGCAGGACCTCCAGGTGGTCGGTGACGTGGTGCCACGCCCGTTCCAGGAGGGCCGGCTCGCTCACGCCGTCCAGGACGAAACTCATCTGTTCGAAGTACGCACCGGAACCGGGCTCGGCGAGCGTGTGGAAGAGCATGCCGCTCTGCATGGGCGTGAGCGGATAGACGTCCTCGACGTCCCGGCCGGTACCGGTGATCCGGTCCACCGCGAACTGGGACAGGCCGGCGAGCGGGAAGTCGGACGGGGTCGCACCGCCGCTCGCCGGATCCAGGCAGTGCTCCAGCAGGGCCCGGAGCGCGGCGAGGTGCGCGCGCGCCACCCCCTCGATCGTGGACCGGTCGAAGACCTCCCCGGAGAAGATCCAGGTGAAGCCGAGGCTGCCATCCTCGACCATGCCGACGACGTCGAGCAGGTACGGGCGGAGTTCGTCGGGGGCGTGGTCCTGGCCGAGGGCCGGGAGGCGGTCGCGGATCGGACCGTCCTGTGTGGTCGTGCCTTCCCACTGCCCCAGGTAGTTGAAGCTGATCGGCGGCAGCGGGTCGGAGCGCAGCACGTGGCCGGGGCTGCCGGGCAGGGAGAGGAACCGCAGCGCGTCGTAGCCGAGGCCGCGGCCGGGGACGGCACGCAGTTGCTCCTTGACCGATTTCACCATCACGTCCCAGCCGCCGCCGGGAAGGGTGAGGGCGACCGGGAAGTGGGTGGTGTACCAGCCGACGGTGCGTGACAGGTCGAGGTCCTCGAAGAGTTCCTCGCGGCCGTGCCCCTCCAGGCCGAGGACCAGGCGGTCGGATGCCGTCCAGTCCGCGAGGGCGCGGCCGAGGGCAGCCACGAGGACGTCGTTGATCTGGGTGCGGTAGACCGACGGGACGCGGTGGAGCAGGGCCTCGGTCTCCTCGTCGCCGAGGCGCACCTCCACGGTCTGCTCCGCGTCCGTGACGTTGCGGCCTGCCGGGCGGTCGAGGGGGAGGGCGGGGGCATGGCCGGGGTCGACCGAGCGCCAGTGCCCGATCTCGTGGTCGAGACCGCCCTCGCGCACGTATGCGGTCAGACGCCGGGCCCACTCCTGGTAGCTGCTGGTCTTGGCGCCGAGATCGACGGGGCGCCCCCGGGCGGCCGAGTCGTAGGCGGCGGCCAGATCGTCGAGGAGGACGCGCCAGGACACACCGTCCATGACGATGTGGTGGACGGCGAGGAAGAGGTGGGGTGCCTCGTCGCCGCCGAGCAGGATGCAGACGCCCTTGATCAGGGTGCCGGTGGACAGGTCAAGGGCGAGCTGGGCCTCCAGCGCGGCGTCGTCCAGGGCCCGCTCGGTGTCCTCGGCACCGCCGATGTCCCGCACGGAGAGGACGTGCGTGGGACGGTCGCCGTACTCCTGGATCCATTCGGTGCCCTTGCGGGTGTAGCGCAGGCGCAGGGCGTCGTGGTGGGCGACGACCGCGTCCAGGGCCCGCTCCAGGACATCGGGGTCTGTGTCCGGCGCGAGCCGGAGGTGCACCGACATCGCGTAGTGGTGGGGGTCGACGGTGTGCTCGTCGAGGAACCACCGCTGGATCGGCGTCGGTTCGACCTGCCCCGAGACCTCCGCCGGCGCGGCGGAAGAGGGTTCGTCGACGGCGGTGACGACACCCGACAGGGCGGCGATGCTCTGGTGGAGGAAGAGGAGCTTCGACGTGAGGAGCAGCCCCGCCTGCCGGGCACGGGAGACGACCTGGATGGACAGGATGGAGTCTCCGCCGAGGTCGAAGAAGTTGTCGTGGATGCCGACGCGTTCGACGCCGAGGGCATCGGCCCAGACCGTGGCCAGGATCTCCTCCACGGCGTCGCGCGGTGCGGTGTACTCGCCGCCCGGCCGTACGGCCCGGACGTCGGGCTCGGGCAGTGAGCGCCGGTCCACCTTCCCGCTCGGGGTCAGGGGAAGCTGGTCCAGCGTGACGAAGACCGCGGGGATCATGTAGTCGGGCAGCCGCCCGGAGAGATGGGCGCGCAGGTCGGCAGTACGCACGTCCGCCCCGGCGCCCTCGGTCACCACATAGGCCACCAGGCGCCGCCGGCCCGCGTCGTCCTGCCAGGCCAGCGTCACCGCGTCCCGCACCTCGGCATGGGTGAGCAGGGCGCTCTCCACCTCACCCAGTTCGATGCGGAACCCGCGGATCTTGACCTGGTCGTCGGCACGGCCCAGGAACTCCAGGTTCCCCGAGGCCAGCCACCGCGCCCGGTCCCCGGTCCGGTAGAGCCGCTCTCCCGGTACGAACGGGCTGTCGGTGAACCGCTCGGCGGTCAGATCCGCGCGGCCGTGGTAGCCGCGGGCGATGCCCTGCCCGCCGATCCACAGCTCGCCCGGCACGCCCTGCGGGACCACGTTCCTGTGCGCGTCCAGCACATAGACACGGGTGCCGGGCAGAGGACGGCCGATGGGCACGTACACGCTGTGGCGCAGGCCCTCCTCGGTCGGTACGAACACCGTGGAGTCGACGGTGGCTTCGGTCCCGCCGTACGCGTTGACGACGACGCAGTCGTGCCTGATCCGTCGCAGCAGGGAGCGGCAGTCCTCCACGCGCCAGCCCTCGGAGCCGACGGAGACCAGCCGCAGTGGCGGGAACGCCTCGCCCCGGCGTTCCACCTCCTGCAACACGGCGTTGAGCAGCGACGGCACGATCTCCAGGCCCGTGGCACCGGTCCGGGCGATCACGTCGAGGAGCGCGGACGGCTCCGTGGTGACGTCCTTGGAGGCGATGATCAGCGCCCCACCGAACGGGAGGGACCGGATGAGGTCGGCGAAGAACAGGTCCACGGAGAGGCTGGACACCGACAGGAAACGCAGCCTGAGGTCCTCCAGCCCGTACTGCTCGTCCCAGGCGGCCAGGATGTGCCGGACGTTGCGGTGCTCGACGGCAACGCCCTTGGGGTTGCCCGTGGAGCCCGAGGTGTAGATGACGTACGCCAGATCGTGTGCGGCGACCGTGACCGGCGGCGGGGTGACGGGCAGCCGCTCGATCGTCGTGCTCTCCGCGTCCAGGTCCACGATCCGCAGGCCGTCCACGCTGGGCAGACGGTGGCGTACGGCGGCCTGACCGACCACGATCCGGGCGCCCGAGTCCGCCAGCATGTAAGTGAGCCGGTCGCCCGGAAACGCGGGATCGAGCGGAACGTAGGCAGCTCCCGCGCGCAGGATGCCGAGCAGACCGACCGCCATGGCCGAGCCCCGGCCGACACTGAGCCCGACCAGCGAACCGGGGCCCGCGCCGAGGGCGACCAGATGGTGGGCCAGCCGGTTGGCGCGCTCGTCGAGTTCGCGGTGGGTGAGTGTGGCGTCCTCGGCGATGAGCGCCACCGCGTCGGGCGTGCGGGCGGCCTGGGCGGCCAGCCGCTCGTGGATGAGCGCCCGGTCGCCGGCCGGCCGGCCGGTGGCGTTCCATTCGACGGTGATCCGGTGCCGCTCCTCCTCGGAGAGCAGCGGGAGCGCGGCCACCGGCCGGGTCGGGTCGTCGACCGCACCGGCGAGCAGGGTCCTGAGGTGCCCGGCCATCCGGGCGATCGTGGCCGCGTCGAAGAGTTCGGTGCTGTACTCGACCAGGCCGCGCAGGCGGCCCTCCTGTTCCTCGAACTCGAAGGTGAGGTCGAACAGCGAGGCTTCCCGGTCGAGCGGATACGGGGAGACCGTCGCACCGGGCAGGGTCAGCGTGTCGGGCGGTGTGTTCTGGAGGACGACCGTAGCCTGCACCAGCGCCGTGCGGCTGGGGTCCCGCTCCGGGTGCACCGCTTCCACGAGCTTGTCGAACGGAACGTCCTCATGGGCGAACGCGTCGAGGACCGTGTCCCTGACTCTGTCCAGCAGTTCGTTGAACGTCAGGTCCAGCCCGACCCGGGTGCGCAGGACCACGGTGTTGACCAGGAGGCCGACGAGCTGCTCCAGGTCCTTGTGGCCCCGCGCGGCGGACGAGGTGCCGACAGCGATGTCCTCCTGGCCGGACCAGCGGACGAAGACCGCCTTGACGGCCGCGGTCAGTACCATGAAAAGCGTCGCGTTCCGCTCACGCGCCAGGTCCTTGAGACCGGTGAGGGCGTCCCCGGGCAGGTCGAAGGCGTACACGGCTCCGGCGGACGAACGCACGGCGGGCCGGGGCCGGTCGGTGGGTAGCTCCAGCGGTGCGATGCCCTTCAACTGCTCCTGCCACCAGGCCAGATGACGGCCGAGGAGGTCGCCGTCCGTCATGCGCTCACGCTGCCAGGCGGCGAAGTCCGGGTACTGGATGGCGACCTCGGGCAGACGCGCGGGGCGGCCCTCGGTCCCGGCGGTGTACAGCTCGCCCAGCTCTCCCGCGATGACGCCCAGGGACCAGCCGTCGGTGACGACATGGTGCATCCCCAGAACGCAGAGGTGTTCGTCGCCCGGCAGGCGCACGAGCAGGACACGGACCAGCGGGCCGGTCCGCAGGCTGTACGAGCGGGCCATCTCCGCGCGTACGGCCTCCCGTGCGGCCTCCTCGCTGCCCGCGTCGACGGTCATCCAGTCGGGGTCGAGCCGTTCGTGCACCACCTGTACGCCCACGCCGTCCCGGGAGTCGAACGTCGTGCGCAACGCCTCGTGGCGGGCCACCAGCGAGCCGACGGCGGCGCGCAGCGCGGCCTCGTCCAGGCGGCCCGTGATCCGCAGGGGCAGCGCCGAGTGGTAGTCGGTGCTGCCCGGCGCGAAGTCCTCCAGGAACCAGAGGCGTTCCTGCCCGAAGGACATGCGCAGGTCGCCGTCGCGTCCCACCGCCGGCACCAGCGGTGCCGCGGCGGCCACGTCGGCCGCGCCGCGGCCGGCGAGGCGCTGCGCGAGCGCGGCGCGGAGGTTTTCGGGAAGGGCGGCTATCCGGTCCGCGTGGGACGACGGCGTGTTCATGTACGAAATCCCCCGTAAGAATGCAGGTCAGTGAGGTGACGAGTGGGTCTGGGGCCCGGCCGGAGGCGACGGCCGACGTACGGCTCCGGGTGCACCGCCCAGGGAGCGCGCACAGGCCCGCACCGGCGAGTGCTCGGCCGCGGTGTGTCGACGCCGGGGCATCGACCGTCCGCGACCGGCCCCCGGCAGGCCCCGGCCGGCCCGGGCCCGCGTCGGCCCGGACCGGCTCCCCGCGAGCACGGGCCGGGGAGTCGGGAGCGTGGTGTCAGGCGCCGGCGGTGCGCAGGCTGCGCGGACGCATGTCGGTCCAGTGGGCCTCGACGTAGGCGAGGCATTCTTCGCGGGAGCCGCCGGAGTGCACGGTCTCCCAGCCGGCCGGAACCGCGGTGCCGGTGGGCCACAGCGAGTGCTGGCCCTCTTCGTTGACAAGGACGTCGTAGGAGCGGTCGGTCTTCTCGAAGGGGTTGGACATGATGAGCCTTTCGGTGGTGAAGGGGAGGGGCGGGTCAGGGGTTGGTGGCGGCGGAGGCCTCCAATTCGGCCAGGATGAGGCCCTCGACCTCGGCGGCGGTCTCGGCGACCGTCGGCCGGTCGAAGATCGCTCGCGGCGACATGTCCGTACGGAAGAGGGAGTTGAGCCGCGAGACCGTCCGCAGGGCCAGTAGGGAGTCACCCCCGAGTTCGAAGAAGGTGTCGTGGATGCCGACCCGTTCGACGTCCAGGAGTTCCTGCCAGACCTCGGCGATCACCTCTTCGGTGGGCGTCCTCGCTGCCTCGTACGCTGTGCCGGTGGCGAGCCGCTGCCGCGGAGCGGTCAGCGCCTTCCGGTCCACCTTGCCGTTGGGGGTCAGGGGCAGGGCGTCCAGGGTGGTGTAGGCCGCGGGAAGCAGGTGCTCCGGCAGCGTCGCCGCCAGGTGGGCGCGCAGCTCCGCGGCCTCGGGCAACGGAGCACCGCCGGCCCGAACCAGATGGCCCACCAGGACCGTACGCCCCGTCCCGGGATCGGTGTGCGCCGCGACGGCCGCGTCGCCCACGCCCGCATGGGTCACGAGCGCGGCCTCGATCTCGCCGGTCTCGACCCGGAAGCCGCGGATCTTCACCTGCCCGTCGGCGCGCCCGAGGAACTCCACCGTGCCGTCCGCCCGCCAGGCCGCCAGATCCCCGGAGCGGTACATGCGCGCGCCGGGCGCCCCGAACGGGTCGGCGACGAAGTGTTCCGCCGTCAGCCCGGCCCGGCCGTGGTAACCGCGGGCCAGCCCCGCACCCGCGATGTACAGCTCGCCCGGCGCGCCCACGGGCGCCGGCTCCAGGGACGCGGTCAGCACGTACACCCGGGTGTTGGCGAGCGGGGAGCCCAGGGGCACCGAGCCGGCGCCGAGCGCGTCGCGCAGGTCGTGCGTAGTGGTGAACGTGGTGGCCTCCGTGGGGCCGTACCCGTTCGTCAGCCGCAGGGCGGGATGGGCCTCCAGCACCCGCGCGCAGTGTGCCGGGGAGAGCCGGTCCCCGCCCGCGACCAACTGACGCAGCCCGGCGAACACACCGATGTCGTCATCGGCCACCTGGTGGAACAGGCCCGCGGTGAGCCACAGATGGGTGACACCGTGCTGCGCGAGGAACCGGCCGAGCCCGGCCGTCGTGGGCAGGTGGGGCGGGTGCACGGCCAGCCGCGCACCGCGCAGCAGCGCCGTCCACACCTCGAACGTCGAGGCGTCGAAGGACAGCGAGGCGAACTGCGCGACCGTGTCACCCCGACCGATGTCGGTGTACGTCGTCCCGTGGACCAGCCGGACCACGGCCCGGTGCGGGGTGAGCACGCCCTTGGGGACACCCGTCGAGCCGGAGGTGTACAGGATGTACGCCAGGTCGTCCGGGGCCTGGTGTGTCACGGGGGCCGCGCCGTCGGGCCTGGCCGTGATCGCCTGCGCGTCCCGGTCGAGGTCGACGACGCGGGCACCGGAGGAGGGCAGCCTCTCGCGCAGCTTCCCCTCGGTCACCAGCAGTTCCACCCCGGCGTCGTCAATCATGAACGCGAGCCGGTCGGCCGGGTAGTCGGGGTCCAGCGGGACGTATGCGGCGCCGGCCTTGAGCACCGCGAGCAGCGCGGTCACCGTGCGCGCACCGCGCTCAAGGCACAGGCCGACGCGGACCTCGGGGCCGGCGCCCAGGGAGGCGAGGTGGTGGGCGAGTCGATTGGCCCGCGCGTCCAGTTGCCGGTAGGTCAGCGTCTCGTCCTCGTGGACCACCGCGACTGCGTCGGGCTCTTCTGCGGCCCTGGCGGCGAACAGCTCCGGCACGGACGCCGGGGGCAGCTCGTGAGCGGTGTCGTTCCAGGTGCGCAGGGTCAGCTCCGCCTCGGCGCCGGGGAGCATGGCCACCCGCGCGACCGGCGTGCCCTCATCGGCGGCTGCGAGGGAGGCGAGCAGGGTCTGGAGGTGGTCGCAGAGCCGGGCGGAGGTCTCCTCGTCGTACAGCTCGGCGTCGTACGCGAGGGTGTAGGCCAGCTCGTCGCCCGCGTAGGCGATCAGGTTGAGCGGGTAGTTGGTGGCCTCGGTGCCGGCGAGTCCCCGCACCCGCAGCCCCCGGGCGGCGGCCGACCTGTCGTCCATGGGGTAGTTCTCGAAGACCACCAGACTGCGGAAGAGATCGTCGCCCTGCTCCACGGCGCTGCACGTCCGGATGCGTGGCAGCGGTACGTACTCGTACTGACGCGCCTCGGCCTGGGCCCGCTGCACCTCTGTCAGCCAGAGCGCGACCGGCGCCGTGTCGTCGACGCGCACGCGGACCGGCAGGGTGTTGATGAGCATGCCGATCATCGAATCCGCGCCCGGCAGACCGGCCGGACGGCCGGAGACGGTGGCGCCGAAGACCACGTCGCGCTGCCCGGAGTGCCGGGCCAGCAGGAGCGCCCAGGCACCCTGGAGCACGGTGTTGACGGTGAGCCGGTGCCTGCGCGCGAAATCGAACAGCTCGCGGGAGGCGTCCGGCGACAGGCGCCGCACCAGCCGCCCGGTGGAGCCGGTGCGGTGACCGGGCGCGGTGTGCCGGAGCACGGGCAGCGCGGTGGGCGCGGCGAAGCCGGCCAGGGCCTCGCGCCAGTACGCCTCGGCCTCGTCCAGGTCCTGCCGCTCCAGCCAGTCCACGTACGCCCGGAAGGGGCGGCGCGCGGGCAGTGCGGGCTGCCGGCCGCCGGCCAGGTCCGCGTACGCGGTGTGGACCTGGGCGAGGACGTCGAAGGTGGACCAGCCGTCGAGCAGGATGTGGTGGAACGCGCACACCAGCCGCACGGTGGTGTCGGTGAGGCGGATGACCGCGAGCCGCATCAGCGGTGCGGTGGACAGGTCCAACGGACGGGCGTGGTCCTCGGCGAGGAACCGGTCCACCGCCGCGTCGCGTTCCGCGGCGGGCAGGGCGCGCCAGTCGAGGTGGGTGACCGGCATCGGGGCACGGCGCCTGACCACCATCAGCGGTCGCTCGGTCTCCTGCCACTCCAGGCAGGAGCGCAGCACGCCGACGCGGTCGGCGACGCACTGCCAGGCGCGCGCGAGAAGCACCGGATCGGTGACGCCGTCAAGTTCGAAGGTCATCTGCTCCGCATAGGCGTCCGGGTCGGACAGGGTGTGGAAGAGCATGCCGCTCTGCATGGGCGTGAGCGGGTGGATGTCCTCGATGTCGCGGCCGTCGCCCGCGATCCGGTCGACCCCGCCCTGGTCCAGCCCGGCCAAAGGGAAGTCGGACGGCGTCGCTCCGCCGTTCTCGGGGCGCAGGCAGTGGTCCACCACGTCGCGCAGGGTGGCGAGGAACGCGGCGGCGAGTTCCTGGACGGTGTCGGTGCGGTGCGCGGAGGGGGAGTAGATCCAGTCGACGCGCAGTTCGCCGTCGCTGACGGCGGCGACGATGTCGATGAGGTGCGGGCGGGGCTGCTCGGGAGCCTGGTCGGCACCGAGCGGTTCCAGCCGCGCGCGCACCAGGCCGTCGCTGTCGGTGGTGCCGTCCCACTGGCCCAGGTAGTTGAAGCTGATCTCAGGGTGCGGGGCATCGGAGAGGGCGGCGTGCGCGGGGCTGCCCGGCCGCGACAGGTACCGCAGGGCACCCTGTCCGATGCCCCGTCCCGGAACGGCCCGCAGCCGCTCCTTGAAGGACTTCAGGGCGTGCCCCCAGTCGCCGTCGGGGACGTCCAACGCGACAGGATGGATGGTGGTGAACCACCCGACGGTACGGGACAGGTCGACGTCGTCGAAAAGTTCCTCGCGACCGTGGCCCTCCAGGGCCACGGTGACCGGTTCGCCCGCCCACCCACGCAGCACGCGGCCGAGCGCGGTCAGCAGGACGTCGTTGACGTGGGTGCGGTAGGCGGAGGGCACACGTTGCAGCAGGGCCTCGGTCTCGGCACCGCCCAGGCGCACGGAGGCGGTGAGCGCCTCACCGAAGGTGTGGCTCCCGCCGTCCGGGCCCTCTTGCCCGTCGCGGGGCAGGGGGCGGACCGTGGCGGATGCCTCCTGCCAGTGGGTGAGTTCGTGGTCGAGGGCACCCGAGTGGACGTGGTCGGTGAGGCGGCGCGCCCACTGCTGGTAGCTGCTCGTCCTCACCCCGAGGTCCGCCGGCCGGCCTTCGGCGAGCTGCGCGTACGCGGTGGCCAGATCCTCCAGCACGACGCGCCAGGACACACCGTCCATCACGAGGTGGTGCACCGCGAGGAACAGGCGCGGCGACCGGGACGGGGCGAGCCGGAAGAAGACGCCCTTGACCGGGGCGCCGTTCGCGAGGTCCAGGGACCGCTGCGCCGCCAGGGCCGCCTCGTGCAGGGCCGCGTCCACCTCGTCGTCGGCGAGAGCCGACAGGTCCCGCACGGCCAGTGGCTGAGCGGGGCCGTCGCCGTACTCCTGGAGCCACTGCACGCCGTCGTGGCGGTAGCGCATGCGCAGGGCGTCGTGGTGGGCGACGACCGCGCCGAGGGCGCGCTCCAGGAGGGCGGCGTCGGTCCCGGGGGCCAGCTCGACCTGGACGGACATGCCGTAGTGGTCCGGGTTGACGGTGTGTTCGGCGAAGAACCAGTCCTGGATGGGGGTGAGGCCGACAGGACCCGTGGCCTCGTCCGGTCCGGGGCCGGACGCCTCCTCCTCGGTGGTACCGACGACCCCGGCGAGAGCGGCGATGCTCTGGTGCACGAACAGCAGCCGTGAGGTGAGCCGGAGCCCGGCCTGGCGGGCGCGGGAGACCACCTGGATGGAAAGGATGGAGTCGCCGCCCAGGTCGAAGAAGTTGTCGTGGACGCCGACCCGCTCCACTCCGAGGACGTCGGCCCAGACGGCGGCGAGAGCCTCCTCGCGCCCGTCGCGCGGTGCGGTGTACTCGGTGTCAGGCCGCGTGGCCAGCGCGTCCGGTTCGGGCAGCGCGCGCCGGTCGACCTTGCCGCTCGGGGTCAGCGGGAGGCGCTCCAGCGGGACATACAGGGCGGGCACCATGTAGTCCGGCAGAGAGCCGGCCAGGTGCGTCCGGAGTTCGCCCGTGGCCAGCTCGCGGCCGGCCACCAGGTAGGCGACCAGGCGCGCCCGGCCGGACTCGTCGCGGTGCACGACCACCACCGCGTCCCGCACGTCCGGGTGCCGGCCCAGCGCGGTCTCGATCTCGCCCAGTTCGATGCGGAAGCCGCGCACCTTGACCTGGTCGTCGGCGCGGCCCAGGTACTCCAGAGCGCCGTCCGGCCGCAGGCGGGCCACGTCGCCGGAGCGGTACATCCGCGCGCCGGGGGCACCGTACGGATCGGCGGTGAAACGCTCGGCGGTCAGACCCGGTCGGCCGTGGTACCCGCGGGCCAGGTGCGGGCCGGCGATGTACAGCTCGCCGTGCACGCCGACGGGGACGGGCTGGAGAGCCGCGTCGAGCAGCCGGATCCGTGTGTTGGCCAAGGGGGTGCCGATCGGAGGCACCGCCGAGCCGGCGAGCGGTGTGCTCATGGCGGCGACGACGGTCGACTCGGTCGGTCCGTAGGCGTTGATCACCCGTCGGCCTGCCGACCAGCGGGCCACAAGGTCGCCGGTGCTGCTCTCGCCGCCGACGACCAGGGTCCGCAGTCCGTCCAGGCCGTCCGGCGTCAACGTGGCCACGGCCGAGGGCGCCAGGAGGGTGTGCGTGATGCGGCGTTCGGCCAGGAAGCGCTGGAGGGCCTCACCGACGAGCGGTCCGTGCGGCGGCAGGACGAGTGTCGCGCCGACGGGCAGCGCCATCAGGACCTCCATGATGGCGCCGTCGAAGGAGGAGGACGCGAACTGGAGGACGCGGCTGTCCTCCGTGACGTCGAGCCGTTCGATCTCGGCGGAGGCGAGGTTGCCGATCCCGCGGTGCGGGACGAGGACGCCCTTGGGGGTGCCGGTGGAACCCGAGGTGTAGATGACGTAAGCGAGGTCGTCCGGGCGCGGCCCGTGCTCGGGTGCGGTGGTGGGCAGTGCGGACAGTGTCCCGCCGTCCCGGGTCAGGTCCACGACGACGGCGCCGGTGTCCGGCAGACGCCCGGCCGACTCGGTGCGGGTGACGACGACACGGGCACCCGAGTCGTTGAGCATGAAGGCGAGCCGGTCGGCCGGATAGCCGGGGTCCAGCGGCAGATAGGCGGCCCCGGACTTCATGATGCCGAGAAGGCCGACGATCGTCTCCGCCCCGCGCTCGACGCACAGGCCGACGAACGTGCCGGTCCCCGCGCCGAGGGAACGGAGGTGGTGGGCGAGCTGGTTGGCCCGCTCGTCCAGCTCCCGGTAGCTGAGGACGCTGTGCGTGTCCTCCACGGCGGGCGCCCCTGGACGGCGGCGCGCACTCGCCTCCACCAGCTGCGGAAAGGTGCCGGCCAGAGTCTCGGCGCGGGCGCCGCTCCAGCCGCGCAGGACCTGTGCGTACTCGGCGTCCGGCAGCATCGGCAGGGTGGCGAGGGCCCGGCCGGGCTCCGCCGTCGCGGCGGCCAGCAGGGTGATCAGATGCCCGGCGAACCGGGCGACGGTCGCCTCGTCGAACAGCGCGGTGCTGTAGCCGACCTGGGTGGTCAGCTCTCCCTCGGTCTCGAAGAACTCGATGGTCAGGTCGAACGGCGCGGCCTCGCGCGGCACCTGGTAGCCGGACGTGCCGAGGCCCGGCAGCCGGACCCGGTCGCCGGGGGCGTTCTGCAGGACGACCATGGCCTGCACGAGGGGAGTGCGGCTCGTGTCGCGCGCGGCACCGACGGCGTCGACAACGCGCTCGAAGGGCACGTCCTCGTGGGCGAAGGCGTCGAGAGCGGTCTCCTTGACCCGCGCGAGCAGCCCTTCGTACGACAGGTCGGGGTCGACCTGGGTGCGCAGGACGACCGTGTTGACCAGGAAGCCGACGAGGTCCTCCAGGTCACTCCGGTCCCGGCCCGACGAAGCGGTGCCGACCGCGATGTCCTGCTGTCCGGACCAGCGGGCGAAGACCGCCTTCACGGCGGCGGTCAGCGCCATGAAGAGGGTCGCGCCCTGCCGGTGCGCCAGCTCCTTGAGCGCGACGACGGTGGCGGAGGGAACCGGGAACGTGTGGACGGCGCCGGCGGAGGAGCGCACCGCCGGGTGCGGCCGGTCCGTGGGCAGCTCCAGCGGGGTGATCCCGGTGAGGCGTTCGCGCCACCGGTCCAGGTGGCGGTCGAGCAGGCCGCCGCCTTCGAGACGGCCGCGCTGCCAGGCGGCGAAGTCCGGGTACTGCACCGGGGTGGGGGGCAGCCGGTGCGCGCGCCCCTCGGCGCGGGCCGCGTACAGCTCGCCGAGTTCGCGGGTGACGACGCCCAGCGACCAGCCGTCCGTGACGATGTGGTGCATGCCGAGCACGCACACGTGCTCGTCGTCGCCCACCCGGACGAGCAGGACGCGCACCAGCGGCCCGGTCGTCAGGTCGTACGGGCGGTTCGTCTCGGTGCGTGCGAGTTCCCGCAGCCGGTCCTCGCGGAGGTCCTCGGCGATGCCGGTGAGGTCCTCGGTACGCCAGTCGGGTGCGAGCTGGGGATGGACGACCTGGATGCCCTGGCCGCCGACGACGCCGAAGGTGGTGCGGAGCGACTCGTGCCGGGCGGTCAGGTCCCGCACGGCGGCACCGAGGGCCTCCACGTCGAGCGCGCCGGTCAGGCGCAGGCCGGTGGCGGTGTGGTACTCGGTGCTCTCCGGCTCGAAGTCCTGGAGGAACCAGAGGCGTTGCTGGCCGTGCGACATCGGCAGGACCCCGTCGCGGGGCACGGTCGGGATGGGGGTCTCGCCCGTCGACTCCGAGGGCGTGACGGAGGCCGCGAGTTCCGCGATCGTCGGGCTGTCGAACAGCACGCGCGGGGGCAGGGCGAGACCCAGCGCCGAGCGCATCCGGGAGACGGCGCGAACGGCGAGGATCGAGTTGCCGCCGAAGGCGAAGAAGTCGTCGTGGACACCGATGTCCTCGATGCCGAGGACCTCGGACCAGACACCGGCGAGAGTCTCCTCGACGGCGTTGCGAGGGGCCTCGCGGCCGGCGCCAGCGGCGTCCCGCAGGGTGGCGGGATCGGGCAGGGCCTTGCGGTCGACCTTGCCGTTCGCGGTGAGCGGCAGGGTGGGGAGGACCACGATCGTGGCGGGCACCATGTGGGCGGGCAGCACGTCGGCCAGGTGGGCGCCCAGCGCCTCCGGGGACGGGTGGTGCTCACCGGACGGGGAGACGTACGCCACCAGGTTGGTGTTCTGGATGACGACGACCGCCTGGGCGATCTCGGGATGGAGCGCGAGGGTGCTCTCGATCTCGCCCAGTTCGATGCGGAAGCCGCGGACCTTGACCTGGTCGTCGGCGCGGCCCAGGTACTCCAGCGTGCCGTCGGCGCGCCGGCGGGCGATGTCGCCGGAGCCGTACATCCGCTCCCCGGGGACGCCGTAGGGGTTGGCGACGAAGCGTTCCGCGGTGAGACCGGGCCGTCCGTGGTATCCCCGCGCGAGACCCGCGCCGGCGATGTACAGCTCGCCGCGTACCCCTGCGGGGGCCGGGCGCAGGGCGTCGTCGAGGACGTACACCCGGAAGTTGGGGATGGGGGTGCCGATCGGCGGAACGGTCGCGCCGCTCAGCGGAGTGCTCATGGTGGCGCAGACGGTCGTCTCCGTCGGCCCGTAGGCGTTGATCATGCGCCGTCCCCGGGACCAGCGGGCGACCAGGTCCGCCGTGCTGGCCTCACCGGCGACGACGAGCGTCGCCCCGGCGGGCAGGCCGCGGCCCTCCGGGAGGACGGCCACGGTCGCGGGGGTCAGGGTGGCGTGGGTGACACCGTGCGCGGCGGCGTAGGCGGCCAGCGGCTCGCCGGGAGCGAGGGTCTCCTTGGAGCCCATGACGAGTGCGGCGCCGTTCAGCAGGCCCATGCACACCTCCCAGAACGCCGCGTCGAAACTGGCGGAGGCGAACTGCAGGACCCGGCTGTCGGGAGTGACCTCGAACGCCTCGGCCTGCGCGGCGGCCAGGTTGCCGATGCCGGCGTGGGAGACGAGCACACCCTTCGGGCGGCCCGTGGAGCCGGAGGTGTAGATGGCGTACGCGAGGTCGTCGGGTACCGGCGCCGTGTCCGGGGCGGAGACCGGCTGGGCTGCCACCGCGGCCCTGTCCTCGATGAGATCGACGACGACGTCGGTGTCCGGCAGCCGGTCGCGCAGCCCGCTCTGGGTCACGACGATGCGGGCGTCCGAGTCCTGGAGCATGTAGGCGAGCCGGTCGACGGGGTAGGCAGGGTCGAGCGGCAGATAGGCGGCGCCGGCCTTCATGATGCCGAGCAGGCCGGCGGCCATGGAAGCGCCGCGCTCGACGCAGAGACCGATCAACTGGTCGCGTTCAGCGCCCCGTTCGATGAGGTGGTGGGCGATCTGGTTGGCGCGCTCGTCCAGTTCGCGGTACGTGACCCGGCCGTCCTCGTCGATGACGGCGGTCGCGTCGGGACGCGCGGCGGCCCAGGCCCCGTACAGCTCGGGGAAGGTGCCCGTGGGCATGTCCCGCGCGGTGTCGTTCCAGTCGTGCACGACGTGCGCGAACTCGTCCTCGGTGAGCAGCGGGAGCGCGCTGAGCGGGAGCGCCGGATCGGCGGCGGCACCGTCGAGCAGGGTCACGAGGTGCCCGGCGAGCCTGGACACGGTTGCCTCGTCGAAGAGGGAGGTGTTGTAGCGGACACGGATGCGAAGTCCGGCTGTGTTGATCTCCACGGAAAGATCGAGCGGATCGAAGTCCTGCTGGCCTGGGGGAAGTTCGTCGACCACGGTGACCATGGCCTGGATGTAGGGAGTGACACTGGTATCGCGCTGGGGCGCGAGCGCGTCGACGAGTTCGGCGAACGGGACACCGTCGTGCGCCAGCGCCTCGTCCAGTACGCGGGCCGTGTCACCGAGGAGACTGCTGAAGGGTGCCGCCGTGTCGGCCTCGGTACGCAGGACGACGGTGTGGCCGGTGCGCGGCGAGACCGTGCCGAGGGCGATGTCCTCCTGCCCGGAGTAGCGGGCGAGCACCGCGGTAGCGGACGCCGCGAGCACCGCGGTGGGAGAGGTGCCGTGACCGTGCGCGAGGCCGGCCAGGGCCGAGGCCGCGCCGGCCGCGAGCGCGCACTCGTGGGTGGCGGTCGCGGCCGCCCCCCCCCCCCGGCGCGGGGGGGGGGGCCGGCCCCCCCCCGGGGGGCGCCCCCCCCCCCCCGGCCCCCCCCCCCACGGGGGGGGGCGGGGGGCCGGGGCCGGGGGGGGGCGCGGGCCGGGCCGCGGGCCGCGCGGGGGGGGGGGCGGCCGGGGGGGGGGGGGGGGGGGGCCGCCCGGGCGACCGGGCGCGGCGGGGCGGCCGGCAGCTCCAGGGGCAGGACGCCGTCGAGCCGGTCCCGCCAGAACTTGGTCCGGTCCGGGACTGACCGGTTCACCGGAACGTCGGCGCGAGCCACGTCTGTACCTCCAGGAAAGGCGGCTTCCGGCGCAGAGTGCCAGGGCAGGGGTCCGGAAGCCGGCAGGGAGAAAACGGAAAGATGCAGCGCAGGGGGAGTGCACGACGTAGGCCCTCGACCGGCGTCGGTGTGCGGTGTGGCGGTGTGTCAGAGCGTCGTCGTCCGCCGGGCGGAACGGCCGCCGAGCTGCATGAGGGTGACGTCGCCGGTGGCGGGGTCGGTGACGAACCGGCCGGTGTAGGGCGCGGTGTCGGTGTCCGTCCGCCGGGCGGTGAAGCCCAGGTCGTCATGGAGGGCCAGGTCGGCCGTGAGCCCGGTGGCGTCCGTCAGGCGCAGTGTGTCCTCACGGTGGAGGCGCACGGAGAAGGCGGTGTCGCCGTTGCGGTAGTCACCGGTAAAGCCTTCGAGGGCGGAGGTGAGAGCCGGCGTGCCGGGGGCCCCGGGGTGGTAGTCACCGACAGGGAGACCGAGTTCGCGCAGTGTGCCGACGAGATCCGACCACATCAGGGTACCGGTCGTGGCATTCGTGGTCAGGGCGACGGCCGTGTCGCCGGCGGGCTGCCACCGCACGTGGGCGGTGCCGCCGTCGACGGTTCCGTCGTGCCCGAGCCAGGGCCCGTCGGGGGAGGCGTAGTGGGCCAGGCCGAGACCCCATCCGTCGGCCATGCCGAAGGCGTCGGCGCCGGGCGTCCTGGCAGCCATCTCGGTGCGCTGTTTCGCCGGCAGCAGCGCACCGGAGTCCGGATGGCTGCCCAGGTGCAGCGTGGCGAGGGCGACCAGGTCGTCGGCGCTGCCGGCGAGCCCGCTCGCCGGGGCCCAACTGCGGGGGAGGAAGAGGCCGACAGGGCGGGCCGTGCGCCGGTCTCCTGGCCGGACGGCGTGACCGTCGGCGAGGGCGCGCTGCCCGAGGGGTCCGTGGACGAAGACCGGATCGATGCCGAGCGGCCGGAGGAGCCGGTTCTCCAGGACGGCCTGCCACTTCATGCCGGTGACCGCCTCGATGACGCGGCCCAGGACGTTGTATCCCGAATTCGAGTACGAGAAGCAATGGCCTGGTTCGTGGAGGATCCGGGTGGACGCGATGCCCGCCGCGTAACGCGCGAGAGAGGCTTCGTCGAAATCCTCCAGCTCGTGGTCGGCGACCAGCCCGGCGGTGTGGCTGAGCAGGTTCCGAAGGGTGACGGAGGAGAAAGCCTCGTCCATGGCTCCGTCGAACTCGGCCACGTACTCGTCGACCGGGTCGTCCCATTCCAGATCGCCTTCGGAAACGAGCTGGGCCACCAGCGTGGCCGTGAAGACCTTGGTGACCGAGCCGAACGCGAAAGCGGTTTCTGCGGTTACCGGATCCGTCATGCCGACGCGGGTGACACCGGAGACCGCCGAGAGGGTGCTGCCCGCATGGCAGACCGTCAACTGAGCCCCGGGCACAGAGTGATCGTGCGTCATTTCACGCAATCTCGCTGACACGAGACCCAGTTCCACGTCTCCCCCTTGTTGAACTCCTCGGGTACGGCTACCCGCACCATGAGGGGTGCGGCTAGCCGTACCAACCCATGGTCGATCAGATGTTCGTTGGAGGGCAAGGTCTTTCAGCGTGAGGAAAGAACGCAGCTCAGAAGGCATGCGTCGACCACGGGAGAGTGGCCGTCACCGTGGTCGGGCCGCCGGGCGGGCTGCTGACGTCCAAGCGCCCGCCGAGCGCGACGGCCCGGTCCTCCAGCCCGCGCAGCCCCGTGCCGGCCGTTACGGAGGCGCCGCCGGCGCCGTCGTCCGTCACCGAGACGACGAGATAACTCTCGTGCTCCTCCAGGCTGACGTGGATGTGCGTGGCAGAAGAATGCTTCACGGTATTGGCCAGGCATTCGGCGACAATGTAATAAGCCGTCGACTCCACGTTCACATCCGGGCGCCGATCGAGACCACTGGTCACCGTGACGGGCACGTGGAAACGTTCCGTCAATGCCGTGACAGCCGCGTCGAGGCCGCGGTCGCTCAGGATGGGCGGCTGGATCCCGCGCACCAGATCACGTATCTCGTCCAGGGCCTTGCTGATTTCCTCATGGGTTTCGTCGACGAGCGTGGAAAGATAACCGGAATCGTTCTTGCGGCGGTGCTGGGCCTGGGAGAGACGCATGAGCAGGACGGCCAGCCGGGCCTGCGCACCGTCATGCAGATCCCTTTCCAGGCGGCGGTAGTCGGCGTCGTTCACGCGCAGGGCCGCGATGCGCTGGCGCTCGGCCGCCTCTTCCTTCCGCTGCGCTTCCGTCTCGTCGATACGGCTCAGAATGCGGCGCACCATCCGGGCACGCATCCTGCCCATCCAGAACAACAGCCCCATGAGTACGGAGAAGAACGCCACGGAAGAGACGGCGACCGACAGGCGGGTGACCGGGCCTGTCACCAACAGGGTGTTCCCGGGCCCGAAAGCCAGTTGCTGGGGCGGGCCGACGGGCAGGGCGACGACGAACGTGATCACGGGAACCGCCAGGGCGGCCAGCGGCAGCAGCCACACGGTGCCGAGCAGCAGCAGGCCGAGGTACCCGAGGTCGTTCCAGCTCGCCTCCGCGGACCGGTACTCCCACTCCCGCTCCTCGGCCGCGCTGCGGTACGGGCCGTCCGCCTGCCCCGGTTCGCCCACGACGGAGTGCGCGAGCAGCCGCTCCAGATCGGCGACGGCCCGCAGCATCGGCAGGCTGAACGACAGGCCGTCGCGCAGGCGTGCCATCCGGACCGGCAGCTGCCACAGCACCTCGCGCAGCGGACTGTTCGGCCGGCGGCGGCGGGTGCCGGCTCCCCACCGGGCCGCCGCGGCCACCGTCCGGGCACCGAGAGCGAGCGCCGCAGGCAGCCCGACGAGCAGGATCCAGGAAACGGCGCGCAGCACCAGCGACGCCAGCAGCAAGGGGGCCAGCAACAGACCCACCAGACTGCCGACGGAGAGGTAGATGAGGCCGGCGGCCACGCGATAAGGAGTTGGAAATGTCACGGGATCAGGGACCGTCAGGTATCATTCAGCTCTGCCTTGAAGCCTTTCCATCCCCCGTAGATAATTCAGTACCGCCAGCACCCGTCTGTGTGTCTCGTCCGAGTTCGGAATGCGCAACTTGCTGAGGATCGCGGTGACATGCTTCTCCACGGCGCGCTCGGATATACGGAGGCGATTGACGATGCCGTTGTTCGTCAGCCCCGTCGCCATGAGTTCGAGCACCTGGCGTTCGCGGGGCGTCAGCAACTCGGTGGCCCGTTTCTCGCGAGGGCTGCCGACGAACTGCTTGAAGATGTCGGAGTCCAGGACGGTCTCCCCGCGCCGCACGCGATGCAGAGCGGAAAGGAATTCCTCGAAGTCCCCCACCCGCTGTTTCAACAGGTAACCCGTCCCGGCCGGGGCGTGCCGGACCAGCTCCTCCGCGTACGTCGGTTCCACGTACTGGGACAGCAGCAGGACCGCGGCGCCGGTCCCGAGCTTCTGGATTTCGAGAGCGGCCCGAATCCCCTCGTCCGTGTGCGTCGGCGGCATACGGACATCCATGATGACCACGTGCGGTCGCGTGTGCTGAACGACTTCCAGTACGTGCGTGGTGTCACCCAGTGACGCGACGACCTCAATCCCCTCGTCCGCCAGCAGCCTTGCCATTCCTGCTCGCAGGAGTGCAGAATCCTCGGCGATCACGACGCGCATGAAGACTCCTGCTCGTTAGGTCGTGCCAGCCACCTGACGGACAGGCGCCGCCGAATGGTGCAGGGAAAGTGGAACTGAGTCGGGCACCAGCATAGGCGCGGCGCGATGGCTGACGCTACGTGGCTCGTCGCCAATTCGCCCTGCGGGGAGTGCTACTGGCGTGAAGTGACCGTGCCTGCGCTCACGCGTTGCAGCAGGCGCCCCGTCGCCGAGAGGCTCACCACCACACCCACGAGGACGCAGGCGCCCGTGAGTGTTCCGAGCATGGCCCAGGGCACGCTCCAGGGGGGTGTCCCGCCGAACACGGTCAGTGACGGCCGGTAGGCGTCAAGACCGAGACCCACGACCGCGGCGGCGACCAGCACCCCCAGCAGCGTGGTGGAGAGGGTCTCCCACAGCGCCATGCGGCGCACCTGCCGCGTACTGATTCCGAGCATGCGCATCCCCGCGACCTCCCGGCCGCGCCGACTGTACGACATCACCAGGGTGCTTGCCACCGCGATCAGCGCGTAGAGCGAGGCGGGCACGGTCAGGACCCCGAGGACCAGCCGGTTGAGCCGGTCCTGGGAGGTCGCCTGCCGGCCGAACCAGTCCGCGGTCGGTACCACGCGCACCCCGTCCGCGCGCAGCCGTTCGGTGAGTTCCGAGGCCGCCGCGGCGGGGGAGCCCGCTGCCTTCCCGCTGAGCAGTACGACCGCGCGCTCCGGACCCGGGGCGGGGGATGTACCCCGGGTGCCGGAGGGCAGCAGCAGCGGGGGCACAGCCGACCCGCCGTCCAGTACCGCGGCCACCCGTGCCTTGACCGGCTTCCCGCCGAACAGGCCGTAGGTGACCGTGGAGCCCGTGTGGTGCCCGTACCAGTCGGCGAACTCGCGGGACACGTCGACCGTTCCCGGAGCGAGCGGGCCGAGGGTCCCGTCCACCACGGTGATCCGGTGCGTACGGGCGAGCGCCACGGGATCGGCGACCGCCGCCTCCTGCTTCCACACCGAATCCGGGCCGGACACGCCGACGTCCAGCGACGCGGGCGCGGAGACCGCGGCCACCCGCGGGTCGGCTCGCAGCCGCCCGAGGGCGCTCTCCGACAGTCCGCCGCTGCCCGAGGCGGGCTCGACGACGAGCTGCCCGGCCGTGCGCGCGCGGTCGTCCGCCTCGGTCGCCGCGCCCGTGGTGGACAGCACCGAGGTGAAGATGCCGACGATCGCGAGGATCGCCAGCACCGGCCCCACCAGGGACGCGGTGCGCCGCCGCGAGGTGCGCACCGACTCCGCGGCGAGCCGGCCTGCGACCGGGTCGGCCCAGCGCAGCGGGAGCGCCATCACCCGCAGCAGAGGCGGCAGGTACAGCGGCCCGAACAAGGTGGCCGCGATGGCCAGGGCCATGGTCCCGAACAGGGCCAGCGGCGTCGCCGCCTCGGCCCCGGCACCCGGTGCGATCGCCACCATCACTGCACCGGCGACCAGCATCAGCACGCCCGTCAGCGTCCGTCCGACGGTCATGGTCCGGGCGTCGAGGTCCGCCTCACGCAGTGCCTCGGTCGGCCGTACCCGGGCGGCCCGCTTCGATGCCGCCAGCATGCCGAGCACGCCGATGAGCAGGCCACTGCCTGCGGCGAACACCAACGGCCACAGGAGCGGTCCCGGGCGCAGATCGACCGGCGACAGCCCGGTTCCGTTCAGCGCCCGCACGGCGACCGGCGCGGCCACCGCCGCGACCGCGCAGCCGACCAGCGCGGCAGTCACCGCCACGGCCAGGGACTCCCCGAGCACCATGCGGCGCACCTGCGGACCACCCGCGCCCACCAGGCGCAGCAGCCCCATGTCGCGCCGGCGCAGAGCGATCCCGAAGGCACAGGTACCGGCGATGACGAAGACCGTGACGAACGCCGACACCACCCCGGCCATCGCGAGGACGCTCTGCACGCCGCCCATGTCCAGGTCGCCGTTGGACAGGGTGTGTGCCGCACCGGTGCCGTCGGTCAGGGTCACGGTCGCGCTCCCCGCAGCTGGTGAGGCGGGAACCGCCCAGGTGGCGGCCAGCGCCGACGCGGACACCCCGATCAGCGCCACACCGAGCGCCAGCGCCACGAACGTCCCGACGAACAGCGCCCAGTGGTGGCGCACCGACTGCACCGAGATGCGCCACATCACTGCTCCCACAGGCTCAGCTGGTGGGCGACCGCGTCGGCCGTCGGGTGGTCGAGCCGGCCGACGACCTTGCCGTCGGACAGGAACACCACGCGGTCCGCGCACGCGGCGGCGGCCGGGTCGTGGGTGACCATCGCCACCGTACGGCCCGCCCTGTCGACCGTGTCGCGCAGCAGCTCCAGGATCTGCCGACCGCTGCGCCGGTCCAGCGAGCCGGTCGGCTCGTCGGCGAAGACGATCTCCGGTTCGGCCACCAGCGTCCGTGCGATCGCCACGCGCTGCTGCTGGCCGCCGGACAGCTGCGCGGGCCGCCGTCCGGCCTTGTCCTCCAGACCCACCTGGCGCAACGCCTCCATGACCCGGTCGCGTTTGACCCGCCCGCGTTGCAGACGCAGGGGCAGCGCCACGTTCTCGAACACGGTCAGCATCGGCAGCAGGTTGAACTGTTGGAAGACGAAGCCGATACGGTCGCGCCGCACGGTGGTCAGTTCCCGCTCTCCACAGGCGGCGAGGTCCGTGTCGCCGAGCAGCACCTTGCCGCTGTCGGGCTTGTCCAGTCCCGCGGCGCAGTTCAGCAGGGTGGTCTTGCCGGACCCGGACGGACCCATCACCGCGGTCATCGCCCGCTGCGGAAAGCCCAGGCTGACCTCGCGGAGCACGGGGACGGGGCCCGCGGTGCTCGGATAGCTCTTGGAGACGCCGGACAGTTGGACGGCGGGCAGCTGAATGTCGGTGAGCAGTGACATGTTCCCAGTGCAGCAGACCCGACGGCCCTGGTCAGTGGGGCTTCAGGGAGTCTTGTTGGGCGGGTTTTCCCTACCATCCACCGGGGCTCCGGGACGGCTACAGTTTCTGCTGCACCAGCTGGAGCCGCCGCCTCTCGGAGGGATACGCACCATGACCGTCGCCGTCTGGGAGGCCATACGACGGCGCCCGCTGCGATTCGCCCTCTCCGCCTGGCCGTTGCGCTGCTGGGCGTTCCTGCTGAGCGGCACGTTCATGGGGTTCGCCGCGCTGCTCCTGTTCGCCGCCCTGGTCTTCGTCGGCCTCGGGCTGTCGGTGGTGGGCATCGGCCTGGTCTTCCTCGCGGCGGCGGCGGTGTTCGGCATCCCGGTCGCCACCCTGGAGCGCCGGCGGCTGCGGCTCGTCGAACCCGACCCCCTGCTCGATCCGCACGGTTCCCTGCCGGGGACGAGCGCCCTGCCGTGGGTACGGAACCGACTGAGGGAGCGGGCCACGTGGCGGGAGCTGGGGTACACGCTGATTCTGGGGGTCGTCTTCACGACCACGGGGGTCGGCTTCATCGCACTGCTGGGGCTGTCGGTGATCCTGACGGCGACGCCCGTCGTCGTCTGGGCGATCACCCCGGACACGGTGATGCTGATCCCCGGCCAGCCGCTCTCCGACCCGGTCGCGGCCCTGCCGGGCAGTGCCGTGGGACTGTTCGGACTCGTGGTCTCGGTCTACGCGGGAGGACTCCTGGCGGGCGCTCAGGTCCGGGTGGCACAGTTCGTGCTGTCGGCACGCGACGAGGACCTCAAGACCCGGGTCATCGAACTCACCCGGTCCCGGGCCCGGTTGATCGACGCGTTCGAGGCCGAACGCAGCCGCATCGAACGGGACCTGCACGACGGCGCCCAACAGCAGCTCGTCGCGCTCACCATCACACTGGGACTGGTCGAACTCGAACTCCGCGGACACGACTCCGCGGCCGGGCAGCTGATCACCCGCGCCCGGGGAGAGGCGCGTCAGGCCCTGGGCCAGCTGCGCTCCCTGGTGCGCGACATCCACCCGCAGGTCCTCACCGACCACGGACTGCCGGCCGCGGTCGCCGAACTCGCCCTGCGCAACCCGGTTCCGGTGACCGTTCACATGGACCTGCCGCACCGGCTGCCCACCGCCGTCGAGACCACCGCGTACTTCACCATCACCGAGGCGCTGACGAACGCGGCCAAGCACAGCGGCGCCGACGAGGTGACCGTCGTGGGTAACCTCAGGAACGACAAACTCGTACTTCTGATCACGGACAACGGTCACGGCGGCGCCGATCCGGCGGCGGGCGCCGGTCTGCAGGGACTGGCGGACCGGATGGCCATCCTGAAAGGCAGACTCATCGTGACCAGCCCCGTGGGCGGACCTACGCAGTTGCGAGCGGAGGTCCCGTGCTCCGCGTAGTGCTCGCCGAGGACGCCGTCCTGTTGCGTGCCGGTCTGGTGGAGCTGCTGACGCGTGTCGGGCACGAGGTGACCGCCGCCGTCGGTGACGCCGAGGAACTCGCCCGCGCCGTGGACACCGACCGGCCGGACGTGGTCATCACCGACGTGCGGATGCCGCCGGGCTTCCGGGACGAGGGACTGCGGGCGGCCCTGGACCTGCGCGGCCGGTACCCGGACCTGCCGGTGCTGGTGCTGTCCCAGTACGTCGCCACCGCCTACGCGACCGATCTGCTCAGCGGCGGCTCGACGACGGCGGCAGGCCTCGGTTACCTGCTCAAGGACCGGGTTGGGGATGTCACGGACTTCCTCGACGCACTGGACCGGGTGGCGGGCGGACAGACGGTGATCGACCCGGAGGTGGTGCGGGTGCTGTTGCAGCAGCGGACCGCGGGCGAGCCGCTGCGGCGCCTCACGCCCCGGGAGCGGGAGGTGCTCGCCCTGATGGCGGAGGGCTTCAACAACCAGGCCATTGCGCAGCGGCTCACCATCACGGAGGCGTCGGTGGTGAAGCACTCCAGCAACATCTTCATGAAGCTGGAACTCGACCCGGCCGAGGGCAACCGCAGAGTGCTGGCGGTCCTCGCCCATCTCCGCCGGGAACAGTTGCCCTGAGCCGGAGGCGGGGCGGAGGGGGGGGGGGGGGGGGGGGGGGGGGCCGCGCGGGGGGGGGGGGGGGGGGCCCCCCCCCCCCCCCCCCGCCGGCCCCCCGGCGGGGGGGGGGGGGGGGGGCGGGGGCCCGGGGGGGGGCCCCGGGCCGGTCTCAGTCCGAGGCGGACCCGGCCTGCAGCCGGTCCGCGCCCGGGGTCAGCAGCCGAGTCAGACGCTCGGCGGAGGCGTCCCAGGACCAGCGCTCCGCCACCCACGAGCGGCCGGCGTCGCCCATGGCCTCGGCCCCTCCGGGGTTGCGCAGGACCGCCGACACGGCGTCGACGACGCTCTCCACGTCCGTGCCGTCGACCACCGTGCCCGTCACCCCGTCGATGACCGTGTCGGGGGCGCCGCCCGAGTCACCCACGACCACGGGCAGCCCGCTGGCGGAGGCCTCCAGGAACACGATGCCCAGCCCCTCCGCCTCCAGCCCCGCCTTCCGCGTCCGGCACGGCATGGCGAACACATCGGCCGCCGAGTAGTACAGGGCCGTCGAGGCGTGGTCCAGCCCTCCGGCGAAGACCACCTGCCCGTGGGCGTGCCGGGCCGCGAGCTTGCGCAGCCGGGCACCGTCCGGGCCGTCGCCGACGATCACCAGGACGGCGTCGGGCACGGTCCGCCGGATGCCCGGCAGCGCCCGTATCAGTGTGTCCTGGCCCTTTCGCGTCACCAGCCGGGAGACGCACAAGATGACCTTCCGGCCCACCAGCCCATGGTGCTCGCGGACCTGCCTGGCCGCACCGGGCGCCGGCCGGAACGCCGCCGCGTCCACGCCGGGCACCAGGCGCGCGAGTTCGGCCCTGGGCCCCAGCGCCGGTGCGATGCGGCGCCGTGTGTACTCGCCCAGATACGTGACGACGTCGACGTGTTCGCCGATGCGCCGCATCACCTGACGTGCCCCGGGGGTCCGGGCCCACCAGATCTCGTGTCCGTGGGTGGTGGCGACCATGCGCCGTATCCCTCCGCGCCGCAGCGCGGGCGCCATCGCCGCGAGCGGCGCCGCGGCTCCGAACCAGACCCGGTCGCAGGCGTGTGTCCGGGCGATCTGCAAGGCGCGCCGGGTCACGCGGGAGGTGGGCAGCAGTGTGTGGCTCGGGTCCCTGACCACCGGGAAGGGCAGTGTGGCGTCGTAGGCGGCGGCGCCCGGTTCGCTGGATGTGTACACGACCACATCGTTGTCGGGTACGCGCGTTGCCATCGCATGCACGAACGTCTCGATGCCGCCCTGACGCGGAGGGAAGTCATTGGTGACGATCAGAGTGGTGCTCATGAGTGGTCGCTGCCTCACTGGGGGAAGGGCGGTCAGGTGGTGAAGAGGTAGTTCCGGCAGTCGTCCGTGACGCGTGGGACGGACACCCAGCGCCCGTTCCGGTGCCGGTGCGCTCCGTAGCCGAGGCCCTGAAGATGCTCGACCACCTCACCGGGATCCCCGCCGTACTTGGCCAGGTGCCGGTCCTCGATCTCCAGCAGAAGGACGGGCCGGAAGCGCCGGAGAGTCTCCGGTCCGCCCCGCAGTACGGCGAGTTCGGCGCCCTCGACATCGGCCTTGATGAACGTCAGGCGCTCCAGGCCCACCCGACGGGCGAGCTGGTCGAGGGTGCGGACGGGAGCCCGCACGATTCGCGCCGTGTGGAACTCGGCGTTCGGCCCCGGACCGTCGGTGCCCTCGGTGAGGTACGCCCGGCCGTGCACCGGCAGTCCCCGCCGCACCGGCAGACTGAGCGTGCCCTGTCCCGGCCGCTCGCCCAGAGCGGTGCGGTGCACCGTCACATTGCGGGCCCCGAGCAGGCGCGCGGCGGTGTGCAGCCAGTGGCTGGGGCCGGGCAGCGGCTCCACGCTGTGGATGTGGCCGGTCGGCCCGGCCAGTGCGGACAGCATCCAGGTGTAGAGACCGTACTCGGCACCTATGTCCAGGCACTCGGCTCCCCGCGGTACGAACGGCCGGAGGCCGGCGACTTCCTCCTCGACGAACGACAGCCGCTGCGCGCCCCAGCCCAGTGCGCCGGCGACCACGGCCGTGCGGTTCCCGCTCATCGGGCGCCTCCGACCGCGACCGGCAGCTTCGGGCGGGACGCCACCACGAGGAGGCTTCCCGGTGGGTCCGACCTGCGGGCACCCGCGCGCACCAGTCGGGCCCACGCGAACAGGAAGACCGGAAGGGCGAGATACCCGAACCGCCCGGCGGGCGCCAGGAGGAAGGCCAGACAGAGCCCGAACGCGAGCCGGTCGGCCGCCGCCACGAGGTCGCGCGGCGGCCGTACGACGAGAGAGAGGGCGACGGCAGCCCCGCCGGCCAGCAGCAGGGCCATCGCCACGTACCAGCCACCGGGCCCCAGGTCGGCGAGCAGCCGGCCGGGCAGCGGGCTCGCCGCCGGGGTCGCCCACGGGCCGCGCCCGGTGGGGAAGGCGAACACCTGCTGCACCAGGGGGCCAGGCGACAACAGGGCACTGGGCAGCACCAGCGCAGCCGCGCCTCCCACCGCCGCACCCGCGGCACGCACCGCGGCACGCGTCCCCGCACGGTGGCCGAGAAGGACCACGACGACCGCGACGGCGGGCCACGCCGTCCACTTCAGGGCGCAGGCCACGGCGAGCGCGAGACCGGCGGCAACCGGCCGCCGCCGGTCCGCGCACGCGAGCGCCAGACACAGCAGTCCGGTCATCGGGAGATCGATGCCGCTGACACACAGCGGGAGCGCTACGACGGGCGACGCGATCAGCGCGCCGATGGCGAGCCCTCCGCCTCCGCTCCGCCCGAGAACACGGCGTGCTCCCCACAGAGAGCCGAGGAACGCCGCGGCACACCACAACCGGGCATCGCCCAGCCACCCGAGCAGCCCGCCACCGAGAACCGCATGCGGCAGTCCGAAGACGGCCATGCCCGGGAGGTACGGCGTGACCTCCGCCACCGTGTGGGGAGCGGCCACATAGGGCGTGGCCTGATGGAGCGTCAGCAGCCCGGAGCGCTCGATCACCCCGACCTCGCTCTGTGCCTGGCCCGTCAGTACCAGCAGCACGAGGGGCACGACGACAGCCCCGCCGAGGGCCAGCCAGACGGAGACGGTCCGCCCGCGCGGGTGCGACGAGCGGGCGGCAACGGCCGCGCAGAGATAGCCGATGCACGCGCACATGCCCCACAGGCGGTGCGGTCGCGGTGCCGTGATCAGGGGGAACACAGCGGCCCACACGGCGGCCACGAGCCAGCCCGCGCACCACAATGCCCGTTTGTCCGAACGTTGTTGAGCCAGATAGGTCAGCACTCATCCATTGCAGCCGGATCTGCTCACCGGGTCATGACAGCCAGGTCGAGACCTGAAGGTCGGGTTTTCCCCACCACGCGGCCCACGCTGCCCGGGTGAACGCGGCTGGGAGGAAACGGAGTTGCCGGACGATCCGGCGCCACGAGACGGCGTTGCCGATGACCTCGCCCAGTACCGGGCCGAGTTCGGGACGGGCGGACCGGGCACGCCGACGACCGCCGTCACCCGTCCCTTGCGCGCGGCCCCGATGTGCGGGCTGTCAGGTGTCTTTTCGCTGCCCCGGTCACTGCTTTGCGCGCGCACCCCGAAGCCCTGCCCGCCGGCACCCATCGGGCCGGGCCGGCGCGCAGCCCGTGGTCCACGCCTCGCGGCCGGCGCACTCGCGCCTTCGTGCCCCGTCCGCTCCGGGGCCCCGGACCGGACGGGGCACGAAGGCGCGTAGCGGCTTTCGGGCCGGGCCAGGGCCAGGTGGCCGCGCAGGGTCGTGAACTCGTAAGCGGTGCGGAACACACCGCGTCGTTGCAACGCCGGAACGAGGCCCCGGGTGATCGCGGTGAGGTCGTGGGGCAGTGCGCCGGGGCGCAGACGGAAGCCGTCGAGGCCGACGGCCTGCCAGTCGAGCAGCAGGTCGGCGAGTTGCTCCGGGTCCCCGTGAAGACCTCGGCGTCCGAGGTGAGCCCGGAGCCGGCCAGGTCGTCCAGGCGGGCCTTGCGGCGGGCCGCGGCGCCCGGCTCGTCGTCCTCGGGGACCATCCGGGACCGGCGTCCTTGACCGGTCCCAGCGGCCACCACGACCGGGTTCCTGCGGGGGCGCGGGGCGCGGAGCGGACCGGGGACAGCCGGACGCGGGGGGGGCGCCCCCGGGGGGGGCAGGCGCACGCCGGGCCGGGACGTCAGGTGACGGTGACCGTCACCGGGTCGGACCGCGCCGGGGTCGAGGTGGCGTCCTCTGCGCTCGCGGTGAGGGCGTGCTGCCCGGCGGCGGGCGCTGCGGACGCGGTGCACGTCCATGTCCCGTCGTCGGAGGCCGAGGCGGCGCACAGGTCGGCGTCGTCCGCCCGTACGGTCACCCGGGCGCCCGGCTCGGCCGTTCCCCGGACGGCGAAGGCGCCCGTGACGGCCGCTCCGCCGGCCGGGGAGGTGATCTTCACCGGCGGCGGGAAGTCGCTCAGGTCGGGCATGCCCGCTCCGCCGACTCTCACCGCCACGCTGTGGACCGTCACCTGGCCCCCGCCATTGCGGATACGGAAGTGGGGGGCGGAGTGCTGGCCGCCGCCGAAGGAGGCGTCCGGGACGTTCACGGTCGCGGTCTTCCAGGCGTCCGTGCCGGTCAGCGGGATGGAGGGGGCCGCCTCGTACGGGTCGTCGCTCCCGTCGTCGTACTGCACGGCGAAGGAGCCTGTGCCGTGGTCGTAGTAGGAGACGGTGAACGCGGCCGTGTAGTACCCGGCGTGCGCCACGGAGTCGTCGATGTCGAAGTAGATGTTGCTCTGGGTGCTGGTGCGGGCGGACATCCCGCCCACAGTGGACGCCGTGGTCGGGCCGTCGAAGCCGTCGGACGCCCGCTCGTCCTCGCTCATGCCGTAGGCGTGGTTCCGGTGCGCGCCCGGCTCCGGGTGTACGTGCAGGGACGGACAGGCCGCGCTGCGCCGGTGCCGCACCGGCCCCGCGCGCCGCGGCCTCAGGACTCCGCGTCCCGCCGCTCCTTCTCCCACGCGGCTCTGCTGACGGGCGCCGGCCGGGTCAGCTCCCGGCCGTCGACGAAGAGGTCGACGTGCTCGTTGTAGAACGCCACCAGCCCCGCGACCGGGGAGAGCTGGCGCGTCGGGAAGTCGTAGGCCCACGCGAGGTCGGGGTGCGTCCCGGTCTCGGTGCGGACTGACCAGTAGCCGCTCGTGGTGCCCTTGTAGGGGCAGCTGGTGACGGTGTCGGTGGGCACCATGCGGGTCCAGTCGACGTGGACGCGGTCAAGGTAGTAGCGCGTCGGCAGGCCCGTCTCGAAGACGGTCACGGACGAGGGTGCGTCGGCCACGACCGTGCCGTCCACCTCGACCCGCACCGCCCGCCCCGAGCGCAGCGCGTCGACTCGGGTGTACGGACTCCTCGGATGTACGAATACCTGTTCGTCCTCTTCGAACCAGGCGTCCACCGACTCCCACCGGAAGCTGACGAAGCCCACGATGGCCTCCGGCGCGCCATCCGCCCAGACCCAGGCCGCGCCCGGGCGCTCGACCCCGCCGGTGCTCAGCGTGTGGCGCGTTGCCGGCCCGACAGCCAGGGCCAGGGAGCGGCCCTCGTCGACCAGGGCCCCGGCGGTGATGTCTTCGCGGGGGACGCAGAACTGCGGGTAGCCGGGCCAGAGCCATACGTACCGCGCCCGTACGGTGTCGAAGACGGGGCGGCCCGCCACGAACCCGCGCAGGCGGCGGGGCACGGGTTCCACGTGTCCGACCGGAACGATCATTCCCGGGTGGTCCGGGGTGTATCCCGTCATGGGGCCTCCCTCATCGGCTTCTGTGACCTTCACGGGTGGCACCGGGGACCGCAAGCCGGCCACGCCGCGCGTCCGGGGCATCGACCGCGGGTGGCCGGGTGGCCGGGTGGCCGGCCGTGGCTGGCCGGCGCGGCAGGCGGGTGCCGAACCCGGTGTCGCCGTCCGGCGGCACCGGCGGGCGCGGTGACCGCCTCGCCTTGATCGCTGAGGTACCGTCACCTCATGGCGGACGATATTCATCCAATCACCATCAAAGGTGGACGGATTGCAACACGACGTCTCCTTCTCCGTCCCTGGACGGGAGCGGACACGGAAGCCGCTCTGGCGGTCTACGGCGCCGGTGAGGTGTCGCGGTGGCTCGCCCCCGCGCTGGAGCGGGTGCCGGACGCCGCCGCGATGCGGGTGCTCATCGATCAGTGGGCGGACGAGTCCGAGGCGCTGGAGCCGCCCCAGGGCCGGTGGGCGATCGAGCTGCGTGCGACGGGCGAGACCGTCGGTGGGGTCGCCCTGCTGCCGCTCCCGCCGGACAACCGCGATCTGGAGATCGGCTGGCAGCTGGCGCCCGGCGCCTGGGGCAGGGGCTACGCGGCGGAGGCGGGCCACGCTGTCGCGCACCACGCCTTCCGGTCGGACGCGGACGAGGTGTTCGCCGTCGTCCGGCCCCGCAACGAGCGCGGTGCGGCGACCGCCCGCCGGGTCGGGATGGAGTGGGTCGGGGAGACCGACAAGTACTACGGCCTGACCCTTCAGGTGTACCGCCTGCGCAAGGGCGACCTGGACGACTCCGGCCCCACCGCCGGTTTTTGAGCCCTGCCGGGAGGGTCGGGCAGCCCTCCGGCCGACCGTGAGCCGCAGGGCGGCCCGCAGGGGCCCGCGTCGGGGCCGGTCCCGGGGCCTCAGCGCTCCAGGGTGCGGTGCGCCGTCTCCGGCAGCTTCACATAGACCGCGGCGGACAGCAGGCAGAGCACCGCCACGTACCAGGGGAACCAGCCGGCGTGGCCGGCCTCGCCGAACCACGTGCCCACGTACGGCGCCGTGCCACCGAAGAGCGCCACGGTGAGGGAGTACGGGAACCCGATGCCGGCCGCCCGTACCCGCGCGGGGAAGACCTCCGCGTTGACGGCCGCCGCGACCGCCGTGTATCCGGTGAGCAGCACCATGCCGCCGCACTGCACCAGCAGGAGCGACCAGAAGGCGCTGGTGATCAGGTGCAGCAGGGGGACCGCGAGCACGGCGAACCCCACCGCGAAGGCGATGAGGGGCGGCTTGCGGCCCACCCGGTCCGACAGCATGCCGCCGAGCGGCTGGAGCACGGCGAAGAAGGCGAGCGAGATCGTGCCGACCGTGAGCGCGTCGCCCTTGTCGAAGCCCGCGTTGACCGTGGCGTACGTGGGAAGGTACGTCGTCCACGTGTAATAGGCGATCGTGCCGCCCGCCGTGATGCCGCAGATCAGCAGGGAGGCCCGCGGATGGTGGCGCAGCGCCTCGAACAGCCCGGGCCGCGCGGCGCCCGGTTCGGCCGGGCCCCGGGTCTCGACGGCCCCCTGCCGTATCCAGAAGCCGACCAGTGCGATGACGGCGCCGAACAGGAACGGAACACGCCATCCCCACGACGTCATCTGACCATCCGTCAGATTGTGTGCGAGCAGTGCCGCGATGCCCGAGGCGATCAACTGGCCGCAGGTGGTGGAGACATACTGGAAACTGGAGAACAGCCCCCGCCTGCCGGGCCCCGCCGACTCGACGAGGAACGTCGTCGAAGCGGCGAACTCCCCGCCGACGGAGAGGCCTTGCACGAGCCGTGCGAGGACGAGGACGACGGGCGAGAGGACCCCGGCCGCCGCGTAGGTGGGTGTCACACCGACGAGCAGGCTGCCGCCGCCCATCAGCAGGATGGTCAGGGTGAGCGCGGCGCGGCGGCCCCGCCTGTCCGCGACGGCTCCCATCAGCAGGCCGCCGACGGGCCGCATGAAGAAGCCGACGGCGAACACGGCGAACGCGGACAGCAGCGGGACGAGGGAGCTTCCCGAGCCCTTGGGGAACACCCGGTCCGCGAAGTACACCGCGAGGAAGGAGTACGCGTACCAGTCGTACCACTCCGCCGCATTGCCGACGGACGCGGCCGCCAACTGGCGCACGGGCAGTCCCCGGGCGCCGCCGGGTGGCCCGAACGCAGCCTTCCGGTCCGTGTGCGGCTCGCCGGCCGGGGCCCTGTCGCTCATGTCGTCGGGGAACCCTTCGCTCGTACGGCGTCGTCGGCCGGCCGTGCCGAATGGCGCGCACGACCGTCGGAACCTCTTTCCCGGTGGACCCCCCTTCACACACGCCTTTCGCCGGAGGGCAGCCGGGGCGGCGGTTCTCGCCCGCGCGCCCCACCGGTCCCACCTGTGCCCCGCGGGGGAGGGTGGGGCACGACAGCGGTCAGAGGTCCTTCCTGAACGGCAGGGGCCCGATGGTCTCGGGGTCCGCCGACAGGTCGAACAACGGCCGGTAACCGGCGGCCAGATAGAGCGCGCGGGCCTCCGGCTGGCGCGGGCCCGTGGTCAGGTACACGCTCCGGTACCCGGACGCGGCGGCGATCCGCTCCAACTCGGCGACGACACGCCGGGCCAGCCCCCGCCTGCGGTGTGCCGGGTGGGTCCAGATGCGCTTCAGTTCGGCGGTCGTCCCGTCGTAGCGGCGGTACGCGCCGCCCGCCACCCCCGCACCCGCCTCAAGGAGCAACAGCAGTACACCGTCAGGGGGTTCGAACTCCTCACTCGGATACCGGGCCATCTCGGCATGGGCGTCCTTGCCGTAGCGGGTGGAGTACTCGTCGCCGAGCTGGCGCAGCATCGGGGCCACCAGCGGGTCGGAGACGACCGTACGCAGCCAGGTGGCGTCCGGAGAGCCTGCGACGGCGGAGGGGACAGCAGTCATGACGGAACGCCTTCCTGGTGGCCGTGCGTGCGGAACACGCGGTGGCAGAAGCGGTGTTCGGGCGACAGGGCACGGTGAGCCCGGTGCCTCAGGGACGCACGGGCACGGCCCGCGGAAGGCTCCCACCCGGGACGGGCCCGCGCACCCGCATCACGGACGGCGAACGCCGGTGAGCCGGTACACCGGTACGCCCGTAGGCCGGTACGGGCATACCGGTACGCATGCTGGGCGGCGAGCGGGTGCCGCACGCGGATGCGGCATGCGAGGACGGGGCGAGGGTGAGGTGCCGGGGGAAGCGGGGCGGGAGGCCGTCAGGCGCGACACGAGGCGGACCACACACGACCGAAGTCGATGTGCCCGCGGGTGACCAGCGCAACTCGCTTCTGCATGGAGCCAGTCGACCACCCGCGCCGCATCCCGTCAACCGCCGTCCTGACGAGTGGGACGGACGGCTCCAGCGTTGACACCGGCCGCGCCGCCGTGCCTAACTGAGGGCGCCACCGGTGCCCTGCCGGCGGTACGCGACGCCTCACGGGGCGAAGAAGAGTGTCGGCGGTGACAGCGATGTGCGCAGGAGCGGAAGAGGCCAAGTGGCTTTGCCACGGCCGGTTCTCCGCGGTCCTGGACCGCAGTGTCGACCTGCTCCGTGTCAGCAGCGCCCTCTGTCCGCGCTGTCCCGCCGCGAACTGTCGCTGACGCCTGCCGCCGTCTCCCGGCCGTCCGAGGCGGCCGCAAGGCCGGTTCCGCCACAGAGCCCGCGGCAACGGAATCCCCACCCGGAGTCCCTCCGTACAGGCGATCCCCTCGCCCCACCTGTGCCTGCCGGAGTGTGATCCGGCTGGAGGGACAGGCGGCCGAGCGCCCGGCTAGCCAGTGGTCTGGGGCCGCCCGGGTATAGCGCGGTCCGCGGCCATGACCCGTGTGTCCCGCGCCGCCCCACACCGTGCTGCCACGGACACGTCGCCGGATCGCCGCGCGCACGTGCCCACCGCGGCCCTGTCTTGAAGCGCTGCGTCCCCTGGCGCCGGCGCGTCCCGCGCCCGGTGTGCAGGGCGGTCCGAGTGCCACGCCTGCGCGGGCCGTGGCGGCCACCGGGCGGGCGCCCCGATGTACCTCCGTTCCTGCTGATCCGATCCTTTGACCCGACTCCGCTGGAGCCTCCATGAGCGAGCCACCCGCCTCCCCGCCTGTTCTCGAGCCGCCCGCCCCGGCCGTCTCCGCGACGCCTCCCGAGTCCGGCGCGCCGCTCGCGGCGCAGCGTGTGCTGCCGCTGCGGCGCCCCTGGCGATGGGTCGCCACCCTGGTGGTGCTGGTGGTGGCCGCCCAGGTCGCGCACGGCCTCGCGACCAATCCGTTCTACCAGTGGGACAGGTTCCAATACTGGTTCCTGCGGCCCTCGATCCTCGGCGGGCTGCTGATCACACTGAAGGTCGCCGCGTACAGCGCGGTGCTGGGGCTCGCGGGCGGGGTCCTGCTGGCACTCGGCCGCCTGTCACGCAACCCCGTGCTCAAGGCCGTCAGTTGGGTCTACATCTGGTTGTTCCGCTCGGTCCCCCTCATTGTCGTGCTGCTGTTCCTCTACAACTTCTCCGCGCTGTACAAGACACTGAGCCTCGGGGTTCCGTTCGGACCCGGATTCCACTTCGACGAGTCGCACCTCGCGACGGATCTCGTCATCGCGGTCGTGGGGCTGAGCCTCAACGAGGCGGCGTACGCGGCCGAGGTCGTCAGGGCCGGGCTGCTGTCGGTCGACCAGGGACAGCACGAGGCGGCCGACGCGCTCGGGCTCCCGCGGCGCTACCAGTTCACCCGCATCGTCCTGCCGCAGGCCCTGCGAGCCATCGTGCCGTCCTACGTGAACCAGCTGATCGGCCTGGTCAAGAGCACCTCGCTGGTCTTCTACGTCTCGCTGCTCGACCTGTTCGGCCAGGTGCAGAACATGGGCAGCACCTTCCCGGGCGACGTCGTACCACTGCTGCTCGTGGCCACCGTCTGGTACGTGATCCTCACCAGCGCCGTGTCCGTCGTCCAGTACTACGTGGAACGGCACTTCGCACGTGGAGCCCTGCGCACCCTGCCGCCCACCCCGCTCGCCAGGCTGCGCACCGCCGTACGCGTCCTGCGTGCCCGCATCGCCCTGGGAGCCGCCGCATGAGCGCGCACACCGACACCGAGAGCACGCCCGCCGCCGCGGGCACGTCACCCGACACCACGACCACGGCGCACACGACCACAACGTCCGTGGCCCCGACGGCGACTGCCGCACCCGCCGCGGTCGAGATCCGCGGCGCCCACAAGTGGTACGGCACACATCACGTACTCGACGGCGTCGACCTGACCGTGCCCGCCGGACAGGTCACCGTCGTCCTCGGCCCCTCCGGCAGTGGCAAGTCCACACTGCTGCGCGCCATCAACCACCTGGAGAAACTCGACGCCGGACACGTCCTGGTGAACGGCGAACTCATCGGGGTGCGCCGCCAGGGGGACCGGCTGCGGGAGCTCGGCGAACGCGCGATCCGCACCCAGCGGGGCCGCATCGGCTTCGTCTTCCAGAACTTCAACCTCTTTCCGCATCTGACCGCCGCGGAGAACGTCGCCGCCGCCCCGGTCGCCACCGGGCGCAGGACCCGGGCCGGCGCGCAGGACTGGGCCAGGACCCTGCTGGGCCGCGTCGGCCTCGCCGACAAGGCCGACGCGTACCCCCGCCAGCTCTCGGGCGGCCAGCAGCAGCGTGTCGCCATCGCCAGGGCGCTCGCCCTGGAACCCGGTGTGATCCTCTTCGACGAGCCCACGTCCGCGCTCGACCCCGAACTCGTCGGCGAGGTGCTGGCCGTCATCAAGTCCTTGGCCGACAGCGGCACGACACTGATCGTGGTGACGCACGAGACCGGATTCGCCCGCGAGGTGGCCGACGACGTCGTCTTCCTCGACGCCGGGCGCATCGTCGAACAGGGCCCGCCCGACGTGGTGTTGGTCAACCCACGGCACCAGCGCACCCGCGAGTTCCTGAACGCCGTCATCTGACCGCCGCGGAGAACGTCGCCGCCGCCCGGCCCCCGCC